>CAZPQE010000096.1:0-15651 GCA_964588615.1 uncultured Clostridia bacterium | reverse complement strand
GCAGAACCAAATATCTTCTTAAGACAATCTGAGAAACCAATTTTTACCGGCCCTATTGTAGTCGTACCAGTAGAAGGTCCTTGTCCGGGAAGTTGGCCTTGAGGTTTACAGTTTACTCCAATGTAGACAACGCCGTCCTTATCCACGCAATACTCACAGCCGGGATAGACGGATCAGGAAAACATTTCCAACCGGGTTGAGCCTGAATAAGACCCAGCGGATCAATAAAACTTACCGGTTTATTGATTACATAGGCATACCGATTCAGTGTTTGCGGATTTGTAATATCGTAACTTGGGAGATAAGGATCAGGCCGCATAAATCTTCCGGTGCTCGACGTCCAGATAAGACGGATCGCCGTTGTTGTCGAAATAACTGTAAACCGTCCGACGCCTCTTCTTGAAGCCGCCTCCGTCCTTGAAGCCGAACTCGATCTCTTCCATCAGTCGGCCATAAGTTCCGTAGACCATATCGGTGCGGGTCTTGTCCGAATCCTTGTTGTCGGGAGTCGTGAGCATCCGCGTGCGCTGTGTCCCGCTTTGCGAAGACGAGTCGGTGTATTCGTAGTTCTGCTCGAAAAGTATGGCGTTGGTGATGGCATCGACGACACTGTGCGTCTTCAACAACCCGAATTCCGAAGACTGTTGATCGTCGTTCGAGACCATCTCGATGCGCTCGTTGTTGGCCGGGGAAGTTATCGTGTTGGTCGCCGTCTTGGCTGTCGAGTCGGTCGTCCGCCCGTAGGTGAAAACCGAAGCCATAGAATCAGCATCGCCGTTTGCGAAAGCCTTGTCCTGCCACCATTCCTGGCGCTCGGCGAACCTGGGCGCGTCGGAAAGCGCGCCTGTCGTCTGATAGACGTATCGTGTGTAAGCGGTCGTCGTTCCATCGACAGTGTCCGTCATCCCAAGCCGCATCGATACGCGCTGACACATTCCATAGCCTGAGTATTCGTCGAAGACATACCCGTGCCCGGTGTCCGGGAAGAAGACCCGCTTGAGCGCGGTCATCTGCCCGCCCGTCGGCACGCCTTCGACCTGCATCGAGCCGAAGTTGTATGAAAGCTGGACTGATTCATAGAAGAACTTGGCCACCGTGCGGTCGGGCGGCTCCGCGTTGGGGTTATTGTCATAAGCGGGCGCGTGAATCTCGGCCAGAGAGCCGTCGCCGTAGTACCAGAAAGTGTAGTGCCGACCGAGCGAGTCGGTTATGCGGTCGATGGCCTGTCGCGCCGGCTTGCTGCACGTGCCGCTGCTTCCGCAGGTGCAGGACCCGACTCTTCGCACGCTCGAACAGTCATTGCGGTTGACATAAGTGATGCTGAACGAATTGCCGTCCACATCCTCGACAGTTTTGGGCAGCCAGCGATTGTTATCCTCTTCGTATTTGACAACCGTGCCGTCCGGATAAGTGAGTTCGTAAGGCACAGCCGAAGTATCAAGCTCGATGTGCTGTCCGTCTCCGCTGAGGTACTTGTTGGTTAATCCCTGCCTGATGAGCGGCAGGCGCGTGCCGTCGGGTTGGATAAGGAGATGATTGCCCAAACCGCTCGCAACATCGTAGTTGAGAACCAATCGACCATAGTTGAGTCGGAATCCGGGCGCGGGCCATCCCTGGTCGTAGTCGAAGACCATCGTGTTGCCTTCCTTCGTCCACATCCGGCTGTTGTAGACGAGCGCGACGCCTGCGCTGACCCCTCGCCCCGGCGCTGCGAAGATCGGAATTCCCATACTGAAATTGGAACTACCCACTTGATCATCCGTCCCTGCGGAGCTTGCCATAGCCGCAAGGTTCGGGTTGTAGCGCGGATGGCCTGTGGCGTTGAAAGGCTTTGCTGCGCTGGGCTTGTTTCGTGGCTCGTCCGGCTCGAAAACGAGGGGCGCGCTTGCCGTGCCTGTGCAGTCCTGCGCGTGATCGGCGTCCCACTGCGCATCGGTCATCTGCGGTCTCGGTCCGTTGCGAACTTCGATCGTGGTGGTGGTCGAGGCGTAGCCGATGGTCGCTGTCACTGATGTCTGCCCCGCCTGCATGGCCGTGACAGTTCCGTCGCAAGCGATCTGAGCGATTGAACCGTTGCTTGTCTGCCACGAGCAGGCAACGCCATGAACGCAGTTGCCAGTGCCGTCAAGCGGCAGCGGAGAGAGCCTGCACTGCTCGCCGGTATAAAGGATCACGCGCTGGGGGCAGTATGCGAAGCTTGTTACTCTCGATGCGCGATCCTGCGGACTGCTGCCGCCGTTGTTTTGCGGAGGCAGGGCGAGGGTCGCATTGCTTATGAGTGAGCTCGACCCGTTGCGAAAGAAGTGAATCGTCGAATCGACCGCCTCGCGGGTTCCTCCGCTAATCGCTTCGGCCTGTGACGGAGAAGTCGGGAAGGCTATGGCAGCGATCATGATGAAGACGATGAGAACTCGGATCATGCTTGCGCGATCGTATGATTTCATTTCAACCTCTTTCGGGCACACAGATACCCACAGTTCAGACCTCGACACGGCGAAGATAAAATTTTCGTCAGAACTTCACTTGAGCGCGGGCCGATGCAGACAGCCGCGCTTTGAATGCGGCTGCGACTTTATCAGAACAGATGGAGCGGTGTCATTAAACTTGTGCAACCCTGTCCTTGCAAAAGTGCAGGATGGCTTGAAAAAACAGGGGGGCCTTCGATTGCGGGGACCAAAACGAACAGGTCATTCGTGGTTTGTGAAAAGCTTCTGCGAGTCGGTAATGATTAACCACCCCCGGTCGCGTTTGAGCTTTCCTTCGCGCTCAAGCCTGCCCATCAGCTTGCAGACATACGTCGGATCGACGCCGATAAGCGCGCCCATCTCTTCATAAGTCAGCGGCAGTCGAAAGCGCAGACGCTTCTGATCGATTCTCACCTCAAGCAAATCGATCAATTGCAGGATCAGATGCTCAAGGCGACGCCCTGCCGTAAAGTTGCCCAGCCGCGCTATGTAATCGACCTGTTGGTAATGCTCCGCGCTTTGCGACTGGAAGCACCGCCAGGCAAGCTCCGGGTCTGTCCGCGCCAGATGAATGAATCCGGCGGCGGGCAGGCGGCGCGCTGCGGAGTTGTTGAGCGTTATAGCCGACGCAGCAAGCGGTTTATCGAGTGTGATTGCCGCTGCGCCCAGCACACTTCCGCGAGAGCGCAGGCCGACGATTGTTTCCTTGCCGTTTTCATTCGAGCAGACGAGCTTGACGATGCCGGAGTCTATCAGGAAGATATCCTGCGCGAGGCTACCCTGTTTGAAAAGCGCGCTTCCAGCCGGAATGACCTGCGCCGGAATGACCTGGCAGAACTTCTTCCAGAAATTATCCTGTGAGAGTGAAGCAGAATCTCTGGCCTGGTGGGAGAACCTGATTCTTTCCTGCAATCCGCAATCCTCCTGCGAGTCGCGATGGCTTGAAGGGCAAGCTCGCACGGTGAGCATTCCTGATGTCACTCGGAAACAGGCGGAATTTTACTGACGGCATCAGTTGTCGTCAGGGCGCAGGTCGCGCGCTCTTTTTACAACTTCTCGAAATCTTTTGCCTGTTTTTACAAAACCGCAGATTTTTCTTCATCGATGCCGGGATATAATCAGCGTTCTGCATCCGCGCGGATTTCAATCAGGGAGCTTCATAATGAAAAAAAGTATATTCACGCTGTTGGTGATTGCTATCGCATCGCTCGGCAAAGCCGATGGAGGAGTCCTCAATG
Source organism: uncultured Clostridia bacterium (assembly GCA_964588615.1). GTDB lineage: Bacteria > Acidobacteriota > Blastocatellia > UBA7656 > UBA7656 > UBA7656. The sequence continues at coordinate 11,948 of CAZPQE010000096.1, read as the reverse complement.
CTTCAAACAGCGCGACTGACTTCGAGGAACTGCTCATAGCCGATCAACAGTTCGGCGCGTCTCTTGCCGCAAACGGCGTTCAGAAAGCTTACCTCAATTTTCTCGCTGATGACGGCAACATCATCGCGGCGGGAAAGCCTGTCATCACGGGCAGGGATGCCATACGCGCTTTCGTTGCCGAAGAAACTGAACGGAATTTTTCGAACTGGCGCGCGCTGCGGGCAGGCGTATCCGGCGCGGGAGATATGGGCTACACTTCGGGCGCGGCGGAGTTCTCAATGAAAAACGTTGACGGCAGCCAAAAGAGCAGCCACGCTGTCTACCTGCTGTTCTGGAAAAAGCAGGACAGAAGATGGAAGATTGCCGCGCTGCTCATCAACCCCGCTCGATCAGCGCCCACTGTCTTGCCCGATCTTCAATCGGTTCCGCCCGTCGAATCGAAACACTCGAAGGCTGATATCGAACAATCTCTCGCAGCCATCATCAAAGCCGATTCGGATTTCTCGGCCTTGTCGGAGGCAAGATGGGCAGGCGAAGCCTTCACCTCTTACATCGCCGCAGACGGCGTTCTTGTCGGTTTGATCGGGACGGGACTCAAAGGCGCAGAAGCCATACGCGCGGCGTTCGGAGAAAAACCTTCAGGCGGCTCGCTCGTATGGAAACCGGTCAAAGGCGAAATGAGCGCAAGCTGCGACCTGGGTTTTACCATCGGCTATTCCACCACGAAAGAGACTGACGCTGAAGGCAAGCCGCGCACAAGCTATGGTCATTACCTGACGGTCTGGAAGAAGCAAACCGACGGCTCGTGGAAATTCGTCCTCGACGGCGGCAACCCCAGCCCACAGCCGAAATGATAGTCAGAGTTTTCAGGATGCCGAAAACTCATTGACCGAAAGAAAAGGGGAGAGGCCCGGTGCCTCTCCCCTTCGAGGTTTCGCTCAACTGCTTTAGATCGAAGATCGCTCTCAGTTCGAACTGCGCGCTCCGTCGGGCGTATTCGATTCCGCGCTGGCCGGTGTGACGACGCTGCTGGAGAGATCGTTTGACAGATAAAGCGCGGTCGATTGAGAGTATTCACATCACGGACAGGCGCAGGTACTGTTGGCCGTGTTTCTATCCGTAATGGTGAAGGTAGCGCCTGGAGAATAGACTTGGGCTGATGCTGTGCCTCTTTTTATGCTGTTATCAACTCTAGCCAGTATCTTTCGATCAGCCTTGTTGTCTTGCAGCGTTATCGAGGATCCCTTGATCGTCACCAAGCCTATTCCGGTCAGGCTGAAGCCGTTGCTGCACCTGGTAAACATATAATCACCAGTGGTTGAGTTGAATTGGAACCGGTTGCCGTTGCTGTCATCCTGCAAACAGATATTGAAAGAAATCGAACAGGCATCGCCGACGCCGTCGCCATTGCTGTCCTGCTGGCCGGGATTGGCGATCAGCGGACAGTTGTCGGCCAGATTGGGCACACCGTCGCCATCATTATCAGAACTGAGCGACAAGGCTTCCTCAAGAGTTAATTCAGGAGCGGCAAGCGTGCTGAGGTGAACTCCGTCGGCAAAATCCGTGGAAGCGCGGAAGTTGTATTTCAGATTGGCCCAGTCGTCATAGCCTGCAAGATCGACGCCAGACCCGCTGCAACCGGCAGCGGGCATAAGGTTGATGTCGGCGCTTACTGACATATCAGCAAAGTCGCCATCCTTGTTCCAATCGACGGGTTGGTTGGCAGGAGTAAGCACGACCCACTGAGAGCCTAACTGAACAGCCTGCGCTGGCGCCGTCACTGCCGGCCTGGTCGCCGCAGGAGGGCCATAGACAGTCAGCAACGAAGGTCCGCCAATGCCTGCCGGTTCGCTGAGAATCCCTTCACTCAGCAGGGGAAGAGGAGTGTCTGAGTAGTCTAATGGACGACCAGGAATCGGATTGTTATCGAACTGGCGGGAATAGCTCATGACGCTCAGGTAGTTGGGCTTGCAGTTTATGAAGGGGTCTCCACCTCCATGGAAAAGGCCCAGGTTATGACCGATCTCATGCATAAAAGTGCCAGCCTGCTGATCCCGGTTGCCTACGGAGTGAAAGCCCAGGGGAGACCATGAGCCCAGAGAAACAACCAGATCGTTGCTCTGAATCTCAGCGCATCCGGATGTGCTGCCCAGCCCCAGGAGGTTGTGGACGAACAGAGAGTAATGATACGCAAATCGCTTTGCGTTGAGAATGTTGATGCTGTTAGCGCCGGATCGTTCGCTGGCTGTGCCGAAATGACCTGCCTTGACGCTATCGAAATCCGGAACCCCGGCCCCTCCCGGACCGGTACAGGGCTGGAAGGACAGATCGTTGTTATGGGCAACGGCCTGCTCGTCGACTTGCACATGCAGATTGATGCCCCTTGCTGCAAAGCTGGCGACCACATCATTGATAGCGTCCATATTTGGCTGGTGCGATTCCATCCAGTCAATTTCGACATAGATGTCCGGCGTATTGATGTTGGCGCCCTGAAGATTAAAATCGATCTGCCCGTCATTATTGAAGTCGATCCCGTTGGCTTCCCAGTTGTCGCAAAGAGCGTCGCCGTCATTGTCCGGGTTGCCGTTGCCGTCGGTGTCCGCGCAGGGCGCAGGAGTCGGAACGGGCGGTCCGCCTGCGAAGCCGCAAGTACCCGCCGGGATCTCGAAAGCGAACAATTGATTGGTGAAGGCGTCCTTAGACCACATTGCATCTTTCCCCATGCTGGAGAAAGTAATCGGATCGCACTCCAGGTCTTCTGTGCGTGTGCCGGCGCTGGGGAAGGAGCGAACGATATTCCCATTGGCCTTGTCTATTTGATGGATGGTTAGAATGCCGTTACAGGCGGCGAACAAACTGGAACCGCCTACGGACAACCCGCTGTTTGGGCAGCCTGAAGGGGATGGAATCGTCCCGAGAAGAGCGCCTGTTTCGCTGTAGTGATTGATGGTTGAGGAGACGTCGGTGCTTTGGAATATCGTGCTGTCGCCGCTATCCCAGGTGATGCCATCGCAAATGGCGTGACTGCCGGAGGAATTGAAAAGAAATATTGCCGTGCCATCCGGGACTCCATCGCCCGGATTGATATTTATTTTGTACAGGGGGTGGCTGCCATTTGTCAGACTGCCGCAAGCCAGCAAATCTCCCCTGTTGCCGCGCAGGGAAAGCGATCCCCAGCCCTGGCTGGGCGTTGGACTTGTCGTGATAGTGTGAACAAGAGTCGCCGGGTTGGTCGATGGATCGAGAAAGTAAAGCTGACTCGCCTGGCTGCCGCCGGCAAAACAACTGGTGACCAGAAGAATGGGAAACTCCGGTCGCCCAATCAACAATCCCGGAACGAGTGCGACAGAGGTGCCGATACCGGAACTGCATTGAGCCGAAGCTGGAACATCAACCGTTCGCAGCAGACTGCCAGTCTGAGCCGATACTGTCGCGGTGGGCAACAACGATGAGTACTGCGGACTCACCGAACTCGCTAACATCATCAGCGTCATAACACCGCTGATCGTTACTGCGACTTTCAACACACGATGGGGGCGAGTGTTCATTGGGTCCTCCACTGCATCTCGTTCGTGACGAGCGGATGCAAAGCAATGATGGTGTTCTGCAAAGGCTCAATCACCATCGATCATTCACCGTTTTAGCAAATGACCAATGGCAATTGACAAAGTACGAATTGTTAATCGTCTACCGGCCTGCGCTTCTTCTCTTTATAGACCAGGCAAAATGGTTTGTCATACCTGAACGGCGCCAAAGGATTCGACGTGCAATATGGTCTTATCTGCGCCTCGCCATTTGCGCCTCTGAAAGTGCCTGCCCCTCCGACCAGGCTGAGTACTTCGGTCGGACCGTTCACCATATCCGGCGCTGACAGATTGGGAGATGCCGGATCGGTCGCCAGCGTCACTCCGGTCGTCCCCTGAAGTTCGAGCGAACCATTGAGCGGCTCGAATGTCAGGCTGTGGTTCATCACCACTCTGCCGCCGTCGCCTATCACCCCCCACGCCCTCCATGTTCCCATAGCCGCGCCCGCAGGCTGGCAGCCTGGGAAAGGAGAGTGACTTACTATCGTTCCTCTGAGGAAGAAGGGGCTTCCGGTCACCGCCGAAGAAATACCCGTAGGTGAATCAGGAACTATGTCGTATATTCCTCCGCCGAACCCGCCCGTAGACTGAGCCGTCCCGACCGGGACGCTCGATTGCGAAAACATCATAAGCGCAATGGCAAATATCACCCCCGCGCCCAGCATGGGCCTGATTCTCGATCTCTTCATTTTGTGTTCCTCCTGAGTGCGTTGTTTATCGATTTACTCAAAACATACGACAGGGCTGTCCCAAAAAGCATGGAGCAAGAGACACTTCACCCTATCGACCACTGAAAGGTCGCTCAAAATGTTTTTCGAACGAAAGACTTCTCTCGAAGCCTCGGAAAACGACTTCGAGCAGTCGCAGAAATCTGATTCTCCAACAGTCCGCGCGCAAGCAGTAAAGCGCGACGGCGACTAAGGGCCGAAAGTTCTTCCTGAATAACTTGCCTCACCCCATATTCCGCAACAGATGGAGAAAGTTCGACATGTTTTTTTGTTTTTTATGAGATGCATTACGCCGTCGCCGACTGACAAAAAAAAGGAGAGGCGCTGTGCCTCTCCCCAGTAAACTTCATTCATCGGCCTTTGATTAGAAGACCACTCTCAATCCGAACTGCACGACACGTCGTGCGTATTCGATTCCGCCAAAATCATTGAACCCGTCCTGGAAGCCCGCGTTGATTGCGTTGCGATCAGGGAAGGTCGCGTTGACGAAAGTAGTTCCATATCCCGGCTGAGGATGATTCAGAAGGTTGAATACCTCGGCGCGGAACTGCACCTTGACCCTCTCGTTGATGTTGGTGGTCTTGAAGAACCCGGCGTTGAGTTGATTGATTCGCGGCGCGACTTCGCTGTTGCGCGGAATGTCTCCGTAAGGATTGCCGAACAACAGAGTCGAGCCTGGACCGTTGATGATCGCGTAAACATCCGTCTTGCTGACCGGCGTGACCACTCCGTTGTTGAGATCGTTGAGCAGATAGAGCGCCGTCGTCGGCGAAACTCCCGCCGTGTTCCAGCCGAAGGCTGCCGCGCCGAGCAGCACATCGATCCCGGTTATGCCCACCTGCGTTCGATCCGCGTTCCCGTTGCCGAAGAACGGACGGAAGCGATCAGCCGTCACCTGCTGGCTGTAGACCGGAACGCCTAGCGCGTTCAATGTGTTGTTGAACCCGTTGGCAATCGTGTAGCGACGACCGCTGCTTATGAGATAAACGCTGTTGAGTTGCCATCCGCCGAGCAGGTGGCCGATGACGCCTTTCTGATCCTTGAACGCCGGGATGTCCCATATTCCGTTGACCGAAAAGACATGACGACGATCGAATCCGGCATAGCCTCGCTCGGAAGCCGTGATGTTGAAGGCCGCCTGCGAGAACGATCCCGCCGAGGCCAGTCCTACCACTTCGCTCGTCGTATCGATAGCCTTGCTCAGTGTGTAGGCCGAACCGATGGTGAGTTGATTGAACAGTCGCCCGTTGTAGTTGGCCTGCAACGAATGATAAAGCGACTGCGCGTGATTGCCTGTCTCGGTGGTGATGCCGCGCCCGGCCAGTATCCGCCCGTTGCACGCCGCTTCGTTGTCGCGCGTAGCCGTGTTGTCCACGCAACTGAGCGGCGTGACGCCCTGCGGAACCAGATTCGGGAATCCGGGGAAGGTGATCGTCTGACCGCCGACGACGCGCGTAAATCCGTTGGCCAGCCGATCAATCCGAGGATTGGCATCGCGGTTCTGGAACAGTCCAACTCCGTGAGTTCCGAGGTAGCGCACCTCGAATACGTTGGTGCGCCCGATCTGACGCTGAACGCCAAGCGACCACTGCTGCGCGTAGGGCGAGTGGAAATCCTGCGGCAGGACGGACTGAGAGAGCAGTCGCGGATCGAACACGTTTCTTGCCACCAGATTGTTCTGAACGACGAACTGCTGCAAAGCTCCCGCCGTAGGACGCGCGCTCGGAACCGGAAGGACTGCGCCAGTCGTGGGATTGGCCACCAGATTGTTGAACACTACCGGAGTCGAAGTCGAAAGGAAGATCAGGATGTTGTAGAAAGCCGGGTCGTAGGCCACCGAGTAGCCGCCGCGAATGACCGTCGCATCATCGCCGATGATCTTTCCGAGGATTCCTTCTTTGGCGAACCTCGGCGTGTAGGCAAAGCCTATGCGCGGAGCCCAGTTGTTTTTGTCAGCGGCAAGCTTTGGAACTATGCGCGATTCTATCGGCAGGTTCTGGCGGAAGAACGCCTGCTGCGGATCGGATTCGCGCGCCTGGGTCAGTTCGAAGAGCTCGTTCACCGGCTGTCCGGTGTACTCATAGCGAACTCCGAGGTTGAGCGTGAGATTATCCTTGATCTTCCAGTCGTCCTGGAAGAAGTAGAACTGATCGGTCTCGTTGTACTGAATCGTAGGCTCGCCCGCCGCGAAGGTGACCGATCCGGGATTGTTCTGAACCAGGCGGGTCGGATTGAACGTGGTGTATGTTCCGTTGAAGTCGAACAACACGGTGCTTTCATTCACCAGTCGGCGAATGTCTGCGCCTGCCGTTATCGAGTGCCTGCCGCGAGTCGTGCGCAGGGTGTCGGAGAACTGATAGACCTGAACCAGACGACCCTGCGGAAGATTGTTGCCGCCGCCGAGCGTCTGAAGCCCGCCCGCCGCTCCTGCCGTCGTGCGCACACCGCCGGGGTTGAGCGTCGAGAAGGTGTCGAGGATCGAAGTCGATCCCGGTATGCAGCCCTTCAACCCTTCGCACCCGCCTCCGAAATCGACGAGGAGCCGGCTGTAGGAGAAGAAGAAGGTATTGAGCGCGGTGTTTGACAACTGACGATTCCACGTTACACCGGTCTTGTGAGTGTTGGCCGGGATGTCGCCGGTAAATCCGTTGCTCGCTCCCAGCGCATTGCCGTTGTTGCTTTCCTGATAAAGATAGCTTCCCCACACGCTGTCCTTGTCAGTGAGCTTCACATCGCCCCGGACGCTCACCTCATCCTGAGTGAACGGAGTGCTGAAGCTGCGTTCGGGGAAAGCGGCCTGAAAGGTCGCAGCGTTTGCGCCAGTGGCGGGCAGCGCCGGATTGATCGGAAGAGTGATCGTGCCGAACGGATTTGCGAGATCGGTTCGCGGGCGGACGTTTCCGAAATCGGTTATAGCGAATGCGCCGAAATCTGCCAGCGCCGCGATTGCCGAGTTGTTCGGATACCGCGCCTTTATGCGCGTGAACTCTTCGGGCAGCAGGGCAAGTCCCGCGCCTCGCCCGATGGTGGTCGCGCTCTGACGGATGCCCTGATAGCTGGCGAAGAAGAACGCCCTGTCTCTGAGCACAGGGCCGCCGACGGTTCCGCCGAAGATGTTCGACAGCAGCGGCGGAGCTTCGAAGGAAGAAGGATCGGAGGCGATGCGGCTGCGTCGCTCAAGGTTGGTCTGAGTGTCGAAGAGTTTCTGGTTGCGGTGGAACTCGAAGGCACTGCCATGAAAATCGTTCGTGCCAGACTTGGTCACGATGTTGACTATCGCGCCCTGGTTGCGACCGTACTCGGCTGAGAAGTTGTTCGTTATGACCTGGAAATCGGCCACCGCGTCCTGGTTGGTGACGAAGAACGAGGGGCCGGCTACGGCCAGATCGTTGTTGTCCTGTCCATCGATTGTGAAGTTGTTCGAGCGCGACCGGTTGCCGTTCACCGACAGAGTCGTGCCGTTGGAGTTGCCCGCAAGACCCGGAACTACTCCGGGCGCGAGCAGCGCCAGCGTGTCGATTCCGCCGCCTGCGGCGTTCGATGGAAGCTCGGATACCTTGCGCGCGTCGAAGCTCGAAGAGACCTGAGCCGTTTCGCGCTTGACTACTTCCTCAGTCCCCGCCGTGACCGTCACGGTCTCGCTCACTCCGCCCGGTTCGAGTGAAACGTCCAGGGTGAGAGTTTCGCCCAGACGTATTTCAACGTCGGTGAAAACTGACTTCTTGAAGTTGTTGGCTTCCACTGTGAGAGTGTACTTGCCGGGTGTGAGGCTCGAAAGGTTGTAGATACCGTCTGCGGTCGAGCGGAAGGCGGGGCTTTCGACGCCTGTGGCCTGATTTTTGGCTGTGATTTTTGCTTCAGGAACCACTGCGCCGGTCTGATCGGTGACCACGCCTCGGACTGATCCGGTGGTCGCCTGTGCAAAGGCCGGGGTGGCAAATGCCGGCAGAGTGAGCGCAGCCATCAGCGCCAGCGCGCAGACTGACGCCATCGCTTTAGCTTTGCGGAGTCTTCTCATTATTCTTTCCTCCTTAGAAAAGGTACAGCAGGCTGCCAGCCTGCTGAGTTCTAATTTTCATCCTTTCAGAGAGTCAACAGTCTGGCAGCCTGTTCTACATCAACGACTCCTTCGTGATGAGGCCCGGCGAAAATCAGCACGGATCGTTCATCCGGGTCGCTGTCAATAAAAAGGCAGGTCTTTTACTGTCGAAAAGACACAACTACATCGAGAGAACACATCAAGCGATGCTTCTCCAAACTTATGCCATTATGGTTTTGACCGCTGAAAAAAAGATCAATCTTTGTGCCACACAGCAAGTGGTTGAAAATCAAGAATCCATCTTCAATCGCTTGCCTCCGCGTGTACGAAAATCTGGAAATTCATACGAAAACTCGTTAATGATATTCAATACATTCTATCCAGTGTTTTGAAAAACTAATCAATGAATTGGATTTGGGTTGTGACTCAGGCTCTCGGCTTGAGAGCGAGTTCTTCTGCTTGTAATCGCTCAGTAAAGGGAGGAGAGAATGCGTCTCATTAACACCTCGATTCATCGAGGTGTATGGCTTCAACCGTTTTCAGAGACAAAACCGTTGAAACGGTTGAAGGCATCTGTGCGGCTCCGATTCACCCCGATTCATCGGTGTGTTAATGAGAGGATATGCTCATATATTTTTTCCTCCCGAAACTGCTGCACTACCCTCTGCTTCGCATCAACTGATGCCTTGCGCGGAAAAATGTAGTAGCATTTTGCTATGCCTGAATTCGACCCTGAGCATGAAGGACAGATCGCAACCGAGAGCCGGCAGAAGCTCGAAAAGCCGCCGCTCTACAAAGTCCTTCTGCACAATGACAACTTCACCACCATGGAGTTCGTCGTCTTCGTCCTGCGCACGGTGTTCAACAAACCCGAAAGCGAATCAGTGCGCATAATGCTTCAGGTTCATCGACAGGGCACAGGCGTCGCCGGCGTCTACACCTTCGAGATCGCCGAAATGAAAGCGGCTAAAGTCATGGCGCTTGCGCGCGAGCACGAGTTCCCGCTGCTTTGCAGCGTCGAGAAAGAGTGAAATGATTACACAGGAATTGCAGGCAACGCTCACTCGCGCAGTCGATCTGGCCATCAGTCGGCGGCACGAGTTCCTTACCCTCGAACATCTGCTTCTGGCCATCATCGATGACCCGGTAGGAAAAGATGTCATACGCAACTGCGGCGGCAGCCTTCAGGAGTTGAAGCAGGACATCGAAAAATTCCTGCATGAGCACCTCGAAGAATTGCCCGGAACCCAGGACCATCTGCCTGAGCAGACGGCGGCATTTCAGCGCGCGCTCGAACACGCGCTGCTTCAGGCTCAGGGGTCGGGACAGCAGCAGATAGATGCCGGAAACATACTGGCCGCGCTTTTTTCGGAGCGCGATTCCAACGCCAGATACTTCCTCGAAAAACAGGGCATCACCCGGCTCGACGTTTTGAATTACATCTCACATGGAATAGCGAAGGTCTCGGAAGGCGCGCGCCCCGACGAGGGCGATGAGGACGAAGAACGCTCATCGCGCCCTTCCCGCGATCCTCTGGCCGCATTCACTGTCAACCTCGTTCAACGCGCTGCCGAAGGCGGGATCGATCCGCTCATAGGACGGATGGAGGAAGTCGAGCGAACCATTCAGGTGCTATGTCGACGCAGAAAGAACAATCCGATCTATGTCGGCGATCCCGGCGTGGGCAAAACCGCAATCGCCGAAGGACTCGCCCTCAAGATTCATCGCAATGAAGTTCCCGACGCGCTCGCCGATGCCGAAGTTTACGCGCTCGACCTCGGCGCGCTGCTTGCTGGAACGAAATATCGCGGAGAGTTCGAACAGCGACTCAAGTCCGTCATCGCTGCGCTCGTAAAAAGAAAGAACTCGATCCTGTTCATCGATGAGATTCACACCATCGTCGGCGCAGGCGCGGTCAGCGGCGGCTCGATGGACGCTTCCAATCTCCTCAAGCCTGCGCTCGCTTCGGGGCAGTTGCGCTGCATAGGCTCGACGACTTACGCCGAATACAAGACCGCATTCGAGCGGGACCGCGCGCTTGCCCGCCGGTTCGAGAAAATAGAAATCAGCGAGACCAGCGTCGAAGACACCATAAGGATACTTGCGGGACTCAAGCGATACTATGAAGAGCATCACGGCGTTCGTTACACTTCGCCTGCTCTGCGCGCTGCCGCCGAGCTCGCCGCAAAGCACATCAACGACCGGTTCCTTCCTGATAAAGCAATCGATGTAATCGATGAAGCGGGCGCGGCTGTGAAACTGCTTCCGCCGGACAAGCGGCCCAGAACGATCAGGCCGAAGGAAATCGAAATCGTCGTCGCGCGCATGGCCAAGATTCCGACCAAAACAGTTTCGGCCTCAGACCGCGAGCGATTGCACAACCTTGAGACCGAGTTGAGATCGTTCATCTTCGGGCAGGATCATGCCATCTCTCAGCTAGCTCGCTCGATCAAGCTTTCGCGTTCGGGGCTGGCCAGCCCGCAGAAGCCCATAGGCTCGTTTCTCTTCTCAGGGCCTACGGGCGTGGGAAAGACCGAGCTTGCCAAACAACTCGCGCTGGCTCTCGGAGTCGAATTCCTTCGCTTCGACATGAGCGAGTACATGGAAAAGCACACCGTGTCGCGGCTCATTGGAGCGCCGCCGGGCTATGTGGGCTTCGATCAGGGCGGGCTGCTGACCGATGCCATTCGCCGCACGCCTTACGCGGTGCTTGTGCTTGATGAAATAGAAAAGGCTCATCCTGATGTGTTCAATATTCTGCTTCAGGTGATGGATCACGCGACGCTGACGGACAACAACGGCAAGAAAGCCGATTTCCGAAACACGATACTGATTATGACCACCAACGCCGGGGCGAGGGAAGTGAGCGCCGAAGGCATAGGTTTTTCAAAAGGGGCGACGGGGAGCAAAGGAAAGGGCGTGATTGAAAGGACGTTCAGCCCTGAGTTTCGAAACCGGCTCGACGGATGGATAGCTTTCAACGCGCTCGATTTCTCATCGGTCGAAAGCATAGTCGATAAATTCATCGGCGAAGTGCAGGCGCAGGTGGCGGAAAAGAAAATACTCATCGAGATGACCGGAGGAGCGCGAAGCTGGCTCGCCCGCAACGGCTATGATCGCTTGATGGGCGCGCGCCCCATGTCGAGATTGATCCAGTCGAAGGTTAAAGAGCCGCTCGCAGAAGAAATTCTCTTCGGCCATCTGCAATCAGGCGGCAAGGTGATGATTGATGAAAAGGGCGGCGAGCTTGATTTGAAATTCGTTGCGGGCGACGACAAAAATCATTGAGGCTGAGTCGAGGCAACGCATGCGCGGGCAATAATGCCGACACTGGAGAGGAGCGATTATGAAGCAGAGGGTTACGGCGAACCTCTGGCAGAAAGGCAAATGGTTCGTGGCGCAATGTCTGGAGGTTGATGTGGCCAGCCAGGGCGCGACGCAGCAGGATGCTTTAGAGAATTTGCGTGAAGCTCTGGAACCTCACTTCACTCCGCCTGTGGCCACGAGCGTTTCGCAGATGTAGTTGCTCGAAGTCGAAATCGAAGCGGCATGAAACCACAGCCATTCCGCACAAAGTCCTGAACCGAATTTCACCCG
>CAZPQE010000095.1:1219-15735 GCA_964588615.1 uncultured Clostridia bacterium | reverse complement strand
GTGGAGTCGGGGTTGCCCGGCCAGTTCCCGCCCACCGCCACGTTGAGGATCATAAAAAACGGATGATCGTAAACCCACGTTCTTCCCGCCGGCACGTCCGCCGGAGTTTTCGTCACATAGAGATTGCCATCGACGTAGATGCGAATTGCTGCGGGTTCCCACTCCATAGCGAAGACGTGAAAGTCGTCTGAAAACTTCTGCCCGTCGGCGAGAGTGAACGATCCTGTGAGCGGGCTTGCGCCCGAATAGCCCGGCCCGTGAAGAGTGCCGTGAACCACCGATGGCTCGCGGCCTATGTTTTCCATGATGTCTATCTCGCCGCAGGCGGGCCAGCCTACCTGATCGATGTTGTTTCCCAGCATCCAGAAGGCGGGCCAGATGCCCTGACCGAACGGAACGCGGAGGCGCGCTTCGAACCTCCCATAAGCCAGATCGAATTTGTTTTTGGTCAGCAACCGGCCTGAAGTGTAGTTGCGGGTCACTCCATCCGACCCAGTGTAGGTTTCACTGATCGCCTTGATGACCAGATTGCCGTTGCCGTCGAGGAAGACGTTTTGAAGACGGCTGGTGTAATACTCAAGCTCGTTGTTGCCCCAGCCGCCTCCGCCGATGTCATAGCCCCATCTGGACTGATCGGGCGCGGAACCCGCCGGGCCGTCGAATTCGTCAGACCAGAACAGAGTCCAGTTCTGCGCGCTCGACGCGCTCGACAGCGAAAGCAGCAATGCCGCTGCCGCGAAAACAAACCATAGTGTTCGACGCATCCTCAGCCTCCCTGATCGTGTGCCTTCCTTGATTTTGCAGTCGCAGAATTATAAATTGAACCGGATTGCTTTGAAACCGTAGATCACACTTTCAAACATTATGATGAAATCGAAGTATCGCTCAAGCACCGCCGCCAGGAGCTTATGCGCGCTCGCTCTGCTCTTCGCATTCGCTCTCGATGCTCAAACTCAAAACGCGCCTCAACAGAAATCGGCAAAGGCCGAAGAGCTTGCGCGACTCGAAAAAATCGAAGAGCTATCGGAATCGCTCGCAAACGATATGCTTGAACTTTCCATCGCCACACGCGAGCGCAACTCCGCGCGCATCGCTTCTTTCATCGCGCCAAAACTCACGGCATTGCCTTTCCCCTCACGTCCGCTACAGGCGAAAGCTCAACTCAAATGGATCGCCACGCACGGATGGGAAGCGTCAAATGCCACCGCTTCCGCTGCTCAAACTCCCATGACCGGAAGCGCGTTTACGCGCGACCTATCGGTTTTTCTCGATCACTTCGCTGAAATCGAAGACACCCGATTCAAAGTCCGCGAAGCCGATTTCGACCGCAACGACACGGGCCGCGCCCGATTGAGCTTTTACGTCATAGGCCGCGACCGCGAAGGCCAGCGCGAGTGGGCGCGAGGAACGGCGCTCATCACCGCCCGACAAGCGACCAACAAGCGATGGCAGTTTCATTCCTTCAACCTCCTGAGCATGGAATCGACCATCGCCACCTTGGATATTTTCTCTGAAATCTCCACTCCGGCAGGCGTCGCACGGAGCGTTCCTCCATACGGCACTCCGGGCAATTCGGGCTTCGTGTGGCACGGAGCGGCGGCTGCGGACTTCGACCGCGACGGATGGATTGATCTTTTCGTCACCGCTGCGGACAGGAACTATCTTTATCTCAACGACCGCGCGGGCCGTTTCCGCGACGCATCGGATGACGCGGGAGTGAAGCTCCTGGCAACCGGAGTCGCGCCGCTCTCGCTGGACTTCGACAACGACGGCGATCAGGATGTGTTCATATCTTCGGTCGGCTCGCAGATACTCTTCGAGAATCGACTCGCGCCCGACGGCAGGCTCGAATTCCGCGACATCTCGCTCGAAGCGGGAGTCGCATCTCAGGCCATCGGGTTCAGCGCGGTGGCGGGCGATGTCAATAACGACGGGCGGCCCGATATTTATGTCACATCTTACAATCGCTACGGCCAGATCACGCCCGATTCCTGGTTTCAGGCTACGAACGGCACTCCCAATCTTTTGTTCATCAATCAGGGCGACGGCACTTTCAAAGAAGAGGCCGCGCGCTGGGGCGTTGATGACCGGCGATGGAGCTACGCCGCCGAGTTCGTCGATATCGACGCGGATGGAAAATTGGACCTCTACGTCGCAAACGACTTCGGCGAGAAGGGACTCTACATCAACAAGGGAGACCGCTTCACGGATGAAGCGCGCGAGCGGGGCGCGCTCGATCCCGGAAACGGCATGGGCGCGTCGTTCGGCGATTTCAACAACGACGGCTTCCTCGATCTTCACGCCACCAACATGTCTTCGACGGCGGGCAATCGAATACTGTCGCGTCTCTTTCCGCAGTCGAGCGCCAAAGACAATGTTCTCAAGAAACTCGCCGCAGGCAATAATCTCTATGTGAATATCGGCAACGGATGCTTCCGCGATGTGACTTCAGATGTCGGCGGGTTTTCGGGAGGCTGGGCGTGGGGAGGGGGCTTCATCGATTTCGACAACGACGGCTGGTCTGACATCTTCACCCCCAACGGGTTCATATCGGGCAAATCGATGAAAGACACCTGAAGCCAGTTCTGGCGTCAGGTCGTGACGCAATCCAACAACCCGAAAGAAAAAGGCGCGCTGCGCACCGATCAATCACAGCTTATGTCCGAGCAGGGATTTTCATTCAGCGGCTACGAGCGCGATCCGCTTTACCTCAATCAGGACGGAAAGAAATTCCTCGACATCTCCGGCGTATCCGGCATCGATTCGATCACCGACGGGCGGGCGGGAGTCTTCGCCGACTTCGACAACGACGGCGACCTCGATGTATTCGTTACCACGATTCAGGGACAGGCTCATCTGCTGTTTCGCAACAACGTCGGGCAGTCGAATAATTATCTGCGCATCTCGCTCGAAGGCTCATCGAAGACGGGGCGCGATGCCTACGGCGCGGTCGTCAGGGTGAAGACCTCGGCAGGCGTTTTGACCAAAGTGAAAAGCGGAGGAGAAGGGTTCATCTCTCAACACGATCCGCGTCTGCTCTTCGGACTTGGGAGAGAAGAGCGGGCCGAGTCGATAGAAGTCACATGGCCTGATGGAAAAAGAGAGCGATTCGAAGGCGATGCGAGAGCGGGATCGAACATGCTGCTGCGCCAGGGCGCGGGCAGGGTTGAAAGCATCGCTGTCGAAAAATCGAAACTGCCCGACCCGCTCACCCGCGCGGAGATATTCGCTCGCGGATTGAAGATAGTCGTCGGCAAAGCTATGCCCGACATCAAACTCAAAACCCTGGCCGGAGCCACAACGACTCTCGGCAAGCAACTGAAACGCGGTCGCCGATTGTTGATAAACGTGTGGGCGACGTGGTGCGTTCCCTGCGCAAGCGAGATGCCTGAGCTTGAAAAACTGCGACCGCGACTTGAGGCCAGCGGAATCGATCTGATCGGATTGAACGTCGATACCGAAACAGGCGCGAAGATAAAAAGCTTTCTGATGAAGAATCGGGTCCGCTATCCGATTTACACGGGAGGCGTCGAGGCCATCGAGCAGTTGTATGCGACCGACGAGTTGTCGGTCCCTGTCTCGCTCGTAATCGATGAGCGGGGCGCAGTCGTGGAAGTGATACCGGGGTGGTCGGCTGAGACCGAGCGCCGCTTTGCGGAGTTGGCCGGAATAAAGGGCAAAAGGCAAAAGTAAGGCGAGAAGCTCCTTTTGCCTTTTTACTTTTACTTTTGCCTTGTAGCTACTTAGCCGCGTTAGCGGCAGTTGACTTTAGCCGTGTGCTTTAGCTCACGGGATTGACGCCAGCATTTGTTCGCGTCGCGCGAGCGACGATTGAGTCTTTCCGCTCAACCGTCGCTCGCGCGACGCGCTCGACGCGCCTTCGATACACCGCGCACTAAAGTGCGCGGCTAAAGTCAACTGCCGCTATGCGGCTGAGTGGTTACTTTTACTTTTTACTTTTGCCTTGCAGTGATTCGAGGCTCATTTATGAAACATTGGCGTTTGCTGCTCTCCATCCCCATCCTGTCGTCGGTAATTTTTGCCGCGCTCTCTCTCGGGCGAGCTTTCGAGCCGAATTTTCAGGCGAGCCGCGAAGACGCTTATCGGGCAAACAACATCGGCGTCGCCCTGCTCGAACAGTACAAATACAAGGAAGCCGCTGACAGCTTTCGCCGCGCGCTGGCAATCGATGCGAAACTCGCTATCGCAAGAATCAATCTCGCAATCGCCCTCTACAACGTCCCCGACATGCAGAGCGCGGCTGTGGAAGCGAAAGCGGCAGTCGAAGCCCTGCCCGATTCGCCCCACGCCAACTACATGCTCGGACTCGTCGCCCGCTCTCAGAACCAGACCGCAGAAGCGATAGCCGCTTTTCAGCAAGTGCTCAAAATCGATCCGGCGGATGTCGGAGCCAATATCAATCTGGCTCAACTCTACTCTCAGCAGCGCAACTACACCGAAGCCATAAAACTTCTGCGTGTGGCCATCGCCTCAGAGCCTTACAGCGTGACGGCGACTTATGCTCTCGGACTTGCGCTTCAACGCGCGGGCCAGATCGAAGAGAGCCGACAGGTGATTCAGCGTTTTCAAAAACTGCGCGAGAGCAGCTACGGCACGACTCTCGGACAGAACTACCTCGAAGAAGGCCAGTACGCCGAAGCCGTCACATCGACCGGCGCGGAAGCCGACCTCGTCGATTCGACCACCCCTGATGTGACTTTCATCGAAGCGACGCCCGTTGTTGCCGCTGCGAGCGCGCAGGCAGTTCGATCCACGCGCTTCAAAGCGAGTGATCTTACAGACACGGCGAAGCGCGATCTCGCTGCCTTGATGAGCGGCGATGTGACGCTGTTTGATTACGACGGCGATGGCGACCTCGATATGCTCGCGGTCGCGGCTTCGTCCCAACAGCTTTTCAAAAACGACGGCGGCAAATTCAGCGACGTGACCCGATCTTCAGGGCTGCCTGCCGCAGGCGGCATCCGCGCGGTGGCGGGCGATTACGACAACGACGGAAAGACTGACCTCTTTGTGTTGCGCTATGGCGCAAGCGCGCTTTATCACAACGACGGCGGCGGAAAATTTTCAGACGCGACTGCCGCTGCCCAGATACCCGCTTATCCGTTCCTCGCTCTTTCGACCGCCTTCGTCGACATCGATCACGACGGCGACCTTGATATTTTCATAGCCGGGTTCGTCGATCTGGCGAAAACGAATTCAGCCGATGCAGTTTTCCCCGATGATTTCACAGCCGCGCCGAATCTGCTTCTGCGCAATAACGGCAACGGCAAGTTTACGGACATCACCTCGGAAGCGAAGGTCGCCGAGTCCAGACGCGGCATCGCCATCGTCCCGACCGATTACAACAACCGCCGCGATGTCGATCTGCTGATAGTCAACTACTCGGAGCCGCCGACACTTTTTAGCAACCTGCGCGACGGCACGTTTCGCAATGTCGCGGCGGAAGTCGGACTCGACGCCAAAGCGCGATTCACCTGCGCGGCTGCGGGCGATTTCAACAAAGACGGCTTCACTGATTTTTACTTTGGCCTCGCAGGTGAACTGGGCCTGATGGCCGCAAGCGACGGCAAAGGGCGATTCAAATCAACCGCCGCAGGCAGTGAGAGCTCAACCGCCGCGCAGTTCCTCGATTATGACAACGACGGATTGCTCGACCTCGCGCTGTTTTCAAACGGACTGCGCGTGTTTCGCAATCTCGGAAACCGGTGGGCTGATGTGAGCGAGCGCACGTCGCGCTCAGTCGGGCTTTCGCCTCGCGCATTTGCTTCGGCAGACATCGACTCGGACGGCGACACCGACATCATCGCGCATCTCGCTTCGGGCGAGACAAAAGTGATTCTCAATGAAGGGGGCAATCGCAATCAGTCTGTGCGCGTGAGACTTGCGGGCAAGGTGGCCAATCGCAGCGGCATTGGATCGAAGATAGAAGTGCGCGCCGGGAGCCTCAGCCAGAAGTTCGAATACTGTTCGGCAAGCCCCGCGCCTGCCCCCTCCGATATCGTCCTGGGTCTGGGAAAGCGACCATCAGCCGATGCCATCCGCGTGCTGTGGCCGTCGGGCAATGTGCAGTCGGAACTCGAAACCAGATCGCAGACGATGACCATTACCGAAGTTGATCGCAAGCCTTCGTCGTGTCCTTACCTCTACACCTGGAACGGCGAGCGGATGGAGTTCATCACCGATTTCATGGGCGGCGGCGAGATGGGCGCGTGGATCGCGCCCGGCCAGCGCAATCATCCCGACCCGGATGAATACGTCCGCATCCGCGAAGATCAGCTTCGCCCGCTGCGAGGGCGCTATGAAATCCGCATCACCAACGAGCTTGAAGAAGTGCTGTTCGTAGACCGCGCGCAACTGGTCGCAGTGACTCATCCGTCGGACACCGAAGTTTTTCCAAACGAGGGACTGGTAGCTCCTCCGTTCCCGCCTTTCAAACTCTACGTGACGAAAGACGCCCGCCCGCCGCTTACGGCTCGCGATGATCACGGATGCGACATGCTCGACCGCATATCGAAGATTGATCGCCGTTATCCCGACGATTTCCAACTGCATCGCATTCGCGGCTACGCCGAAGAGCATACGCTGACGATGGATATCGGAAAGGGGGAAGGGAAGACTCTGCTGCTGATGACGGCGTGGACTGATTACGCTTTTTCGAGCGACAACGTGGCCGCGTCTCAGAGCGGGTTGAAAATGATGCCGCCCGCGCTTGAGGTCAAAGATGCCGAAGGGCGATGGAAGAGAGTGATTGCCGACATAGGCATCCCGGTCGGACGCCCGCAAACGCTGGTCATCGATCTTTCAGGCAGATTTTTATCCGCGAGCCGCGAAGTGCGCATAGTCACCAACATGCGAATCTACTGGGATCAGATTCTGGTCAGCCGGTCGAGCGAAGGAGCGAAAGCGCAGATGATGCGCCTTGATCCGATGATCGCTGATCTGCGATGGAGAGGCTATTCGGCTCAGGTCACGCCCGACGGGCGCGAGCCTTTTGGTTATGATTATCATCAGGTGTCGCACGTCGCGCCGTGGAAGATAGTGCCTGGCCGCTACACCCGCGAAGGCGACGTAAAAGAACTGCTGATGCGGACGGATGATGTTTTTGTAATCTCGCGTCCGGGCGATGAGATAGCGTTGTCGTTTGACGCCACAGGTCTTCCGCCGCTTGCGCGCGGATGGAACCGGACGTTTCTGTTCTACGTCGATGGCTTCAGCAAGGAGATGGATATCAACTCGGCGACGCCTGACAGCCTTGGGCCGCTGCCTTTTCATGCGATGGAGCGTTATCCGTACTCCGCGCCCGAACGCTTCCCGATGACGGCGGCGCGACGGCGCATGATGGAGCGATACAACACACGGGTCGTTCGCTCCACGCTTCCTCCAGTCGAAGCGGGACTGGCCGGCAAAGTTTTTTCAACCGAAATCACGAACAGGTAGATCGCTATGGATCACATCAGATACTCAGCCGCAGCCTGTCAGACCGATATGGCGAATCCGACAGAGCGCCGGGGCATGCGCGCAAACACTGATCGGATGCTGGCGATGATCGATGCGGCGGTGGCCGGAAGCGCGCCTTTCCTGCCTGTGCGACTCGTCGTGTTTCCTGAATTCGCTCACGCCGCGCCGGTCTTTCCTACGGTCGAAGAGTTGATCGATAAACTCGCTATCCCCATTCCGAACGAGCACACCGAGAGGTTGGAGCAGAAAGCGCGCGAGCATGACATCTACATTCAAAGCGGCACGATACTCGAAATCGATGCGCGATGGCCGGGTGAGGTTTTCAATACAACCTGTCTGATTGGGCCAGAAGGGATTCTCTACAAGTATCGCAAGGTGAACACGTGGATTCCTTATGAAGTTCACCGAAGCCCGCACGACCTCGAAGGCTATGACGAACCTCTGTTTCCGGTCGCCGACACGCCCATAGGCCGAATAGGTTGCGCGATCTGTTATGACTGGCTGTTTCCCGAAGCGATGCGACAGTTGGCGGCAAACGGGGCTGAGGTATTGATTCGCGTTTCGGCATACATGGATCCGTGGGGGGCGACCGAGCCTATGGCGTGGTGGACAGTGGTCAACCGTTGTCGGGCTATTGAAAACCTGGCTTACGTGGTTGCGGCCAATCAGGGGGCGAGTTTGAAATTCTATCCGCCGTATTCGTGGCCGGGCGGAAGCCAGGTGGTCGATTTCGATGGGCGATTGCTTGCAGTCGCATCGCCCGGACCGGGCGAGCGAATAGTGATTGCGCCAATCGACATCACCGCGCTCAGGCATGAGCGCGCGACGCGCACAGGCCATCACATGCTGTCGCATCTCCGCGCGGAGGCATATCCGGTTTACTCGCGTCACCAGTATCCGCCCCGGCGTGAAGCGGCTCTTTCTTACGAGCGAAATGTCGAGTTGATCGAAGAGGCCAGGCGCGATTTGGAACGGCGGAAATAACAGGCATCCTCAAGGCGCGAAACTCAAAGCTGGATTCGACGCGGATTCGATATTTGAAGTCAGGATGGAAACGCGCGCTACCTTGATGATGCAAGCTCTCGCGCCGTTTTCCATTCGAGCCAGCAGGGTTTGCTCGTATAGTCCCTCAGGAACGATCTCCATCCGTAGCTCCGAACATAAGCCAGCAGGAAATCTCTCCAGTGAGTGTGCCCTGAAAAATCAGTGAGTTTGTAAGTCGGCTCGACCCATCTCACCGGAAAATAGATCGAGGCGCCGTGAGCGTGCTCGACTTCGAATCCCGTATGTCCTTCGCTCAACACGAAAGAATTATCGTAGATCACTTCCATGACCTTGAGACAGGATTGGCGGATGTCGCCACTCTCACAGATCGCTTCAAGCAACTGGCAGAAATGATAGAGGTCGATGTATTGCTGAGTTGACTCTTCGGGGTCGAAATGCTGGACGTGACCTCGCGCCTGAAGTATGGCCATGCGTACCTTGAAATCATCCAGATGCTCGATCATCCGCTTGGCCAGTTCATCGACCGCCGCGCAAAGATCATCGACTTTCGTCAGATCGCAGGCAGAGAGTGTCGCAGGCATTCTGTGGGTATTCGAGTCAATTAACTCCTTGTCTATCAGATGGCCCAGTTCTTTCGGCTCCATACGGGGATTTGCGACAAGCCCGGCCATCACTTTTCCATAAGGCCAGCCGTCACTTCCGTACTCAAGCTCCTGAGAGGCGACCATCACTTCCGCGCTGTCTCGCAATTGAAAGCCCACCTCGACCATCCCCATCAGGCGATAGCGTCTGGTCGCTTTGTTGCTGCCGCCCCCCTGTTGATGTTTTTGGCGACGCGGCGACGCGGGGACACGGCGACGCGGAGAGGCGGGTCTCACCGCGTCACTGCGTCACCGCGTCCGTTGTTGAAGCCCGCGCTCGAACTCTGCGTCCTCTGCGCCAGTGAGTCTGTTTCCATCAGTCGAGCCTTGCTTTTTCATCGCTACCGACGATCAATTGCGCGATCTGCGAACGGGAAGAAGAAGCCAGCATCGAGCGGCACAGGTTCAGATTATATTTCGCTCCCTCGAATTTCCCTTTTGATCGCCGGAGCGCCGTCTCGAACTCGCGCTCGGCTCCAGCAAGGTCGCCAAGCAATGCTTTGACGACTCCAAGATTGTTGTGACAACCCGGCATGAAATCCTTCGACCGGCTTATCGCTTTTTTATAAGCGACAGCGGCGGCTTCGAAGTCGCCCTCGCGGTGAAAGGCAAGCCCCAGCCTGAAGAGCGAAGGCGCGTGCTTTTTCTGCGATACCTCTACTGCGCGGGCGAAAGCCTCTTTGCTGCCTGCCGACTCGCCGAGGTCGTCGAGCGCGACGCCCAGCGCGTAGAGAGCCGCCGGGTAATGGCCTTCTCTGGCCCTGATCGCCGAACGATACCACCGGACGGCCTCGACTGCGTGGCCGAGTTCATAATGACAGACGCCGATGTTGTAAAGCGCCTCCGGGTGCAGAGGCCCCAGTTCTCTGAGACTATCCTGAAACTCGGCTATCGCGCGCGCGTATTGCCCCTGAGCGTAGAGTTGAAGCCCGCGCTCGAATGGTCGATCCGATTGTTGAGCCAGTCCGGCGGTTGAGGCCAGTAACAGGATTAAAAATAACATCACACATTTAATGCTCATTATGCTTTCCCTTCTCGATCAGATTGGCGCTCGCTGTCGAGATTCTACTCGGAGAAAGCAGGGCGGGTCTTTTCTATTCTTGCTGTCGGTTTCGAAATCCTGCCCGAATCACGCGCGGCGGGTGATGTCGCGATAGTTTCGAGGGGTCATCGAGGTCAGCCGTCGAAAAATAGTCGTGAAGTGGCTTTGATTCTTGAAGCCCGCAGACAGCCCTATCTGAACGATGGGCAGATCGGTCGTGGAGAGCAGTTCTTTGGCCTGCTCGATTCTCGCATTGATGAGGTACTGATGAGGGGTCTGCCCCGTCGTATGTTTGAAAGCGCGCGCGAAATGAAAGGGACTCAGATCAGCGACCTGGGCTATTTCCGTAAGTCCGAGATCGCGGCTGAAGTTTTCGCGGATGAACTCGCGCACGCGGCGCAGTCGGTGAGCGGCAAGCCCACCTGATTTTATCTGCGCCGGTTGGCTGGTGGAATAATGTCTCAGCAGATGAACTGCAAGCACGTTGCCCAGCGATTCGGCGTAGAGTCGGCCTGCGGGCCGATGAGATTCGCCTTCGGCCATCAGAGCCAGACCGATCTGTTGAATTATCGGATCGCGGGCGCAGCAGGCTTCGACAAGCTCGACCTTGCCGACGAGTCCCGCCTCATCGGCGACGCGCGAAAAGAGCGCGGGCGATAGGAAGATCGACAGGTATTCGATTTCCTTCTCGGCGCTGGCTGAAATGACTTGCCCGGCTGGGAGTATGGAGGTGTGTCCGACCGTGCTCACTGCCCTGCGGCAAGCGCCGGTCGCGCTGTAAAGCTGCGCGGTGAAAGAGCCTTCGAGCGGAATGGCGATTTCGTGATCGCCTGAGCTGTGTTCTCCCGATTCGCCTCCGATCACGCGGGCGTGTTTGAGGGATATGCCGTTCCAGTTCGCTCGCCGGTCGAATATGACCTGATCCATCGACTTGCGTTTCCAGTCCCGCATCCGCTCTCTACTGACAGCCATTGATTCTTTCTCCGTTGGTAGTTGCCTGATCTGCTCGGCTACGCCTTTATTGCCTGGTTGCCGCGCCGATCAACTTTCGATGACTACAGACCGCGTAGTTGTCGCGCGCTCCCGCATCGGCGCAAGTTCCGCATATTCCGCAGAGCGAAAGCAGGCGCGCAAATCGGCGAGGTCGTCGAATTCGACGAGGATGATTCTGTCGGGCATCCACCCTCCGCTGTTGGGCGTCACCTTGCTGCTTCTGACGATGTACCTGCCCCTGTGCTTCTCAATCACGGAAGGAATGCGCTCCATGTACTGGTCATACATGGCCTGATCCTTGACTGTGATCTCGACGAGCATAAACGCGCTCATAACGGTTTCTCCATGTTGGTTTCAGGGGCCGATCCCACAAACGGCCCTGCCGGGGTCATCCTCCCCTACGTATAACGACGAGCGGAGGTTCGCGCAAATCTTTTTATGAGGAGCATGCATGTCTTTATCGGCAAGGCTCTGAGAAGCAAACTCAACAGAAAGAGACTATTTCGCGCAGGTGGAAAGATTCATTTATAACGCCATCGTGTTTGCTTGTCGACTGCGCAAGGCTTCGACTATCCTGACAAAACGCTTCCGGTATGATCCCGGAGCCGGTTATTGAAATGACAGAAGGAGTCCGGGCCTGCTTATGTGAGCGCGAATCGCCTGTCGCCGAGACCCGGTTTCTCCAGCACATCATTCAACCATTCAACCTGCGCGCGATATTTTTTCGCATCCTCCGGCCTATAGGCCAGAGCCATCAGGCTGCGACAGATGTAAGCGATGTCTTCGGCTGAAACCTTGTCGGGATTCATCTCGATGAGTTCTACTACATCGGTTTCATCTCGCGCTCGTTTACTGTATGCAGGTCGATCAGGCGCGGCCCATACTTTCATCAATATCAGGTCGCGCAGGTTCACCACTTTTACCCTCAACTCGTCGATCACGTCTTCGATGGCGCTCAGGACGTCTGTTCTTCTGGCCCGGAGATTTGCGGGGATGATGTCGATGCGGGTGTCTCCGATTTGAAAGATCAACACCACAGCCGTCCCGCGCTGGTGATGTCCTCCGAGCAGTCTTTGCGCCAGAGGCAAATCTTCGGGCAGAACCATAACGTCCATGTCCTGCATCTGACGAGGGACTGAGTGATGAGCCAGCGCAAGGCCGCCGACGAGACAATAGCGGACGCCGTTTTCATTGAAGAGGCGAAGCACATCTTTGACCGTATCGCGCTCCATAAATTTCCTCCTGGGGAACAGAGCGTTCTCGGAAAGTATCAGGCAGGTTTCCAGACCGTTATGACCGGGTATGGGGTAATCTTCCTTTGTCGAGTTGATGTGCATCCGAGAGGAAACTTATGCCCATAGCGCAGAGCAGGCAACTTTTATCTTCCGGCAACTGGAACAAGCGGGTTTCACTTCACCGCAGCCCGCGCGTGGTACTCCTGAAGACTTCGCGCGCTCATCTCTTCCGCTCTCAGTGCGCGCAACGCTTCTACCGTCGCCGTAGCTGCGGTCATCGTCGTTATGCACGGAACCGAATACTGCATCGCTGCCCGCCTTATCGCTCGCTCATCGTAAAACGACACGCGGCCCAGCGGCGTGTTGATTATCAAATCAACCTGACGGCTTTTGACAAGATCAGTGATGTTCGGTCGCCCCTCGTTCACTTTGTAAACGAATTCGCACTCTATGCCGCTGCCTGCCAGCAATCGCTGCGTGCCTCGCGTGGCCAGAAGGCGGAACCCTAAAGCGTGAAGCTGCCGGGCTAGTTCTACGACATTTCGCTTGTCCTGATCGTTGACGCTGATGAACACTTTCCCTTCGCGCGGCAACTTCATCCCCGCTCCCGTCTGCGCCTTGAGGAACGCTTCGCCGAAGTCTTCCCCTATCCCCATCACCTCGCCCGTAGACCTCATCTCAGGCCCAAGTATCGGGTCGACTCCCTGAAATTTCACGAACGGGAAAACCGGAGTCTTGATGTAAAACCGATCAACCCCGAGCTCGTCCGCCAGATTGAATTCCTTCAGCTTGTGCCCGATCATCAGCCGGGCCGCTATCTTCGCAAGCGGAACCCCTGTAGCCTTCGACACGAAAGGCACTGTCCGCGACGCTCGCGGGTTTACTTCGAGCACATAAACTTTATCGTCGGAAATAGCGAACTGAATGTTCATCAATCCCACCACATTCAATGCCCGCGCAAGCTCTCGTGTGTAGCGGCGCATCGCGTCGAGATGCTCCTCTTTTATTCCGTAAGGCGGCAGCACGCAGGAGGAATCGCCCGAATGAATCCCGGCTTCCTCGATGTGCTGCTGAATGCCTGCGATCACCACCCGCTCGCCGTCCGCAAGCGCATCGACATCGATTTCGGTCGCCGATTCGAGAAACGAATCGATCAGCACCGGATGCTCAGGCGACGCTTCGACCGCGTGCGTCATGTAATTGTCCAGACTCGATTCGTCATAAACGATCTGCATCGCGCGCCCGCCCAGCACGTAACTCGGTCGCACCAGCACCGGATAGCCGATGCGCGAGGCTTCTTCGCGCGCCTCTTCGTTCGAGGTCGCAAATCCGTTGGGAGGCTGCGGTATCTGAAGCTCTTCGAGCAGGCGACCGAATCGCTCGCGGTCTTCCGCAAGGTCGATGGCTTCGGGCGAAGTGCCGATTACGGGCACGCCCGCGCGGAAAAGCTTCATCGCCAGGTTGAGCGGAGTCTGCCCGCCGAACTGAACTATCACGCCTGTAGGCCGCTCGCGCTCGACTATCTCCATCACGTCTTCGAAAGTGATCGGCTCGAAATACAATCGATCCGAAGTGTCATAATCCGTCGAGACAGTCTCAGGGTTGCAGTTGACCATTATCGACTCGAAGCCTTCTTCGCGGAGCGCGAACGATGCATGGCAGCAGCAGTAGTCGAACTCTATTCCCTGCCCGATGCGGTTGGGTCCCGAACCGAGGATCATGACTTTCTTTCTGTCGGTCGCGTCCGCTTCGTCTTCGTCTTCGTAGGTCGAATAAAGATAGGGAGTGAACGATTCGAACTCTGCGCCGCAGGTGTCCACGCGCTTGAAGACCGGGCGGACGCCCTTATCGATCCTCGATTGTCGAACATCGTCTTCGCTGCAACCGATCAACTCGGCCAGCCGCTGATCTGAAAATCCATCGCGCTTGGCCCCTCGCAGCAGATCGAAGGACAGAGTCTCGACGCTCTCACATTTCAACCGGCTTTCGCTCTCGACGATCTGGCTGAGGTTGTCCAGAAACCAGTGATCGATCTTCGTCAGGTCGTGAAGCTCTTCTACGGTAAATCCCCGCCGGAGCGCATGAAGAACGAAGTAGACCCTTTCAGCCGAAGGCACGATC
>CAZPQE010000095.1:0-1209 GCA_964588615.1 uncultured Clostridia bacterium | reverse complement strand
CACGCGGAAGCTGCGGCGGGTTTCGAGCGAGCGAAGACCTTTTTGAAAAGCCTCTTTGAAAGTGCGCCCGATGGCCATCACTTCGCCTACGCTTTTCATCTGCGTGCCGAGCGTAGGGTCGGAGGCAGGGAACTTTTCGAAGGCCCACTTCGGAATTTTTGCGACGCAGTAATCAATCGTCGGCTCGAAGCTGGCCGGAGTCTTGCGGGTTATGTCGTTTGGAATTTCATCGAGGGTGTACCCGACGGCGAGTTTGGCGGCGATCTTCGCTATCGGAAATCCTGTCGCTTTCGACGCAAGCGCGGACGAGCGGGACACGCGCGGGTTCATCTCGATTATCATCAGTTCGCCATTTGCGGGATTGAGCGCGAACTGAATGTTCGATCCGCCCGTTTCCACTCCGACTTTGCGGATGACTCTGATGGCCGCGTCGCGCATGATCTGGTATTCGCGGTCGGTGAGCGTCTGCGCGGGGGCGACCGTTATCGAATCTCCCGTGTGAATGCCCATCGGATCGAAGTTTTCAATCGAGCAGATGATGACCACGTTGTCTGCCAGGTCGCGCATCACCTCAAGCTCGTACTCTTTCCATCCGATGATCGATTGCTCGATGAGAGTGGTGTGATTTGGCGAAGCGGCGAGCGCGCGATGGACTATATCTTCGTACTCTTCGGAATTGTAAGCTATGCCGCCGCCTGTGCCGCCCAGCGTAAACGACGGGCGGATGATGGCAGGGAATCCGACCGTCTTTATCAACTCGCGCGCTTCTTCCATCGAACGGACGTAGCCTGAGCGCGGCATGGCGATCTGGATTTCTTCCATGGCGCGTTTGAAGAGCAATCGGTCTTCGGCGACTTTGATGGCATCGAGTTTCGCGCCAATGAGCTCGACTCCCAACCGGTCGAGCGAGCCGTCTTCGGCAAGCGCGACAGCGATGTTGAGCGCGGTCTGACCTCCGACGGTCGGAAGAAGGGCTTCGGGTCGTTCGCGCTCGATAATCGAGCGGACGCTGTCGGGAGTGAGCGGTTCGATATAGGTGCGGTCGGCAAGCTCAGGGTCGGTCATGATGGTCGCCGGGTTGGAGTTGACCAGCACGATTTCAAAGCCCTCGCTGCGCAGAGCCTTGCACGCCTGCGTGCCCGAGTAATCGAACTCGCACGCCTGGCCTATGACAATAGGGCCAGAGCCTATGATGAGTATTTTGTTAAT
>CAZPQE010000094.1:0-15866 GCA_964588615.1 uncultured Clostridia bacterium | reverse complement strand
ACTGGCATCAGCGGTCGCGTCACCAAAAATGATATCCTCAGTTTCATAGAAAACAGGGCCGCAGCAAAACCGGCAGCAGCGGCAACAGTCGCGCCTGCTGTCCCCGTGCAACAGGCGACTGCTCCCACGCGCGCGCCGCAGCCTTTGAAGACGCCTGCGGAAGTTACCGAAGCCGGGCCGCCTCCCTTTGCGGAAAGTGACCGGGTGGAAATCGAAGCCATGTCGATGATGCGCAGACGAATAGCCGAGCGCATGGTCGAGAGCCGCCGCATCTCCGCTCACGTGACTTCGTTCATGGAAGTCGATTACACCAGGACCTCGCGGCTGCGCGATCAACTCAAGGGCGAATACCTCAAGCGCGACGGCGTAAAACTCACATTCCTGCCTTTCATCATCAAGGCGGTGATCGAAGGTATCAAGAAATGGCCCATAATAAATTCATCGGTGTGGGGCGACCACATCGTCTACAAGAAAGACATCAACATCGGAGTTGCGGTCGCGTTGGATTGGGGACTGATAGTTCCTGTGGTTCGCAACGCGGATGAAAAATCCCTGCTGGGGCTTGCTCGCGCGGTAAACGATCTGGGCGAGCGGGCGCGCAACAAACAACTCAAGCCGGATGAAGTTCAGGGCGGGACGTTTACGATAACCAATCCCGGCATATTCGGCGGCTTGATCGGCACGCCCATAATCAATCAGCCGCAGGTCGCCATACTCGGCGTCGGGGTGATAAAGAAGCAGCCCGTTGTAATCGATGACGCGATAGCCATCCGCGAAATCGGAATGCTCAGTTTGAGTTTCGATCATCGCATAATCGATGGCGCAGTCGCCGACCAGTTCCTCGCCGTCGTCCGCAATGTGATCGAAGCGGGCGAATACACTTCATAATAGTCTGGAGCCTGGAGTCTGGAGTCGAGAGTCTGTTTCACTGACTTTCGACTCCAGATTCCAGACTCCAGACTCCAGACCTTATGCCTAGATGCGAAGCGCAATGGCTTGGGAGGGTGGATTATTCTGAGGGGCTGCGGCTTCAGGCAGAAGCGGTCGAAAGACTCCGGTCTGAAGAGGGGCCGGAGTTTTTGTTTCTGCTCGAACATCCGCACGTCTTCACGCTGGGGCGCGGAGCGAGTCGGTCGAACATACTGGCCGGCGCAGAGAGGCTGGAGAGGGATTTGATCCAGGTGCATGAGACCGGGCGGGGCGGAGATGTGACCTATCACGGGCCGGGTCAACTGGTCGGATACCCGATCATAAACCTGCGCCCTGATCGCTGCGATGTTCATCGCTACGTCCGCGACCTCGAAGAAGCGTTGATCCTCGCTCTCTCGGATTTCGGAATCGATGGAGGCAGGATAGCGGGGCTGACCGGCGTGTGGGTGGGAGAAGAAAAGATCGCTGCCATCGGAGTGCGGATAGCTCGATGGATAACGAGTCACGGGTTTGCGCTCAACGTCAATACCGATCTTAACTACTTCAGGATGATCGTTCCCTGCGGCATCACGGATAAGGGAGTGACTTCGATGGCGCGACTCCTGGGTCACGACGTGGGTATGATCGAAGTGGCTGGCTGTGTGGCCGTTCGGTTCGGCGAGGTCTTCGACCGTAGGATCGAAAGACTCGGATAGTCGGAAGCTCTATAAATTCTCAGTCAAACCGGATCAAACCGTAACCCATTCTCCAGTGTGCAGGCTTTTTTGAAAACGCGAAAAAACAAAATGCTTGACAAAGCTCGAAAGCTGGGGATAATAGCAGCGTAAAGGTTATTTGCTAAAGGCTTTACTTAGGGCATTAAGCCCCAGTTTTTGCGGCAAGTCTCCCCGTTGTCCCCACGACCTCAACCCGTTAGCGGGTTCAGATTGAATTTCCATTGTCCCTTTTTCGAGTTTAGATGTGGCCGGAACGAACAAGATTGACCTTTTGACAGAAAATAAAACGTAGCAGGGCGCAACGACCCTGATAAAAACAATAGGAATCCGGCCAGGATTTGACATCATCAATCAAATATTGGAAGTGCCTTCAGGCACGGCTGTCACCTGGTAGTAATAGCCCTCCAGGATCAAGCTTCCAAGCACAAGCAGAGAGAACTTCCTTCTGGAAGTCATTTTTAGCTTGAATCATCCTCCGCCCTTTTCGTGGGATCGAGAAGCGGGAGATTGATTCTATCAATGGAGGTACCGGGCTTTATGCGCCAGGAAAAGTATAAGAAGCACATCCCATCAATCGTTTTGAGACTGCTGGTGAGCGTCTCATTGACATTAACCATCTTCGGCCTGCCGATTTTTTTGAGCGCAGGCGCAGACACGCAACTTTTCGGATCGGAATCTTTTGAAGCAACGGCATCATCAGAAGCCTCAGCAGACGCCGAAGCGATCGAGCCAGTCTACACTCCATTCGCATCATCGGGCAGCACGAACATCTACACGCTTCAGGGCAACGGTTCGGGGACGGCTAATGGCGACTATATAACCACAACTGGCGGATTGAACACTGTCTATAGATACTTCATAGAAGTGCCTTCGGGTTTGTCTCGTCTTCAGGTCGAATTATTCGATGCCGATATAGGGCTTGGCGGAACGGGCGAAGCCAGCGCCGGTCGAGACCGCGCGCGGTCAGGGTTTGACACTTCAGCCACCTACAGCCTCATCGATCCGTCAGGCTCGTCGAGAACTGTCAGGTTCAGCACAGGCGATACAACCCTTCCGACGGGAGGCGACAACGCATGGCTCACTTTGTATAACGGCACGGGAAACAACGTGCTGGATAATTTCTCTACTGCTGCCTATTCGAACAATAACGGCAATAACAACTG
The DNA here is from genome assembly GCA_964588615.1 of uncultured Clostridia bacterium. Classification (GTDB taxonomy): domain Bacteria; phylum Acidobacteriota; class Blastocatellia; order UBA7656; family UBA7656; genus UBA7656. The sequence continues at coordinate 13,057 of CAZPQE010000094.1, read as the reverse complement.
GGCCACCAACTGGACGGAAGCCAGCGATGACGGTTCAGCCACCGCAGGCGCGATCCGAATAACCGGCGGCGAGTTGCGCATTCAGGATGGCGTGACGGGCACGCCGAGCATCAATCGGGAGGCCGACCTTCTGGGGACGCCGGGACTCAACCTCAGCGTGGCTTATCTGAGCTTTGCCTACCGGACATCGAGCAATCTTGAAGACTCGGATCAGGTGACGGTTCAGGTTTCGAGCAACGGCGGAACATCGTGGACTTCGCTGGAAACTTTTTCCAACGACAGTTCAGGAACCCGTCAATACGATATCACTTCCTTCATAGCCAACAACACCCGCGTTCGATTCCTCACCACCGACGGAGGATTGACGGGAACGGAGTTCTTCTTCTTTGACAACGTGCAGATTCACGATGGCGGAGCGGTGACTGCCGGTCACTGGGAGCTTCGAATCGATATGTCATCAGCGGTCACGACCGGAGATGACATAAACGCGATAGGCATCCGCGCCCACGACGGGACCTCCGGCTCAGGCGGAACGGAGTTGAATGTTTACTACGACTCGCACAACGGATTCGGAATCAATCCACCCGCCAGCGGAACCCAGTCGCGCAGCTACGAAATTTATCCCTACATCACTTCGGGGTGTTCCTGCGGCAGGAACGATTTCGACTACGATTCCAATTCAGGCAACACCGGTTCCTTCCTGTTCACAAGCCGCCTGGGAACCTTCACCCAGAGTTATTCGAGCACATCGCTTTCGGCCAACGATGTCTGGGATCGCGATACTTTCAGCGGGTGGACGACCGACAGCAATTCGCTCGACTACGGAATCTGGAACGCGGATTTAACCATCACCACCTATTTTTCCGGGGGCTCGCCGTCAGGCAACTACACCAATTTCTACATGAACAACTACGCTGCGGCGGCCAATCCTCCGACAGCCAACCCGACGGCCAACACTTTCAGAATCTATTTGCCCGCAGACAGCGGAGCCGCACCCGTCAAGCCTTACCTCCAGCAGTTCGTTCTGTATCACTCAGGCTCGAATCCGGTCACTGTGGGACAGACGACGACCTTCACCGTCACCATCCAGATGGTCAACCCTACAAGCTCGGCAATCACTTTCTCGTCTTCCAATCTGGTCACCTCGAACGTGCCCGGTTCGGGAGCCACTTATGCCGGGAACGCCACCGTCAGCCAGGGCAGCATCGTCTCCCAGCCTTCGATAGGAGGCACTGGCAACGTAACCTGGAATCCGGGCACGCTTGCATCAGGCGGGACCGCTGCGATAACTTATCGCGTCAACGTCGCTCCGACACTGGTGGGCCAGAGAGTGCCGGTAACGGCAACGCCTGCTTCCGGCAACGGCACTCGCGCAACTTATGTCGATGAGACCGGCAACACCACTCAATCGAGAGCCACTTTCACCTTCGGCCCGATATGCGAACTCGCGGCCACCGAAGGCACTCTCTCTCCGACAGCCGTCGATTCGGTAGACCTCACGGCGACCGCTTATCAGGATGGCGTGAGACTGGAATGGAAAACCGGATACGAAACCAACAATCTCGGATTCAATATCTATCGCGAGGAGAACGGGCAGCGGACGCTGATCAATGACTCGATAGTAGCCGGGTCTGCGCTGATGGCAGGAGCCGGAACACAGATCAACGCGGGAATGCATTATTCCTGGTGGGACAGCGTCGATGGAGAGAAAGACAACCTTCGATACTGGATCGAAGACGTCGACCTCGACGGCGCTGTTCAGATGCACGGGCCGTTCGACGTTGAAACCGGAAGCGGCTTCTCATCTGACAAAACGAGAGCGGGATTGTTGAATGCAGTGGGAGCAGGCTCTACGATTCAGAAACAATACACTGAGCCGGGAGACCCCTCTGTCAATTCGAAGGGGTCTTCTCGCAGGTCATCGCGACTGGCAGCAGCGGCAGCCCTGGATTTTTCGGGCAGGCGAGCCGTCAAGCTGTCGATCCGCGAAGAAGGATGGTACAGGGTTTCGATAGCCGACCTCATAGCTGCCGGGCTGGATCCGAACTTCGACCCGCGTTACCTGCAAATGTTTGCAGGCGACAAAGAGCAGCCTCTTCTGGTTTCCGGCGCTGACGGCTCGGTTCGGAACGGGGCCATAGAGTTCTATGCCACCGGCCAGAACACCCCCTTCACCGACGCCCGCGCCTACTGGGTGTTTGTGGGCAATCAGATCGGAACGAGGGTCAGTCTGATCAACGCTCCGGGCGATGGGCAGGGCGCAGGGAGTTTTCCCTTCACACTAGAGCTTCGAGAGCGGACGGTTTATTTCGCCGCGCTCAGGAACGGGGATGCGGAGAACTTCTTTGGTCGAGCCGTTTCGACGACTCCGGCCAGCTGTGAACTGAAGTTGGGAAATATCGATTCCACATTTGCCGGCAACGCAAGGCTCGATGTTTCGCTGCAAGGCGTGACCGATCCTGCCGGAACCCGGGACCATCAGGTGGTGGTCAGGATCAATGGAAATGAAGTGGGCCGCCTGATGTGGGACGGTCAGAAACTGCAAGCTCAGAGTTTCTCGTTCGCTCACTCGCTGCTCAGAGATCAGGCAAACACCGTGACACTGCAGAGCGAAGGCGGAGCTATGGATGTGAGCCTAGTCGATTACATCAGGCTCACTTACCAGCACACCTTCACTGCGGAGAACGATTCATTGAAGCTTTCAGTGGGGGGTTCTCAGACGGCTGAGAAGTCGCCTTCGAATCCGCGCCTGCGCACCATAGGCGGGTTCACCAGTCCGCTGATTCGAGTACTCGATATTACCGACCAGCAGGCAGTCAAAGAGTTGGCCGGGCGGGTGACGGAAAGCGGAGGCAAATACGCGGTGACGGTCGAGACGGCCGACACGCTCTCGCGGACGCTGCTGGCCCTGACCGCAGACCGCATCAGGAAGCCTGCTTCGATTACATTCAACGAGCCGTCGAGCCTCAAGAGCGATAACAATCAGGCCGACATGATAATCATCACCCATCGCAGTTTGAAGAACAGCGTTGCCGCTCTTCAAAAGCTGCGCGAAAGTCAGAGATTGCTCGTTTCCGTAATCGATGTCGAAGACATCTACGATGAATTCAACCAGGGTGAGAAGAGTCCTGTTGCGATAAGGGATTTCCTCCTCACAGCGAAGAAATCCTGGAAGAGGGCTCCGCGTTATCTGCTGATAGTCGGCGACGCAAGCTTCGATCCTAAAAACTATCTCAACCTGACGGACGCCGATCTCGTTCCGACCAGACTCGTCGACTCACTCTACCTTGAGACAGCAAGCGACGACTGGCTGGCCGATTTCAACTCGGATGGAATCGCTGATATCGCCATCGGGCGTCTGCCGGTGCGAACCAGCAGCGAAGCTGACAGCCTGATCGCCAAGATCATAGCCTATGAAAAATCGGCCCGAGACATCTCGACCAGAGGCGCGCTGCTGATAGCGGATCGAAACGACGGCTTCGACTTCGAAGCGGCCAGCAACCAGTTGCGCCAGCTCTTGCCCGCAGGTTCGCAGGCGCAGGTAGTATTCCGGGGCAAGACGGATGACGCTTCGGCAGCGAGGGCGATATCGGAAGCGATAGAAAGCGGGCAGTTGCTAATCAACTATGCCGGGCACGGCTCGACGGCTACCTGGAGAGGCTCGCTGTTGACTTCACAATCGGCCAGAGGGTTGAAAAACTCGACCGCTCTTTCGATGTTCGTCACCATGACCTGCCTCAACGGCTACTTCATCGATCCGTCGGTCGAGAGCCTCGGCGAGGCGCTCATCGCTTCCCCCCAGGGAGGCGCAATCGCGGTGTGGTCGTCATCAGGTCTGACTGACCCGCGACAGCAATCCCTCGTCAATCAGGAACTCTACAAACAATTGTTCCTCAATAAAACTCTCTCACCGACAATAGGCGAAGCGGTGATGAGAGCCAAAGCCGCAACCACGAACCTGGATGTGAGGCGAACCTGGATACTGCTGGGCGACCCTGCTTCGAGGTTGAAGTAATATTTCCTCAAGAGGAGAGGGGCGCAATCCGCTTCTCTCCTCAAACTGTAGCAGGCTGGCAGCCTGCGTAGATCAGTTTTCATACTTTCAGGACATCAACAGGCTGGAAGCCTCTTCTACCTCAATCTCGCTGAATATTCCCTCCGCGCTTCTCTCTGATCCGGCTTGTGCGTCGCGCCCCATTTGGTCACAATCATAGTTCACATCGAGAGAGGACTAAAAATGGCTAAACCCAAATTGAGCGGGCCACGACCCGAATGGTTGAAAGTCAGGATTCGAGCTGACGAATCATTCGGTCGTGTGCAACAGATGATAAACGATCTGAGCCTGCACACCGTGTGTCAGGAGGCCCGGTGTCCAAACATATTCGAATGCTGGGGCGAAGGCACGGCGACATTCATGATCATGGGAGACGTCTGCACGCGGCACTGCGGTTTTTGCGCTGTCAATAAAGGCAAGGCGAAGCCTCTCGACACGGAGGAACCTCGACATGTCGGCGAGGCCGTCCGGCGACTCGGCGTGCGCCACGCCGTAGTCACAAGCGTAAACCGCGACGAACTGGAAGATGGCGGGGCCGCTCACTTCGCCGAGACCATTTGGTGGATTCGACGTCTCAACCCCGGATGCCGGGTCGAAGTTCTCATCCCCGACTTTTGCGGAAAATGGTCGTCGCTCGACAAGGTGATCGATGCCCGGCCCGACGTGCTCAACCACAACACTGAAACCGTGCCGCGACTCTACAAGCGAGTCCGTCCCGATGCCAGCTACCATCAGTCTCTCCAGCTTCTGCGGCGAGTGCAGGAGAGGAAATCGGAATTTCCGGTGCTGAGTAAATCGGGGCTGATGGTCGGGCTGGGCGAGACGATGGATGAACTGATAGAAACCATGCGCGACCTCAGACGAACAGGGTGCGATATACTCACCCTGGGGCAATACCTCAGCCCGACGCCCAGGCACATTCCCATCGAAAAATACTACGCGCCCGATGAATTCGACTTCTTGAAGAAAGAAGCTCTGGCAATGGGTTTTCGACGCGTCGAATCAGGGCCGCTGGTGCGGAGCTCTTATCACGCCGGGCGGCACGGCAATCAGGAAGAGACCGCAGACTACGGCAGCGAACCAGTATTTGAATCGAAAGTGGAACGGGTGAATCTGGTGCAGATAGAAAGCCGCAGGAAATAGTTGAAGAAAGGGTGAAGGGGCGGAAGAGTTTCCGCCCCTGAAAAACATTCGAGTCACTTCTTTCCGCGCATTGCAGCCTTCGAAGCCTTGAGCGGGTTCTTGGTTCCATCCGACCTGCGCATCGCGTCGAGCATCTTGATGTGGGCTTCGCAGTCGTGCTCTTCGGCGCGAGCTTTCCAATAACTGGTCGCATCGATTCCCTGAGATATGAATGCCACCACAGTAAAATCGCTCGCGCACCTCGGACAGTTGAGTCTGACTGCGCGGGCTGTTCCTCTCTTTGCCATCGGTTGCTTCTCCTTTCCTCTTACTACTGGGCGATTGCCCGAAAAATCGAAACTTGAGATTGCCAGAACCATCGCCCGCTGTCAAATGTCTTTTCTTTTGACTGACTTGGATGCTGTGGATATTATGGTAGAGCGGGATTTGAGGAGAGAATGGATGAGGGCTTTGCGCGCGTCTGACAAATAAACAGGCATCGTTCAATTAGTTGAAACCTATGGAAGTAGAGGGGCGTAATAGCTTGCGATTGCTAATCAAAAAATTCTGGAGGACGTTCTAATCAAATGGCGATGAATCGCAAGAAGAAGATCATCATTATCAGCGCCGTCGTTATCGGGCTTGCTCTGATTGTGATCTTCTCAAGGACGCTCAAACGCACTGACGGGGAGCCTGTACAGGCAGGAAATGTGACCAAACGGGCCAAACTCGAATCGAGAGTGACCGCATCAGGAGAGATTCGCCCGGTAAAGTTTTACAACCTCACGGCTGAGGTTCCGGGCCGCGTCGAAGAGATTTTCGTGAGCGAAGGCGACGTGGTCAAAAAAGGCCAGCCTCTGGTTCGAGTCGATCCGACGCAATCGAACTTCCAGGTCACGGCAGCCGAGGCTTCCGTCCGCGTCGCTCAATCGGATGTGGCCAACCAGCAGGTCGCTCTTCAACAAGCCCAGAACAGCGTCAATCAGACTAAAGCCTCGCTTGCTGCGGCTGAGGCCGATCAGGAACGCAACAAGGCTGACCTTCAGCTTGCTGAAAACGAGTACAACCGATATCAACAACTCGTCGAGGGCGGCGTGGTGACCAAATCTCAATTTGACACAGCCAAGTCCAGATTCGAGCAGGCCCGCGCAGTGGTCGCCGCCCAACAGGCGCGCATCAATCAACTCAAGGTTCAGGTGCGCGACGCCGAACTCGGTGTAGACAGAGCGCAGGCCGCTCTCGAATCGTCTCAGGCCCGCGTCAATCAGGGCCAGGCTCAACTCAATCAGCAGGCCGACCAACTCAAAAAGACCACGCGCTACTCGCCCATAGACGGAGTGGTGTCGAGCCTCCCGGTGAAAGTCGGAGAATTCGCCTTGGCCAGTTTCTCTTCGACTCCGCTGATGACCGTCGCCGATATGTCTCAGATCAATGCCGAAATCAAAGTCGATGAGACCGACATCGCCGATGTGCAGGTGGGGCAGAAGGTGGAGGTCAAGGTCGATGCGCTGGGCGACATCAAGATAGAAGGCGAAGTCATCGAGCGCGGAGCTTCGGCCATAACCCGATCAGGACAGGCCATAACATCGACTGCCAACACTCAGGAGGCGAAGGATTTTCTGGTCAAGGTCAAGCTCAACCCCATGCCTGAGGTGGCCACCAAGCTCAAACCCGGCATGTCGACTACGGCGGTAATCACGACCGCAACGGTCGAGAATGTGCTCACCGTCCCGCTTCAGGCCATAGTGCCGCGAGAGCTTCCGGGAAAGGAAGGCGAAAACAATAATCAATCAGGCGGGCCGAACAGAAATAAAGAGGTCGACGGCGTCTTCGTAATCACCCGCGACAACCTAGCGCAGTTCAAGCAGATTACTACCGGGATAAAAGGCGATCAGGAGATCGAACTCAAGAGCGGCGTCGAAGACGGCGAGGAGATAATAGTCGGCCCGTACAAAACTCTGCGGACTTTGAAAGACGGCGACCGAGTTAAGCGGGAAGCCAAACCAACGGGACCCGAAACCAAATGATCACAGCGCGGCGAGCATCCTTCCTCGCCGCGCTCTGCTGACTTTAGAAAGCTGGCTCCTAATACCTGTGGAACTGGAGAGAGGCGAAGATATGCTCGAAGAAGCTGTTCTTGAGAGAGAGATGGCCTTCATCAACACCGTGCCCGACGCAGGCACGGTCATAAAAACTCACGAACTCTGGAAGACATATATAATGGGAGCCGAAAAGGTTCATGCTCTGCGCGGCGTGAGCTTCGAGGTTCAGCGCTCCGAGTATGTGGCCATCATGGGCCCGTCGGGGTCGGGCAAATCGACGCTGATGAACCTCATAGGCTGCCTCGACACTCCGAGCAGCGGCGAGTACTGGCTCAACGGCAAACTGGTCTCCGAGATGGACGATGACGAACTCGCCTACATTCGCAACAAGGAGATAGGGTTCGTTTTTCAGACCTTCAACCTGTTGCCGCGCGCCACCGCGCTCCACAACGTCGAGTTGCCTCTGATCTACAACGGCACTCCGCGAGCCAAAAGGCTCGAGATGGCCAGGCTCGCTCTTGAGCGCGTGGAACTCGGAAACCGCATGCACCACAAACCCAACGAGCTTTCAGGCGGTCAGCGACAGCGCGTGGCCATCGCCCGCGCGCTGGTCAACAACCCTTCGATCCTTCTGGCCGATGAGCCTACCGGAAACCTCGATTCGCAGACCTCGACCGAGATCATGGCTCTGTTCGATCACCTCCAGCAACAGGGACACACCATCATCCTCGTCACCCACGAACACGATATCGCCGAGCACGCTCACAGGGCGCTTCACATACTCGACGGCAAAATACACAGCGACGAGCGCAGATAGTTTCCAGAGACAAAAAGCAGAGCTAAGGCAGCGGTCTCCCGCTGCCATTTTATTTTCCTCCAACTGGGTCGCACCGCTTAGAGTTGTTATAATTGGCCTTCGCCAATCGCAATTCGTAACCGAATGATTTCGGGATTCGTCTTCGAAAAATGTACAAGTACATAGAAGCCTCCAGAATAGCCATCTCATCGATTATGTCGCACAAGCTGAGGTCTTTCCTCACTCTTCTTGGAGTCATCATCGGTGTTGCGGTCGTCACTGCCGTCGCCACAGTCATCGAAGGGGCCAATGTTTATATCAGTGAAAAAATCGCCACCCTCGGATCAGGCGTCTTCCGGGTTCAGAAGGCCAGCATAACCGGGTTCGGGAATTTCGAGAAGTTCCTCGAAGCCATGCGAAAGAACCCCGATCTCACGGTCGCAGACCTCGCCGCTCTACGCCAGACCGCCACGCTCGCCGATCAGATAGGAGCGCAGGATGGCGGGTCGAGGCAGGTGCGCTACGAAAACATCAGTCTCGAATCAGTAGGAGTGCAGGGTGTCACGCCCAATACCATTCTGCTTTCGAGCATCGAGATAGAACAGGGCCGTTACTTCACCGACTTCGACGAAGAAAATCGAAAGCAGGTTTGCGTGATCGGCGCTGATGTCGTCGATGGACTCTTCCCGAACCTCGACCCCATAGAAAAAGTCATTCGCATAGGGCGATACGATTACACGGTCATCGGAACTACCAAACGCATAGGCAGTGTTCTGGGAATCTCTCAGGACAACTTCATTCAGGTTCCGCTCTCGGCCTACTTCAAGGACTTCGCCCAGCGCAGGTCACCCACTTTTCAACTGGTGGTGCGCGCCAAAGACGGAGTGCCTCTGGAAGCGGTTCAGGATCAGGTGCGGCTCATCATGCGGGCGCGGCACAAACTCGATTACAACGAGCCGGACAATTTTTCGATCACCAGCGACGAAGTGACCCAGCAGATGTTCGGAGCGATAACCGGCACGGTGGCGGCGGTCGCCTTTCCTGTCGTGGGCATTTCGCTCGTTATAGGCGGCATCGTGATTATGAACATCATGCTGGCGACCGTTACCGAGCGCACCCGCGAGATAGGAATTCGCAAGAGCCTCGGAGCGACGCGCAGAGACATCCTGGTTCAGTTTCTCGTCGAGTCCTCAATGCTATCGGGGCTTGGCGGCATCATCGGATTGCTGACTGCCATTGCAGTGATGACCATAGTGGGCAGGTTTGCGCCCGTCCCGGTGGCAATACCCGTCTGGGCTCCTGTCATAGCGATTATGGTTTCAACCCTTACGGGGCTGTTCTTCGGAATATACCCGGCCAACCGCGCAGCGAAACTCGACCCCATCACGGCCCTGCGAGCCGACTGAGAGATAAAAAAGCGAGCTATGTATATTCAGGAAATCGGCGAAAACATAATGATGGCCTTCGACACCCTGCGGACGCACAAAGTGCGTTCGCTGCTGACGATGCTCGGAGTCATAGGCGGCACGATGACAGTCATAGCCATTTCGTCATTCCTCACCGGGCTGCGCGATTTCGTCCTCTCGCAAACCGAGCGATTCGGCCCTGACCTCGTGTTCGTTTCGAAGTTCGATAACATCGGCATACGCTTCAGCCGCCCGTCGCAAACGGAGCGGATGCGCAAGGACCTGGTGGTCGAGGATGCCGAAGCCATTGCCCAGTTGCCTTCGGTTCAGGGCGTCAGCCCCACTCTGGTCATCGGCTCCTTCGCCCCTATGGGATCGAACCCTGTGGTGAAGTACCGGGGCGTGGAAGCCAACCGCCCTATCATCTTCGGAGTCTGGTCCAACTATGACGAAGTGCGTAATGTTTACATAGCGCAGGGACGATTTTTCACTCGCACCGAGCAGGAGCGGCGAGCGTCTGTGGCGATCATCGGTCACGCCATCGCTGAAACTCTCTTCGGCGCGCTCGACCCCGTTGACAAGGAAGTGGAAATCGACGGCACGGTTCATCGTGTGATCGGAGTGATGGAGAAGGCTCCCGGCGATCTTTTCGGAGGCGACCCTGTGGAAGATCGGCAACTTCTCGTCCCTTTCGACGCGCTTCAGGCCGCACACCCCGAAAACAAAAACATAAGCATCTCAGTCCGTTCACAGCCCGGTCAGATGGGCCGCATGGTAGATCAGATAACCGAGCTTATGCGCCGCCGTCGCGGAGTGCCAGCAAACAAGCCGAACGATTTCGGGGTAAATCTTCCGGGAAGCATCTACGAGGCGATAGCGCAAATTGCCGCCATCGCAAGCCTGATAGTCTTTCCTCTTTCGGCAGCCGGGCTGCTGGTCGGCGGAATCGGCGTGATGAACATAATGCTGGTTTCAGTGACAGAACGTACAAAAGAGATAGGAGTGCGAAGAGCCATCGGCGCGCGAAAGCGAGATATCGTCTGGCAATTTTTGACCGAAGCGGTGACATTGACCGGCATAGGAGGGTTGATAGGGATTTTCGTCGGTTGGCTGGTGTCTCTTGCGCTCAAGCGGCTCGCGCCGACTCTGCCATCGGTCATTCCTCTATGGGCTGTGCTGCTGGGGTTTGCGGTTTCCTGCTCGGTGGGGCTGGTCTTCGGCATCTGGCCGGCGATGAAAGCGGCCCGTCTCAATCCTATCGAAGCCTTGAGGTATGAATGAAAAAGTGTGGCGGAATGGCCCTTTGCCACACTCGATTGCGAGGCGATGCTCCACAAAACTAATTGGCCAGCGGTTGAAGTCCACGCCTCTCGGTTGCGGGCCAGATAGAGTATTCATCATCGTCGAAATCTTCGAGCAGGTTCATCACTGAGCACTCAAGGTCTTTGTAAGACGAGACATAAAGCACAGGGCGATTGCCGTTGACCGCGCGCTCAAAGAGCAGGTTCTCGAATAACTCGATCAAATTCTCTCCGACTATACCGTCAACTTTTCGCATCAGCATCGCTCCCCAGGTTGAATTCATCAACGAACAGGAGCAATCGCTATGCCGATGGTCAATAGCTTCGAGGCAGGAGCAGGCGGCCTGCTCCTGCCTCATCACAAATCAGACGCTCATCCGAAAGCGGCTGCCCAGCCGACTTTCACCAGTACATAGAAAAGCCAGAGTCCGACAACGAGCGCAGCCGCTTTGCCGGAAGTAATCCGCTTCGATCCCGAAATGGCTGCAAAACCGATGGAGAGCAAAATCATCAGCCAGATGGAAAAGATATCGATTGATCCAGCGACGGATTGAACGACAGGCGAAGCGTTTGAGTCGAGCAGCACGCCGAGGTTGGTCAAAGTGAATGATCCAGGATTGGTGGGATCGATTGAGCGAAGGCTGTCTTCGTCTTTGACTGTCAGAGTCAAAATGTTGATGAGACCGTTCACAGTTCCAACTGTGCAACTGCTCCAGGCCACGACCGATATTATCTTCTTGAATGTCGTCTGCGCCTGCATCAACATCAGGCCGAGCGCGAAAATGCCTGCCAGTATTAAATAACCCAGAGGCACGATCGCCACCACAAAGGCAGGTGAGAGTTTTGCGAAGGTCTTGGCAACCCTGACTTGCGTCTCCAACTGCTCAGGCGGTATCTGCTGACCTGACCTTTGAGCCTGCCTGGTAAACTGCTCGCGGAATATCCGATCCCAGTCGGGATTGACTCTCCAAGAAAAATAGAACGTGCCTGCAAGAGCCATGACGATGCCGACGATCATCGGAGCTATCAGTGTGGGTTTCCGATTTACATCGGCAAAGGTCTCGCCCGGCGAGAAGAGCGTTCCGAAGAAACGCTGCAGGGGTCCGAGTCGAGCGGGTTCCTGGGGAGGAGCTACCATTTGCTGTGGAGGAGCATGAGGCGCTCCATATTCCGGTATGCCGCTTTGATTCATACAGTCTCTCCTTGTTGTGGGGATTCAACTTCTCAAACTTTCTGAATTCGCGCGCCACCCGACGTGAACCTATTCACTGCTCTGACAAACTCGATGCGATTGGCTTCGCGCGTCGCCGAGAGACTACTATTTTTATTTCCCCGGCGCAATGACAGTGCAAGCCACTAAATGTTCCGGGTCGACTTCGACCATTCGGGGCTCGATCTGCGCGCAGCGAGGCTCTGCTATCGGACAGCGGGTTCGAAACCTGCAGCCCGACGGCGGATTGATCGGCGTCGGAATATCTCCTTCAAGCAACACACGCTCGCGCCTTGCATCAGGATCAGGCGAAGGTATGGCCGAGAGCAATGCTCTGGTGTAGGGATGAAAGGGGTTTCGAAATATCTCTTCGCCTCGCGCCATCTCGACGATCTTTCCGAGGTACATTATCCCCACCCTTGTCGATATGTGCTTGACCACTGCCAGCCCATGAGAGATGAAAAGGTATGTCAGGCCGAGTCGCTCCTGAAGGTACTGAAGAAGGTTCACGATCTGCGCCTGAACGGAAACGTCAAGCGCCGAGACAGGTTCGTCGCAGACGATGAATTTCGGGTTGAGCGCAAGCGCGCGGGCGATGCCTATTCGCTGTCGCTGCCCGCCTGAAAACTCATGCGGATATCTGGCGGAGTGCTCGCGGCTGAGGCCGACCATTTCAAGCAACTCTTCAACGCGTTGCCTTCGCGCGTTGCGGTCTTCCGTTCGGTGAATGATCAGAGGCTCTTCGATTATCCGGCCCACAGTCATTCGCGGATTGAGCGATGAATAAGGGTCCTGAAAAATTATCTGCATGTCGCGGCGCAGCATTCTCATTCTGTCACCACTGAGTTTGAGTATGTCTCGCCCGTCGAAGCTGATTTCTCCTTCTGTAGGATCAATCAATCTCAACAGGCATCGCCCCGTTGTCGATTTGCCGCATCCCGATTCGCCCACCAGCCCGAAGGTTTCTCCCCTTTGAATCGAGAAGCTCACATCATCGACTGCCTTCACCATCTGGCTGCCCTCGCCGAAGAGGCTCGCGCCCGCCGCGAAATATTTTTTCAGCCCTTTGACTTCGATCAGAGTTTCCATCTCAACTATGCGCCCACTTCTCCAGCGCGAAGGCAAC
>CAZPQE010000093.1:0-16139 GCA_964588615.1 uncultured Clostridia bacterium | reverse complement strand
ACGATTCCTTCGGCCAGGTCTCGCGCGTGGACGAGGCTGACCTGTTTATCCTGGCGGCCTATCTGCGGGGCGACTCCGCGGGCGATGGATTTGAAGAGTTCGTAGAGCGCGTAATCTCGCGGGCCGTAGACAGCTGGGGGGCGGACTATGGTCGTGGGCAGCAGATCGGAGACGGCTCGAACTGCTTCTTCGCCTGCAAGCTTGCTGCGCCCATAGGCGGTGATGGGCGCGGGGTCGGTTTCTTCATCCACGGGCTGGTCCCGGCGACCGGGGCCTACGGCTGCAAGCGAGCTTATGTAGACGAATCGTTTTATGCGCGAGCGATGTTTGAGGGCGGCTGCAAGTATCGCTTCGGTTCCTCGATGATTGGTTGTGAAGTAATCCTTCGCTCGCCTGGCGAACGTAAGCCCCGCGACGTGATAGACCGTATCGACATCCTCGAATGCTTCGTCCCAGTCGGTCGCTTCATCGAGACCGCCGTAGCAGATTTCTATCTGAGGATGTTTGATGTAGCGCAGGTCGCTGGACTCTCGCGCAAGACAGCGCAGCAGACGCCCGCGCTCGACGAGCAGATCGACCAGATGGCTTCCGACGAAACCCGTGCCGCCGGTGATCAGAATTTTTCCCCGGTCTGATGAATTTGCCATGTCGCTGAGTTTCCTTTTCGCGTTGGATGATAGCAAAACCGGCGGCGGGTGTGGAGTGTGATTGCTCGTTGACTGGCCGCAGCCGGGGGCGATAGCATTCCTGTTCCTTGAGAGGCGACGATTATTTTTCATGATCGGCTGTGATCGCGCGGGAGATTTTTTGCATCAATAACATTGATGCAACTGGTACTGGAAAAAAAGGGCAGGCCGGGAGTGGCAAATATGTATTGCCTGAATTGCGGAAGCCAGATACCCGAAGCGGGTCGATTCTGCACGCGCTGCGGCGCTGCCAATACTCCACAGGAAGCAGGCACGCTCTTCAAACCGGACAAGCTGATGGGGACGCTCATCGGCGGCAAGTACCGCATAGATGGCCGAATAGGCGCAGGCGGGATGGGCACGGTTTATCGCGCCCGCCGTCTTCTGATCGGCGATGATGTCGCCCTCAAGGTGCTCCACCCCGAACTGGCCAGCGACCCTCTGGCAGGCGAGCGTTTTCGACGCGAGGCTCAGGCCGCAGCCCGGCTCAAGCACCCGCACGCCGTTACCGTCTATGACTTCGGCGTCTCGCAGGACGGGTTGCTTTATCTGGTCATGGAATTAGTCCATGGCAAGAGCCTCCGACAGGTCATACGCGAGCGGGGACCGATACTTCCTTCGACGGCCAATGAAATAGTCAGCCAGGTCTGCGTCGTTCTCGAAGAAGCGCACCGTCAGCATATAGTTCACCGCGATCTCAAGCCCGACAACATAATCGTGACCGAGACAGCCGAGGGGCTGAAGGTCAAGGTGCTGGACTTCGGCATAGCCAAGCTGCGCGATATGTCGAACACCACCAGCAGCATCACCAGAAGCGGAACGATGATGGGCACGCCGCATTATATGTCGCCCGAACAGTGCATGGGCGAAGAGATCGATGGCCGGTCTGATATCTACAGCCTCGGAATAGTCCTTTATGAAATGCTGACCGGAGTCGTGCCGTTCAATTCCAACGCTCCGTCGGCGGTCGTCGTTCAGCAGGTCACTCAGCCTCCTCCTTCGCTGCGGGCTATAAACGTCAGCGTCTCGCCACAGGTCGAAGAAGTGGTTATGACTGCGCTTGAAAAAAACCGTGAGGCGCGGCCTCAGACTCCCGCCGCCCTGACCGAGAAATTGACCGCTGCCGTGCGCGGACTGACCTTCGCGCAGTCGAGCGCGGTTGTGAAAGCGACGAGGAGCGAACTCGCTTCGAGCGCGGCGGCTCCGTCGCCGCAGTTTTCGACTCCCGCATCTCAGTCAGCCGCTCCGCAGTTTCCGGCTCCCGTTGCGACACAGCAAAAAGCTGCCGGCAAACGCGCGATGATAGTCATCGGAACTATACTGACGCTTGCGCTCATCGGCGTTGCCGTAATGCTGGCGCTGCGCTGGCGCGCTGCTGAAAGTTCGCAGGCCGACAAGAGCCGCGTGGAAGTTCCTCAAGTGAAACCTGAGACTGCGACCAAAGAGCCGGATAAACCGATTGTGCCTTCCGTTCCGCCCGAAGGCATGGTGATGGTCGGAGGCGGAGAGTTTCTGATGGGCAGCAACACTGGCAGCGAGTCGGAGCGCCCTCAGCACGCAGTCACGGTCGGGCCTTTTTTCATCGATAAGTACGAAGTTACCTGCGACGAGTACGAAGAGTTCATACGCGCGACCGGGCGCGCGGCCCCTCGCGGATGGACGGGCGGGCATCACCCTTCGGGCGCGGCCCGCAAGCCTGTGACCGGAGTGAGTTGGGATGACGCCGCAGCTTACGCCGAGTGGGCGGGCAAGCGATTGCCTACGGAAGAAGAGTGGGAGTTTGCAGCGCGCGGCACGACGGGATTTCGTTATCCCTGGGGCAACGAATGGAAACCGCGTCAGGCCAATGCAGACACTTCGGCTCACGGTCACGGAGGAGCCTCTGAGGTGGGCGAGCACGTTGGCGCATCTCCATTCGGCGCGTTCGATATGGCGGGCAACGCATGGGAATGGACTTCGAGCGATTTCGCGACCTATCCCGGCGGACACGCTCACGCGCATCCCGGACAGAAAGTGATTCGCGGCGGCTCGTGGACGAGCAACAGAAATCAGGCGACTGCTACTTTCCGCAAAGGGTACGAGACGCAGGGCGGCGACTACAGCCAGATAGGTTTCCGCTGCGTCCGTGATGTGGTGAGTTCGCCAACCAGCAATTCATCGCCGGCTCCGGCCCAAATAAATCAGGTAAGCAGCCGGGAGCAGGAGAAAAAAGAAGCGCCGAAGGCCGCGAGGCATTCCGCGCCTTCGAAATCGAAAAGCAGACACCCGGCTCACAACACTCAGCGCAGCAGCCAATCCAGTCATTTGCGACAGGACGATTCGGACGATTCAGACGATGATGATCGAGAACGACGGTCACGTCCACGCCGCCGGCGCTTTTCAGATCGATATTGAAACCCGCGCTCGTTTCTGCCGACCCTCCCAACTTCTCTGATACATTTCACTCACACTCTGGTGATTTATTTTGACTGCGATGGCCGACAGCGATAGTATTGTTGCGCCTCGAAAACAGCCAGCCGGGAGGAACGAACATGAAACGAATTCTTTTGTTGTCGCTTGCATCGTTGCTTTTTTCGTTGTCTCCGACAGAGACGCTTGCGCAGGATCGCGCAAAGCTGGAGAGAGAAATCGAAGCTCTGAGAAAGCAGTTGGAGGAAAAAGAAAAGGAATTTCTGAATGTCTCAGCCGAAGACCGCGCAAAGTTCGCGGACTTCCTCAAGCAGCCCGACACAGGGATAATCCGCCTGCTGCCGAGAGAAAAGTATACCGATAAAACGATGATCCGCGGCGGCGGCGCTTATTATTCCTTCACCCGACTCACTAACGAATATGGCTACGGGTCGGATATCTCATTCGAGCAGGGAAGGTTTTCGACCGGATTTGCGGGCGCAGATTTCGGATTCATCTGCGATCTGGGCGCGACTCCGATCGGACAGGTCTCGCTCGATCATCCTTCGCTTCATTTCCCGCTCACCTTCGCCGCTCCGACAACACTGCCGGAGGCGCGACAACAGCAGCGATTCACTTCGGAAGGTTTCGAGGCGAGCGGATTCGCCTATCACCGCTATGTTGTCGCCTTCGAGGGCAGAACCTATATCCTCCGCTCGATCAATTATGAGACTTCCGATGTGCTGGTAGTCTTTCATGTGGTTCGCGAAGACTCGGACGGCAGCATGATTTTGCAGTGGAAGAGATTGAAAAAGTTCTCGACTCCGAGACTCGAAAGACCGTAGAAAAAATGCGCCGCGCGCGCATTCGCGGCGCACCTTTCGATTCATCTGTTCCCCGCGTGACGATCCAGATAATCCAGCGCGACGCCAGCCATCACTTTCACTCCAACGACGAGACTCTCTTCATCGACATCGAATTCCGCCGTGTGCCAGGCCGAGGTGATGCCTTTTGATTTGTTTCCGACGCCGAGAAAGTAAAAGAAACCCGGAATGACTTTCTGATAATAAGAAAAATCTTCGGCAGGCATAAACGGTTTGGGCGCGATGAGGTTCGCTTCTCCAACGATGCGGCGCATGGTCGGAAGAGTTGCTTCCACGAGAGCCGGGTCGTTGTAGGTCACGGGATTGGCGCTGTCGAATTTCAAATCGAACGTCGCGCCATAAGCCGATGTGACGCCCGCGAGAGTTTCTCGTATAAGCTCCTGCGCCTTTCGGCGCACGTCTTCGTTGAGCGCGCGCATAGTGCCCTGCATCTGCACCTGGTCGGCGATGATGTTGTTGCGCTCTCCGCCCTGCATAGCGCCGATGGTGATGACCAGCGGTTCGAGCGGATCGATGCGACGGCTGCGAATGTGTTGAAGTGCGAGCACGCACTCCGAGGCGACGACTATCGCATCGACTCCGAGTTGAGGTTGCGCGCCGTGAGATTTTTTTCCGCGAATGGTTATCAGCAATCGGTCTGATGAAGCCATCGCCGCGCCTGAGTGATAAGCGATCTGACCGGCTTCGATTTGTGGCATCGTATGAAGTCCGAATATGGCCTGCGGTCGGGGATTTTCGAGCGCGCCTTCTTTAATCATAAACGGAGCGCCGCCTTCTTCGCCCGCGGGCGCTCCTTCTTCGGCGGGCTGAAAGAGGAACTTGACCGAGCCTGCTATCTGATCGCGCATGCGCGAAAGCACTTCGGCGACTCCGAGCGCGACCGTGAGGTGAACATCGTGACCGCAGGCGTGTTTGACTCCGGGGTTTTGCGACTTGTAGGCAACGTCGATAGTTTCCTGAATGGGCAGCGCGTCCATATCGGCGCGAATGGCGACTACGGGGCCGGGACGCGAGCCGCGAAGCAGAGCGACTATGCCGTGACGCGCCACTCCGGTTTTGACTTCGAGACCGAGGGCGCGAAGGCGTTCGGCAACGACGCGCGAAGTTCTCTCTTCGCGGTTCGAGAGTTCCGGGTGCATGTGAAAATCGCGTCGCTGGGTGATGAGTTGTTGACGGAGTGCTTCAGCAGCCTGAGCGATCTGAGAATCGCGCGTCGAAGATTTTTGCGCGAAAGCGGAAAAGGCGATTGTGAGAATCAAAGCGATGGCGATGATCGAATTACGTTTCATCGAATTCTCCTGCGAGTCGAAATTTTTTTCTGATGAGCGAGCTTATGTTTTCTGATGAGCGCGGGTCAAGGACGCTGAAGAAGGCAGAATGAAAAATGTAAAAGGCAAAAACGGTGCGCGGGATCACGCCTGAATGAATCAAGCCTGCTCTTTCAACTCGCGCACTGCTTCTTCAAGCGACCTGGTGATCTCATTTCGACTCCCGCTGACGAGCCTCAGCGGACGAGGCCGAATCTGGAATTTCGGCTTCAGATCATAGACCGATGGCATGGGGTTGAAACTTTTTCACAGATGAGCGCGAAAGTCGACTGATTGCGAAACGAGCGCGCAGGTTGCAGGGGGCTTGCGATGACAGGTTCAGCGAAACCGCGATCTCTTTTTCTTCAATTTTCTCTGCCAGACTTCGAGAATCGGATGCTCCTCTCCCATGCCTTCCCAAATCTGAAGCCAGGCCACAGCTTCCTTGTCCTTGCCCCGAGCCACGTTGAGATTGATCCAGGCGTCGCAGAAGGAACCGAATTCACTGTGATGCATCCTCCTGCGCTCAAGCAGAGGACGGAGCATCTCTTCGGCCTGGTCGAGTTTGCCCTCTTCGACTAGAAACTTGGAAAGCGAGGTTCGGGCGAACAGATAATCGGGGTCTCGCTCATGAATTTTCCATATCAGAGCTTTGGCTTCTTCCGTCCTCCCCTGCATCGAGTAAGCGCCCGCTACATTGTTCATTATGCGTATGGAGTCGGGTTCGAGTTCGAGCGCCTGTTTATATAACTGCTCCGCGCGCTTGCCGTCGAACTCTCTGTAGGCCATGCCCGCTTCGATGAGAAGCCTCTCGGTCTGCGGCTTGAAGCGATCCTGCGCCTCGCCATGTATCTGAATTCCGATCAGGAAAATCTCCTGCCACTCGCCATTGAGCCACATGCGCGCCTGGCCTGTTGGCAGAAGCCCAGCTTGAGAAGCGGTCTGCGCCGCAAGGTGTCGCTGCTGGTCGGAACCTCTCTGGCCCAGGGCGAAATCCCTGAGCGCCGTAAGCATAGCGGGCGTTTCAAGCATCCGGGCCAGTCGCAGAGCGAACTCGCGCCCATGCGGGTCTCCCCGATCAAGCAGCGCGGGGATGATCTGATCGATCTCCGGATGGTTTCTCATAATGCGTCGGGCCGCGCTCTTCTCATCCTTGCCGCCCGCTCGCATGGTGGATGCAATATCTTCTATCGTTCGTCGAGGAATCCAGCTTGTGAGGTCGAATGGCCACGCGCCGTTTCGCTCGCCCACAGGATTTTTCAGGTCTTCGAGATTTTCCTTCGCCAGAGAGAAAGTCGGATCAAGCCTGAGCGATTGCTTCCAGTATCGGCGCGCTTCTTCTTCTCTGCCCATTCGAAAGGAAGCGACCGCCGCCAGGTGATAAATGAACGGAGCTTTCGGAGAGTCTTCAAGGGCATTGGCTTTCTGCGCGCCTTCGAAAGCCTCCAGCGCGCCCTGGTCGTCGCCCAGAAAACTCAACGCCTCGATCTTCTTGACCCACACATCATCATCCTGAAAGTTCTCGATTGCCTTGAGCCGTTCAGCTGTCCCTTTGGCTTCCTCAGCATGACCACTCAACATGAGAAAGCGCGTCAGGTTCGAGAGCGCGTGGTAGTTGTCAGGCTTCGAAGCGAGCACGCGCCGCGCTGATTCCATCGCCCGGTCGATTCGGCCTTCGATGAAATACGTCAGGCTGATGTTGTTGAGACCGGGCACGAAATCCGGCTTGATGCGCAGCAACTCCTCTGCGGCGCGGCGGGCCTGGGTGAATTTCTGCTGCCCCATCAGGCTCTGAACTTCTTCGTGCATCTCTGCTATCTGAAAGCCCTGCTCGCCCTCGACTTCTATTTCGTCGAGCAGGTTTTTCATGTTCGCTTCAAGCCCGGTCAGCGTCCTGCGCGCGTCGTCGGCGCGCGGGTGCTCGGGCCAGCGGGCGATGAATCGGCGAAAAGCCTTGAGCGCCAGCGCAGGGCGCGCATTGGAGAGATAAGCTCCGCCCAATCCCATCATCGCATCGGGGTCGTCGGGGATTACTTTCAGTATCCGCTCGCAGCAGTACTGGTAAGTTTCCATATCCGAAAGCTCGATGCTGACGTTGGCCAGAGGCGAGAGAATTTCAGGGCGATTAGGAAAGCGACGGTTGAGCGGGACGAGGATTTCGTGAGCTTCGACCCATCGCCGTTTGTTCATCAACTCGTCGACTTTGACGAGTTGCACGGCGGCAAGGTATGGAGTCGGCCCGGCGGCTTTGTATTTTACTGTGCCTTTCTTCTTTTTCATTTCGCGCGCTCGCGTTCCACAAGCACGCGGCGCAGTATCTTGCCTGAAGCGGTCTTGGGAATCTGATCGATGAACTCTATGAGGCGAATCTTTTTGTGCGGGGCGACGCTCGAAGCGACGAATTCCATCAACTCTTCGGCGGTCGCTTCGCCCTTGAGCGCCACATAAGCTTTAGGTATCTCGCCCGCTTCTTCATCGGGACTCGGAATGACTGCGGCGTCGGCAACCGAAGGGTGAGTGAGCAGTATCGCTTCAAGCTCTGCGGGAGCGACCTGCATGCCTTTGTATTTGATCAACTCTTTGACGCGGTCGACGATGTAGAAAAACCCGTCTTCATCCGCGTAGCCTATATCGCCGGTGTGCAGCCAGCCTTCCCGGTCGATGGTGAATGCGGTGGCATCGGGGTTGTTGAGATAACCTTTCATCACCTGCGGGCCGCGAATCCACACTTCGCCGCGCTCGTTCGGGCCGAGTTCAACGTCAGCGGCGGTGTCTACGATTTTGCACTGGGTGTTGGGTATCAACTGACCCGATGATCCGAGCTTCACTTTCTCCGCTTCGGGCGGGCTCATGTGAGTGACCGGGCTGGTCTCGGTCAATCCATAGCCCTGTTTGACCACGCAGCCAATTCTTCCGGTGCAGGCGCGGGCGACATCTTCGCCCAGAGGCGCGGCCCCGGAGTTGACCATCTTGAGGCTGGAAAGATCGTACTGATCTACGAGCGGGTGCTTGGCCAGTCCGAGAACGATGGGCGGAACCAGAAAAGCGCGCGTGACTTTGTAGTCCTGCAACAGGCGAAGGAACAGTTCCATATCGAAGCGCGGCATCGTCACCACCGTCCCTCCGCTGAAAATGCTGGCGTTCAGAATCACGACCATTCCGTAAATATGGAAGAAAGGCAGAACGCCTATGAGCACTTCATCCGAAGACACGCGCTCGACGCCGTCGCACTGCGCGATGTTCGAGACCAGATTGTGGTGCGTCAGCATCACTCCCTTTGGCAATCCGGTAGTGCCGCTCGAATAGGGAAGGGCGACGAGGTCTTCTCTGGGATTGATTTCGACCTCGGGCGGAAGGCCGTCGCTTTGGAAAAGCGCAGCGAAAGGAGTCGCGCCCTCGGCCTGATCGAAGGTGAATATCTCTTCAACCTTCGTTTCTCTGACCGCCTCTATTGCCTTGTCGAGAAAAGCGGAGATAGTGACGATGAACTTCGCGCCGGAATCACGAAGCTGGAAGTTGAGTTCTTCGACGGTGTAGAGCGGATTGACCGTCGTGTTGATGCCGCCGATGAGCGAGACGGCATGAAAGATGATCGCGTATTCAGGCAGGTTGGGGCTGTAGATTGCGAACACATCGCCCTTTTTGAATCCGCGCGCGGCGAGGCTTGCCGCAACCAGTCGGATCGATTTGACGAGTTGGCCGTAAGTGAGCGCGCGACCGGTCGGGCCGTCGATGAGTGCAGGCTTGTCTTCGAGACCTTCAAGCCCCTGCAACACGAACTGAGTCAGCGGAATATCGGGGATGTCGACATCGGAGTACGGACTGCGAAAAATCATAAGCAGCGCCTTTCTGATTTATCGTTTCGGCGGAAAGCGAAAAGATAACCTCTGCGTGTTGATTAAGCAAGCGAGGTTGTCGCGTCGGATGTTTGTGTAAAGCGATGGATTCAGACTTTTTCATAAAGTTATTGACTCAGGAAAACAAAGTGATTATAATCTCTCCACTTTGCGGGAGGGGGGTATTACAAAATCATTTCCCGCGAGGTTGTCACTCGCCCGTGTTCGATCTGAAAGAGCGCCGATTCATTCTTCGGCTCTATTCTGTCGCGTCGTGGATATGTGAATCGTCCAGGTCGCAGCAGCGAGGTTGAGGTATGCGTTGAAGAGCATGGCGCGAACAGGTCTCGCGTTTTTGGCCCGTGTGACCCGTCCGCGCCGCAGGCAGAATCGACAAGTGCGTTCTACCTGAGCGCACTTGTATCAAATAACCGCCCGCAAAATCAACCGGTGCGGTCTGTGGAGGATCGATGTTTGATACAAGGAAGAAGAACCGTAGACCGGGCTAAGGTCTCGGTGGTGGTACTGTTTGACGCCACAAGCTGTAAAAGGATGGGGGCTGGCATGGTGAATCCGCAACAAAACATCAGGGTCAATTTCAGCCTGCAAAACGGAAGCCCTAACCTTTCCACCCCGATCACGATGATCGTCGATCTCCTGTAGGCCATACCAGCAGGGGCGGAACATTCAATCGTTCCGCCCCTGCTTTAACAGTAGGGAAGGAAGTTATGAGAAAGATATTTACCACGAAGTCGGTCACGCTGATGGCGATCTTGATGTCGCAGCTTTTACTGTTGCCAACACAGTTATTCGCGCAGAGCGGCGGTTTCACATTCACCCCAATTTTAAGGCGAGGCGATCCGGTCGGCGACGGGGGACGCTTCTTCGATTGCGATCACTGTGAGGGGCGAGTGGTGGGGATGTATGGCTTCAACAATCGAGGCGATGTAGCAATCGGGGCGGATACGTCAGGCAGTTGTGTCGAAGGGCGT
The DNA here is from genome assembly GCA_964588615.1 of uncultured Clostridia bacterium. Lineage (GTDB taxonomy): Bacteria > Acidobacteriota > Blastocatellia > UBA7656 > UBA7656 > UBA7656. Next base: position 6,046 of record CAZPQE010000093.1, on the reverse strand, counting down.
TTCATTCTCACTGAAGGCCGAGTCACACGGCTGGCTGATTTCTGCCAGCCGATTCCCTGGGGGATGTACGGTTTCCTGTCCTCGGTCAACCTCAACAATGTCGGGCAGGCCACGCTTCTTGCAGGCATAACCAGAGGCAGTCGGGTCAATGCCGCGCTGTTTCTGTATTCCGATGGACAGTTGACCAAGATAGTCGAAGAAGGAGACCCGACTCCTGTCGGGACTTTCTTCAGAGAATGCGGGTTCAGTCAGGGCAGTATCAACAATCTGGGAGATGTAGCCTTTCATGCTTGCAGCGATAATGATCAGGGGATAGGCCGCAGTGGAGTGTTTGTTTACTCCGGCGGAGAGATTCGCAAGGTCGTCACCAGCGGCGATCCCTCGCCTATTGGAGGAAAGTTCAATCTTTTTGCCTTTCCAGCCCTGCCCGTCAGGCTGAATGACAGGGGGGAAATTCTTTTCCCTGCAATCGTAGTTCCTGAGCCATTTGACGAGCCGCGAGAGGGGCTTTTTCTGACAACAGAGAGCGGGATAAAGACGATCAACATCGATGGTGATGATCTGCCAGGAGGCCGAAAGGTTCTGGAAGACACCTTCAGCGTCGGCGACCTCAACAACAAGAGCGAGGTTGGATTCACTGTGAGGATTTCAGGTGGTGAGCCGGACAAGAATGAAATGGGTGTGTACCTCTACTCCGATAATCAGATAAGAAAAGTGATGGCAGCAGGAGATCCGTCTCCCGTCGGTGGCTCGTTTGTCTCGCTATTAGACCCAAAACAAAATGAGGATTTTCTGACGCCGAGAATCAACAACAACTCCGCCATAGCATTCAAGGCTTACCTCAAGGGCGGTGATACTCCGTCGGGCATCTTCCTCGCCTCGCCGCGAGCCATGCTCAAAGTAGTAGCTATCGGCGACCGTGTGCCGACAGGAGAAGAGATTCGTGAGATAAACACCTTCGCCCTCAACGACCTCGGCCAGGTGGTCTTCTTCGCCTACGCAAAGAAAGGCGAAAATCTTCCGCTCGGAGTCTACGTGGCAATGCCTGTCGCTCCTTCCATCTCGAAGATCAAACTCAAACGCAAGCAGGGCAAACTTGAATTGCGGGTCAACGGCTCGGCGATGATAACCGGCGACACGGTGATCGAAATAAACGGGGTGGCTCTCGATGAGTTGAGTTACCCTGAAGGCTTCCGCGAAAACGGAGGCACGACGCGAAGAACCATGAGCCGCGATTCACGACTCGATGAGTTGATACCCGTCGGGCAAACCGTTCAGATCACCCTGTTCAATCGGTTGACGAACAGGAGGAGCGCGGCGGCGGCGTTCACTCGATGACTCCGAAAACAAAACGCAAGCAATGACTTGAAGAAGAGCAACCTGTAAGAAAAATCTGCTCGCGCGCCCGCCTCCCGCAGCCAGTAATAAACGGGCGAGCCGTCGAGGTTGCGGCATCGCGCAGAAAGTTATAACCTGACTGTCCCAAGTCCGGCTTGCGCTACAGCCTTTCTTTCAGGAGGACCCATGACCAAACTGCGATCTTCCATCATCCTGCGGGCGCTCGGCCTGATCCTGCTGATGAGCGCCTATTCTCAGGCCCAGAACACACTCGACATCAAAGCCGCCTACGACAAGTTCGAATACCAGATCGCTATGCGCGACGGCGTGAAACTTTTCACCTCCGTCTACGCCCCCAAAGACGCTTCGCAAAAATACCCGATCATGCTCAACCGCACTCCCTACGGAGTCGGTCCCTACGGGTCTGGTCTCTATCGCAATGCGCTTGGGCCATCGCCGCTCTTTGCGCAGGAAGGCTACATCTTCGTCTATCAGGATGTGCGCGGGCGCAATATGTCCGAAGGCGATTTCGCATGGATGAAGCCTCACAATCCTAAAAAGACCAGCCCGACCGAGGCGGACGAAACCACCGACACCTACGACACCATAGAATGGCTCATCAAAAACATTCCCAACAACAACGGGCGCGTGGGCATGTGGGGCATCTCCTATCCCGGCCACTACACCGCGCAGGGCGTCATCGCCGCGCATCCGGCGCTGAAAGCCGCTTCGCCCCAGGCTCCGATGGCTGACAACTGGATAGGCGACGATATGCACCACAACGGCGCGTTCTTCCTCCCGCACGCATTCAACTTCCTGGCCGTCTTCGATACCCCGCGCACCGGGCCGGGCGTCGCCGCAGGCCCGCGCTTCGATCACGGCACGCCCGACGGCTATCGCTTCTTCCTCGAAATGGGTCCGCTCTCCAACGCCAATAAAAAATATTTCAAGAACCAGAAGCGACTGTGGAACGAATGGATGGAACACGGCGACTATGACGAGTACTGGAAAGCTCAGAACGTGCCTCAACACCTGAACAAAGTTAAGCCCGCAATCCTGACCGTCGGCGGATGGTTCGACGCCGAAGACCTCTACGGGCCGCTTAAAATTTATCAGGCCATAGAAAAGAACAATCCTCATACCTACAACTCTCTGGTAATGGGGCCCTGGTGTCACGGCTGCTGGTCCCGGCAGGACGGCGACACGCTCGGAGGCGTGGCCTTCGGAACGAAGACCAGCGTCTTCTACCGCGAAAACATCGAACTGCCTTTCTTCAATCACTACCTCAAAGACAAAGGCGATTTGAAACTGCCCGAAGCCTTCGTCTTCGAAACAGGCACGAATCAATGGCGACAGTACGATCACTGGCCGCCTAAAAACGCCCAGCAGACGAGCCTCTATCTCAATGCGGGCGGAAAGCTCTCTTTCGAAGCGCCCAGAGAGATGAGGGCCGCTTATGATGAATACATCAGTGATCCGGCGCGTCCCGTGCCGTTCATCAACGCGCTCTCAATCGGCATGACCGGAGATTACATGATTCAGGATCAGCGATTCGCTGCGACCCGGACTGACGTGCTGGTCTACGAAGGCGAAGTGTTGAAGGAAGACATCACGGTTGCCGGGCCGATAGTGGTCGATCTTTACGCTTCGACTTCGGGGACTGATTCGGATTTCGTGGTCAAGTTGATCGATGTCTACCCGAACGATGCGCCCAACCCTGCTCCGAATCCGGGCAACGTGCGAATGGGCGGATATCAGATGCTTGTGCGCGGCGAGCCTATGCGCGCCAAGTACCGCGCGGGCTGGGACAAGCCTGCGCCTCTGACCCCCAATCGGCCCACGCAGATAAAATTCGAAATGCCGGACGTGAACCACACTTTTCAGAAAGGACACCGGATCATGATCCAGATTCAAAGCACGTGGTTCCCGCTCGTAGACCGCAATCCGCAGAAGTTCGTCAACATCTACAAGGCGACCGATGCCGATTTTCAGAAGGCCACGCAGAGGGTCTATCGCTCAGGCGCGTTCAAAACCCGCCTCCTGCTCAACGTGATAAAAGACACCGGCGCGGCGGCGAGCCGTTGATAGCGCGCCTGCGAAACGAGAGGCGTGTCGGCAGCCTGCGCATAAGCGAGGACTTTGCTGGCGCAATCCCCGACAGTCGGCCTGCTGACACAGCCTCAGCTTTCAGGCGAACTCATTCGCCGCCCTTTCTGCAATGAAATAATCTCGCCCGTGCGCCAATCAGTCAGCCGCCCGCGCATTGACGCTCGACCTCGCGTGATGTTTAATTTGCCTGCATAAAACTGATCCGCAAAGAGGCGAAGAAACAACCGACGACCCTGACCGACGCATCGTTTCGCCTTTCCTGCGGGTCCCGCTCATCCAGGAAGGACATGCCATGAAAACCCTGATAAAAAATGGCCGCGTCGTCACAGCCGTTGACGACTACCTGGCAGACATTCTCGTCGAAGACGGACGTGTCTCGCTCATCGGCGCGCGGCTCGATATGGAAACCGACAAAGTGATCGATGCCGCAAACTGTCTGATCATACCCGGCGGAATCGATCCGCACACCCACATGGAATTGCCCTTCGGCGGAACTTTCGCCTCGGACGATTTCCGAACAGGCACCATCGCCGCCGCTCACGGAGGGACGACTACGATCATAGATTTCGCAGTCCAATATCACGGCGAGTCTCTGGTCGAAGCCATCGATAACTGGCATCGCAAGGCCGAAGGCAAGACCGCTGTTGATTACAGCTTTCATCTTATAGCGACCGAACTGCCCGATGAGAGAATCCCTGAAATGAAGCAACTCATCGGCGAGGGAGTCGTGAGCTTCAAACTCTTCATGGCTTATCCCGGAGTTTTTCTGGTCGATGATGCTACGATCTATCGCGCGATGAAAGCGGCGGGCGCGGCGGGCGGATTGATCTGCCTGCATGCGGAAAACGGTATAGTCATAAACGAGATAATCAAAAACGCTCTCGCCGAAGGCAAAACCGCTCCACGCTTCCACGCGCTCACTCGTCCCACGAAAGCCGAAGCCGAAGGGGTGCATCGCGCGATAGCGATTGCCGAGATGGCTGATTCCCCAGTTTACATAGTGCATCTGAGTTGCTCGGACGCGCTCGAAGAAGTCCGCGAAGCGCGCGACGCGGGAATTCCGGCTTATGCCGAGACCTGCCCGCAGTATCTCTTTCTGGATTACTCGCTCTATGAGCGAGAAGGATTCGAGGGCGCAAAATGGGTGATGACTCCGCCGCTGAGAGAAAAATGGAATCAGGACAAGCTATGGCAGGGACTTCGCGGAAATGACCTGCAAGTCATCTCGACCGATCATTGTCCGTTCTGTTTCAAGGAGCAAAAAGAATTGGGCCGGGATGATTTCACCAAAATTCCCAACGGCGGCCCCGGAGTCGAGCATCGCATGAGCCTCATCTACAACGGCGGAGTCGTGGAAGAAAGAATAAGCCTCAATCGCTTCGTCGAGCTTACATCGACTGCTGCGGCAAAACTCTTCGGACTCTTACCTCGAAAAGGAACCATCGCCGTAGGCTCCGACGCTGACATCGTGATATTCGACCCCTCGGAAGAGATGACCATCTCTGCCTCGACTCATCACATGAACGTAGACTACAGCGCTTATGAGGGGATGAAAGTAAGGGGGGTGACCAGGACGGTTCTCTCTCGCGGGCGAGTGATAATCGAAGACGGCAAATACACAGGCCGCGCGGGAGACGGCGAGTTCATACGTCGTTCAACATTCAGCGGGCGCTACTGACAATTGGCGACCGATCTTGCCGGCAATCACACTTTGAATCCCCGCGACGACTATGGGCCTTCAGCATGTGACAGTCGAGGCATTCAACGTGGTCAACCGAAAAAATTTCGACCGCATACAGAACGTGTCCTGGAACGTGTCGGGAGGAAGGCTTGCGCTTGCGCCGGGATTCGGAACTCCGCAGACCACATTCAACCCGCGCAACATACAACTTGCGGCGAAGTTCATTTTCCAGTTTCTCGCGGCTTCGCATTTGAGTATGATTGGAGGGCCGCCACCGAGCGGCCCCTTTTTCTGTCAGGTCGCAAGCCTCAAGTTGCCTGAATCGCCAAGAGAATCCGGAGGTGGAGCAATGGAATCGAAAGAAGAAGAGCAACCGGGCGAGATCATAAGCCGCGGGCTTTCTCACACGCTGGCCGTGCCGGTTCAACTCGAAGACCCGGCTTCTCAACGCACCTGCGTGGAATGGCGAGGGCTTGCTCTGGCGAGCCCTCCGCAGCTTGAAATGATCTCCCCGTTCACGCGAGTCCCGATAGCGAGCCGATGGATGGAGCGGGGACGGCCTTTTCTCAAACTCGCTCACCCGGACCGTGGCACGCAGGTCGATTACATAATTCGATGGATTTTCAAGACGCAGACCGGCTGTTTCGCTCTGCTGGAGATAGCTCCCGACTGGCCGGGAGAAGAAGCGGCTCCCTATCAGACAATAGTCGAGGTGTTGGACCGCGATATGCTGTGGACGCTGACGGCGGACGAATTTTCGCGCTCGCTTCCCGTGCTTCAGACCGACATAAACATGCGCGGGGCGTGGCCTATAGAAGAAGCCGAACTCCTGTTCGGAGAGATGCCTGACTGGATGTCGCCTCAGTTCCGAGCGCAGGGGGCCGAGCTTGATGAACAACCGGCTGAGATACGCTGCTT
>CAZPQE010000092.1:0-16322 GCA_964588615.1 uncultured Clostridia bacterium | reverse complement strand
TCGCGGTGCGGTGCAGATGCGGACGAATATAGAGAAGCGTTGAAGCTTGGCCGCTTGCTTGTCCAATCCGGTTTCGATGTCTGCTCAGGCGGATATGCGGGCGTGATGGAGGCAATATCTCGCGGCGCGCACGAAGCCGGAGGAAATGCGATCGGCATGACTATGACTCAGTTTTCGGTTGCGCCCAATTCTTTCATCAAGACCCTTGAGCCGAGCGACAGTTTCTATGCGCGATTGCAGAAGCTCATTCGAGAGTCAGCCGGATACATCGCCCTTCGCGGAGGGATGGGAACGGTCACTGAAATTTCGCTCGTCTGGAACAAGCTCACCATGGGCATTCTCGAACCCCGTCCGCTGATTCTGGTTGGCGAGTGCTGGCCTCGCTCGCTTGCCTGTTTGCGCGAGCATCTGGTCATCAGCGACCGCGATATGTCGTTTCTGACCTTCGCGCAAACCGCAGAAGAAGCAGTCGCCTGCCTCAATGAAAAACTTCGGTGAGCCTCCAACTCCACTCTGCGCTGTGGCATCAGAAGCCTGTCTTGCGACGGCTCAGTCGGAATGGGAAAATAAGACCTGCATCGAGGCTCTATGAAGAAAAAAGTCAAAATCATCGGAGTGCCTATGGATCTCGGCGCGGGCCGTCGCGGAGTCGATATGGGGCCGTCGGCGATCCGTATCGCCGGAGTCAATCAATCGCTCGCATTGCTTGGCTACGATGTGACCGACGCGGGAAACGTGCATGTCCATCCGCCCGAATCGCTGACTCAGACAAGCAAACGAGCGAGGTTTCTGCCTGAGATTACGGCTGCATGCGAGGAACTTGCCGCGATGGTCGAAGCGGCGCTCGACGAAGGCGCGCTCCCTCTCATACTCGGCGGAGACCATTCCATCGCTATCGGCAGCGTGGCAGGCGTCGCTTCTTATCACCGGAGGCGCGATGAAAGGATCGGCCTGATATGGCTCGACGCGCACACCGACATCAACACGCCTGAAACTTCGCCTTCAGGAAACATTCACGGAATGCCGCTCGCCGCGCTCCTCGGTCGCGGGGCCGAGGAGTTGACCTACATCGGCGGATTTGCTCCCAAAGTGTTGCCCGAACACACGGTCGTCATAGGGGCGCGCTCGGTCGATCCGGGCGAGAGGGATTTGATTCGCTCTCTTGGCCTTCGCGTATTCACGATGAGCGAACTGGACGAAAGCGGAATGAGCAGCGTCATCGAAGAAGCAGTCGAGATAGCCTCGCGCAATACCGTTGGATTTCATGTGACTATGGACATGGACTTCATCGATCCGTTCTATGCGCCGGGCGTCGGGACGCCTGAGCGGGGAGGGGCGACTTATCGTGAGAGCCATCTTGCGATGGAAAAGATCGCCCTTTCGGGCAACGTGCTGTCGGTCGAAATCACCGAAGTCAACCCGATGTTCGACACCACGAATCAGACTGCGCAACTGGCAGTCGAGTTGATACTCTCGGCCATGGGCAAAAAGATCATGTGAGCGGAAGGAAACCAGTGTTGAAAAAGAGAATTCGAGTAGGGGTGATTTTCGGAGGCCGTTCGGGCGAGCATGAGGTGTCGTTGAGATCGGCTGAATCGATCATCAACGCCATCGATAAATCGAAATACGAAGTCGTCCCGATCGGCATCACTCCGCAGGGCCGGTGGCTGGTGTCGAAGAACGCGACCGCCATGCTGCCTCGCGCTGTCATGGATTCAGATATTCAGCAGCAGGTCGCCATCCTCGGAGACCCGACCGCTCAGGGCTTGATGCATCTGAGCGCGAACGGCAGAAATCCCGATATGGAAAAACTCGATGTCGTCTTTCCTGTGCTTCATGGAACCTACGGAGAAGACGGAACGATTCAGGGCCTTCTCGAAATGGCCGCAGTGCCTTATGTGGGCTGCGGCGTGCTGGCCTCTGCCGCAGGGATGGACAAGGTGGTGATGAAGCAGTTGTTCGAGCGCGCCGGCCTCACGCTCACCCATTATGAATGGTTCCTGCGCTCGGCGTGGGAAGAAAAGCATGACGGGATTCTGAAGAAAATCACGCGCTCTCTCGGCTATCCTGTCTTCGTCAAACCCGCAAACCTCGGCTCGTCGGTCGGAATATCGAAAGCCACGAACAAAGCAGAACTCCGAGGGGCGATCAAAGACGCCGCCCGCTATGATCGAAGGATCATCGTAGAGCGAGCCGTCGTCGGGCGCGAGATAGAAGTGAGCGTGCTGGGCAACGATCATCCCATCGCAAGCCTTCCCGGAGAGATCATCGTCGGCCACGACTTCTACGATTACGAAGACAAGTACATCGATAATCGCTCTCGAACTCAGACTCCGGCCAATCTGCCTAAGAAGACGATTGAAAAAATACAGCGCGACGCATTGAAGGCGTTTCAAGCCATCGACGGATCAGGGCTGGCGCGGGTCGATTTCTTCGTCGAGAGCCAAACCGGAAGGGTGATAATAAACGAGATAAACACCATGCCAGGCTTCACTTCGATCAGCATGTATCCCAAGATGTGGGAAGCGAGCGGTATATCTTACAGCGAACTCATCGACCGATTGATCGCCCTTGCCTTAGAGCGCCACAGGGATCGTTCGCGCAACCTGACCAGCTACCAGCCCCGCGAGGGGTGAAGAGGTGAAAAGGTGAAGGGATGAAAGGGAGCAGAGGAGCAGGGGTGATAGGCATTTACGGTCTGCTTCACCTCTTCACATGCTCACCTCTTCACCTTTTCACCTCCTGCTTCCCATAGCTTCGAGCATCTCTCTCACGGCTCTTTCCATCCCTACAAGCGCGGCGCGGGCGACTATGTTGTGGCCGATGTTGAGTTCTTCTACGGGAGGGATTTTTACTATCGCCCGCACATTTCTGTAAGTGAGGCCGTGACCTGCGGCCACCTGCAATTTCAGGTCTCCAGCCCGCTTTGCCGATTTCCTTATGCGCTCGATTTCCTGCTCCACCCAATCCGGGTGATGCGTTTGCGTCGGGTCGGTAAACTCCGCATATCGGCCTGTACAGATTTCAACCTGTTGCGCGCCCGCCCGGTGAGCCGCTTCAATCTGAAGCGGAACGGGGTCGAGAAATATGCTCACCATCACCCCCGCGTGATTGAGCGTCTCGATGCATTGGCGAATTTCCTCTTCATGAGAGACTACATCCAGGCCACCTTCCGTAGTCACTTCGTCAGCCCGTTCGGGAACGAGGGTGGCGACATTCGGCTTCACCTGCGAAGCAATCGCGACCATCTCATCGGTGACAGCCATTTCGAGGTTGAGGTGAGTCTTGACCACTGAGCGAAGAACACGCAGGTCTTCATCCTGAATGTGGCGACGGTCGCCGCGCAGATGGATGGTTATGCCGTCTGCGCCCGCGATCTCGGCAAGGGTGGCTGCGGCCACTACGCTCGGCTCGAAAGTCCTCCGCGCCTGTCTAATGGTGGCTATGTGATCGATGTTTACGTTGAGTCGGATCATCTGTTTTCGCTGCCCTCGGTCTGCGCGCCGGCTATCCCCGGCCCGGAGTCGTTGTAACGCCCGGCGAGATCGCGCAGGCGGATTCGAATCAGATCGAGAAACATATCGATGGAGTCTCGCAGATAGCTGACCTTGCTGTCGTCAGCATGATTCCAGCGGACAGGGACTTCGAGCATTGGCAGGCCGCGCTTTCTGGCTATGTACAAAATCTCAGGATCGAAGCCGAATCGCTCGATGCTCTGCAATCGAAAAACAGGCAGGGCCGCTTCCCGCCGAAACGCTTTGAAGCCGCATTGAGTGTCCTTGAATTTTAGCCCGGTGATTGCGCGCAGCAGCAGATTGAAGACTCGGCCCCCGAAATCCCGAATGATGGATTGGCGCACTCCGATGAGTTCGCGGTTGAGAGCGCGCGAGCCGAAGGCCACATCAGCGCGGCCTTCGGCTATGGGAGCGATCAGAAGAGGGCCTTCGGTTATTGGCGATGAAAGATCGGCGTCTGTAAACAGAATGATTTCGCCGCGCGCTTCCTCGACGCCTCGGCGGACGCTGTAGCCTTTTCCTCGATTCGGATCGTTGGTCAGCAGTCGGAGTTCATATCCGGCATCATGAAAAGATTGCTGCCGCTCTAAAACCAGACGTGCGGTGCTGTCTGTCGAACCGTCATCGACGACCACCGCTTCGGCCCGTAAGGATTGCGATTGAAAGAAGCGGAGAATTTCGTCCAAAGACTGCCCGATTCGTCGCTCCTCGTTGTATGCGGGAATGATTATCGACAAGAACATGGTTGATGGATTCCTGAGCGTCTCGTTGACGCGACGGATCAATATAACACAAAAACAGAGGAGTCTTCGAACCGGAGTTGGGAAATATCGGATTAGGTTGCCTCCGCCTGCTTTTGTGCTAGAATGGAAGCGTTCGATTCCCAGGCAGTTTGAAGTCGTTAGACAAGAGCGAGCGCATCGCCACGATGACTTCGACACCTTCTCCACGGTAGCAAGAAAAGGCGACAAAAACAGCCGCCTGGTTTTCGGTGGGTAGATATAGTCGAGACCGGCTCTCTCCGGGGTCTCAAGGAGTCACAGCTATATCGGGAGGCATCCGACATGAAAAAGGGATTCACCAGAGCCTTAGTTATCACGCTGGCCATCGCCACGCTCATCCCCCTGAATTTCGCTGCGTCACAGGAAAACAAGAAGGCCGACCCTCAGTCCGACAAGAGCAAAACCAAAGACGACAAGGTAATACTCAACACCTCGATCGTCAACGTGACGGTTTCTGTCACCGACTCCTACGGGCGCTTTGTGACCGGATTGAGCAAGGATCACTTTGAACTCTTCGACGACAAGGTGAAACAGCAAATACATCACTTCTCGGATGAAGATGCGCCCGTTTCTCTGGGCATCGTCTATGACGTGTCGGGATCGATGAAGGAGCGGATCAATCGGTCGGTGCGCGCGCTCAGGCGGTTCATCGAAACCTCGCACGAAGACGACGACATCTTTCTGATAGGATTCAACGACCGGGCCAAACTCGTTCAGGATTTCACCACATCGGGCAATCAGGTCATGAGCCATCTGATGTTCGTTCAGCCCAGGGGCAACACCGCGCTTTATGATGCGGCTTATCTCGCGGTCGAAAAAGTCGCCCAGGGCCGGCACAACAAGCGCGCGCTGCTCATCATTTCAGACGGGCAGGACAACAACAGCCGCTATACCTACAAGGAACTGCGCAACCGGGTCAAGGAGGCCGACCTCCAGATTTACGCCATCGGAATAACCGATCCGGCTTCGGACGGGCTTGCCGGTTTCGGTCGCTCGGTGCTCGAAGAGATTACCCGCATGACGGGCGGGCGTTCGTTTTTCCCCAATGCCTACAACGAGCCCGAACTCGTCGAAATCTGCACGCGCATCGCCCTCGAACTGAGGCATCAGTATTCGATAGCCTTCTATCCGACCGATGTGACGAGCGAGGCGCGCTGGCACAAGGTTCAGGTCAAGGTGACGCCTCCCAAGGGACTTGGAAGACTATCGCTGACTTACAAGGACGGCTATCAGTCCTTCAGAAAGTAGACAGCTACGAATCGTATCCAATCGCCGCAGCTTTCCCTGCTGCGCAAGACCCCCTTTGCGGATCGTTCTTTCGGCAACGAGAAAACTCTGCTGGCGCATCACAAAGCCTGATATCAGGAACGACTTCAATCCTGAAAAAAGGCTTGCGGGTTTTCAAATTCCAATGACCGGGAGTAAAATCTGGCTATGCAGTACAAAATAAGAGCGATGGTAGTTCTGGCCGCAGCTTTGACTTTCGGCCTGTCTGAGGATGCGATCTTTTCGAGTTCTTCAGTTCTGGCTGACCAGACTCAACAGAAAGACAAGAAACCCCAGCAATCAAATCCCAAACAGCAGGAGCCGCAGGATCAGGACGATCAAAAGCCTGTAAGGCTCAATGCTGATCTCGTCATGCTCGATGTGACGGTAGTCGATGCCTCAAACAAGCCGATAATGGATTTGCCGCAGGAAAAATTTCAGGTCTTCGAAGACAAGGTTCAACAGAAGATCGAAATTTTCAACCGTGACCAGGTTCCTGTGTCTCTCGTCTTCACCATAGACACTTCAGGCTCGATGAAAGGCAAACTCGATACGGTCATCAAGGCTTCGGTCAATCTGGTCAAGGAGAGTCGCCAGGAGGATGAAATAGGCGTCATCGAGTTCAAAGCCCAGCCCGAGCTTCTGACTGAATTCACAAGCGATATCAACGATGTCATCGACACGCTTCAGGGACTCATAGCTTCGAGTCAGACTGCTATGCTCGACGCGCTCTATTTGGCCGCAGACTACGCGCAGAGGGAAGGCAGGAACCGCCGCAAGGCAGTCATCGTCGTCACCGACGGGCTGGACAAAGACAGCTACTACAAGTTCAACGAAGTGGTTTCTCACCTGCGCGAAACCGATGTGCAGGTTTATCTGATCGGCTTCACCAACGATCTGTCGAAAGAAGGCGCGTGGGTTTTCAAGAAGAGCGACAAGGAAAACGCCGAAAACCTGCTCAACAAACTCGCAACGGAGACAGGCGGAAAGGCTTTCTTTCCCAGAGAGCTTGCCGAAGTTCATCAGATCGCCCAGCAGATATCTACAGACCTGCGCACTCAGTATTCGATAGGGTATTACTCGACCAATTCGAACCGCGACGGGACATTCCGCGCAGTCAAAGTTCAGGTCAACGATCCCGCCCGTCGGCTCGTCGCCCGTTCGCGCAACGGCTACACCGCTCCGCGCGAAAGCGCGCCTCACCCGTCGCCAACAAAGCCATAGCCAGGTTCACTTCTCAGTCTGCGCAGGGGCGTCTTTTGGCGAAGCCTTTTCACTCTTAGGACTGGTTGCGACCAGCACAGTTATGAGCGCGATAAAAATGATCGCCACGACGACGATGATGAAAGCGATCCTGCCGTTTTGTTGAGGCGCGTCGATTTCTTTCGGCAGGCATAGCTCGGCAGGCAGGGTGAGACTTCCGGTCTCTGAGCGGGCCAGTCCCTTGGGATCATAGCAGACCTCGACAGCAGTGGCTTTCTTGCCCGTAAGCCGCGCCAGTCCTCCTGAGACCGATTGCCGCCACTTCTTCCTGTTTTTATTCTTCAAAGCCATTTGATCTTGCGAAAGTATAAATACACTCCAAGCCCCACCACAAGCATCGATCCGAGCGCCCACACATAGCCATAGTGCCATTTGAGCTCTGGCATTATTTCGAAGTTCATCCCGTAAATCCCCGCAATCAGAGTGACCGACATGAGGATCGCCGATATGGATGTGAGTTGCTTCATGACCGCGTTCATGCGGTTGCTGGCTATCGAGAGATAAGCGTCCATGATCGAGCCAAGCATATCGCGCAGGGTGTCGATTGTGTCAGTCACCCGGATCAGATGATCGAACACATCCTGAAAATAGACCGTAGTCTCGCGCGAAAAAATCGGCTGCTCGCGGCGCAGCAGGGTATTGAACACATCTCTAAGCGGAGTGATCGATTTGCGCAGGAAGAGCAACTGCTTCTTGATGCGGAAAATCTCTTCCAGCGCCTCCGGGTTCGAATCGGTGAAGATGTAATCCTCAAGGTCATCGATCTTGTCTGAGAGGTTGTCGAGCAGAGGCATGTACTCATCGACTATCGGATCGATGAGCAGGTACATCAGGAGTCCGGTTCCGCGCTCGGCCAGGTCGGTCCAGTTGCGCCACAGGTTTTCGGTCGCGGCGATGGCTCGAATTGGCTGGCTATGCACCGTGACCAGATAGTTCTTGCCCAGAAAGATGTTCAGTTCGCGCAGCTTCAACTGGCCGTCTTCCGTGAGTTCGGCTTCATAGAGGACGATGAAGTAATAGCCGTGATACTCCTCTACCTTGGGGCGCTGATGCTCAGAGCGGCAGTCCTCTATCGAGAGGGGATGGAAACCGAACTCTCTGGCCAGTTCGTCGAAGTCCTCGCTGGTGGGGTCGGCCACATCCACCCAGATGATATTCGATTCGTTTTGATGCAGGTCGCTTATGGCGTCCGGGTCGTCAAGCCGAGTGAATACCCGCGTCTTCCGATTGAGCACAAGGGTGTTTAGCATTCAAAGCCTCGCGTGATGGCCGCGGTTTTTTTGTCTGATCGATGAAGCGAAGTGGTTCACACCCGCGCAAAAACGTCCTTGTCCTCGCCAAGCTCTCGCGCCGCAGGGGTGATTATGGTCTTTCGGTTGATGTAAATCTTTTCCTGCGCGGCTATAGCCTTCTTCACATCTTCCTCGCACACGAAATCACGCACCTGCCCGTTGACTGCAATCGGCGCGCTTTGTGCGGGCGGAGCAGGAGGCGCTTGAGCCGCCGGAGGTTGAGCGGTCGGCGGCGGTGGAGGCGCGATTCGAGTCTGTCTTTCGGACAGGAACCGGTCGACGAGGGCGGCTATTGATTCGCGGTCGATTGCGGGGCGGGCGACTTCGACCGTTTGCTTTTGAGCCTGGTTGATAGGCCGCGTCTCGAAAGCTATGCGCTTGACATCCACAAGGTGGCGAGGCGAGATGTTGTCGGAAGTCACGTTCCCTCCCCACGACCCGCAGCCTAAGGTCATCGAAGGCTCAAGGTCTGTGGTGAACCCTATGGCTCCATGAGTCGAAGGACTGTTGACGATCACCCTCGACACAGGCATTCGAATCCCGTACTCGCGCGCAGCCTCTCGGCTCTGAGTGTGAATCGAGGCAGTGTGTCCCATGCCCCCGTATCGGAGAATGCTTGCGCATCGTGCGCACCCCTCTTCCAGGTTTTCGACCACGTAGTAGGACAAAAGCGGCGAGAGCTTTTCCATCGAGAGAGGAAAATCGCGCCCCACGCCATCGAGTTCGAAGACGAGCGCGCGCGTCTCTTCGGGCACGGTGATTCCAGCCATCCCGGCTATCACACTGGCGCTCTTTCCCACTATTTTGGCATTGAGCGTATTGGTGTGAGTGACGACCACGCCGGTGAGAGCGTCCTGCTGTTCCTTGTTGAGGAAAAATGCGCCTTCGCTCATCAATCGCTCGCGCGTAAGAGAATCTACGGCGCGCTCGACGACGATGGATTGTTCTGATGAGCAGATCGTCCCGTTGTCGAAGCAGGTTCCGGTCAGAATGTCCCGGACGGCTTTAGGGATATTTGCAGACCGTTCGATCATTGCCGGGACATTGCCGGGGCCTACGCCGAAAGCGGGTTTGCCCGACGAATAAGCCGCGCGCACAAGCCCTGTGCCTCCGGTGGCCAGAATCAAAGCGGTGCGCTTGTGCTTCATCAATTCCTGAGTGCCCTCGATGGTCGAAGCCGACATGCACCCGATCGCGCCCGATGGAAGACCTGCCGATTCGCCCGCTTCACGCATAATGCGGGCCGTTTCGTTTATGCAACCGACAGCCGAAGGGTGCGGGCTCAGAACGACAGTATCCCCGGCTTTGATCGAAACCAGTATTTTGAAGATCACCGTCGAGGTGGGATTGGTCGAGGGGATGATTGCGGCTATCACCCCGCGAGGCGAGGCGACTTCGATTATCGATTCAGTCTGTCGGATCACGCCCACCGTCCTCAGCGGGCGGATGAAGTTGTGAATGATTTCGGCGGAAAACCTGTTCTTGGCGGCCTTGTCTGCGGGAATGCCAAATCCGGTTTCGAGATGAGCCATCTGGCCAAGCCTCGCGCTTTGGTCGAGAGCCGAGCGGGCCATGGCGGAAACGATTTCATCGATCTTTTCCTGAGAGAAAGCGGACAGAGTTTTTTGCGCTTCATAAGCGTGTTCAGCCAGTTCTCTTGCCTGCTCGATGGATTGAACGTCTTTATCGCTGCTCATAAATCCTCCTCACAGCCATAAAGGGCGGGCAGGTCTCATTCAATTGCATCTGTTTCACGGGCGTCTTATTTTGCGCGGTCCTTGTTCGGGGTTTGAATCGAGCGTTTGCCGTCTTCAGGAGAGCCTGCCGTCAACTGCCCCCGCGCCTCACCGCCGGTCAGTTGATAGGCATTGACTATAGTGCCGCTCCCTTCGAGGACGCGTTCGAGTTCGGCGTGAGGGCGGGGTATGACATGAACGCTGATGAGTTCTCCCACCCGGCGGGCTGCCGCTGCCCCTGCGTCGGTGGCCGCCTTGACCGCGCCGACATCTCCGCGCACAAACACCGTGACATAGCCCGATCCTATGTACTCGCGTCCAACCAGCACCACGTTGGCCGCCTTGACCATGGCATCGGCAGCTTCCACTGCTCCAACAAATCCTTTCGTCTCGACCATGCCGAGCGCTTCCATGCCCATAAGCTACATTCCTCCGTTCCTTTTCGACTCAAATATTTTGGTGAGAATCCTGCGCTTCAGAAGAGCCTCAAAACTAACAAAACGATTGTAGGCAGTCAAGCAATCGCTCGGACGATGAGCGATTGCTTGACACCTGCCATCGCTTTTCCTAACATTGCCAGCGGGTCTGATCCGTTTCTACAAAGCCCAAATAAAGGCGAAAGGCTGCTCGGCTGTTATGCCGACACTAGGCGAAGAACTGAAAAGGAGAAGAGAAGAGCGCGGAATATCTCTTGCTGATATTTCAGAAGAGACCAAGATAAGCTCGCGCTTCCTCAAGGCCATCGAGTCGGACAACTTCTCGACCCTGCCGGGAGGCATATTCACCCGCTCATTCATCCGGGCTTACGCAAAGGAAGTCGATCTCGACGAAGAAGAAGCCATCGCTCTCTATCACCAGCAGATAGGCGCTCCGCCGCCTGAATCTCCTCAGCAAACCGGTCCATTAAAACAACCCGCGCCTGTGACTGAGCCGCTGGCGCACAAGTTCGAGCCGGTCACTTATCGTCAGAGCGGACGGGGATTCAACTGGTCTACGCTGATAATCGGCCTTGCGATAGCCGCTTTCGTCATCATCATCCTGGTCGCCGTCATAAAGCGCATCGAGCGCAGCAACGCCGAAAACGCCGCCGAGACTCCCCCGCAGCAGGTCGCAAAGCCCGCTCCGCCCCCTGAGCCGACTCCGACACCTCAGACAGGCCCGCCACAGGCTCAACCCTCTGATCAGTTGTTGATACGCATCGAGGCTGCTGCGGGCGATTGCTGGCTGCGCTACACGGTCGATGAAGGCGAGGCGTCTTCGATGATTCTCAAACAGGGACTCTCACATGACCTGCCGCCAGCGCAGAATCAGGTCGTCCTCAAATACGGCAACAGGCAGACGATCAAGGTTCTGGTCAACAACCGCGAGATAAACTTCCCGATCGACTCGCCGAAGTTCAAAGGCGAAGTTACTATCTCGCGCAGCAATCTCCAGACTTTCTTCAATTGAGCCGACTCATGCCTGGAAAGCTCATTTCGAATTCCCTTACCACCGTCGCCTGCCTTTTATTCATCTCGCTCGTCCATCTGACGACGGCGACTTCTACCGCCTTCATCGGCGCGCAGGAAAAAAAGGCTGCATCTGTCGGGCATCGGGGCGCGTCGGCCTACGCGCCTGAGCACACGCTTGCCGCTTACGAGTTAGCCATCGAGCAGGGCGCGGATTTCGTAGAGCAGGATTTGCAGGTCGCCAAAGACGGCGTGCTCCTCTGCCTTCACGACCGCAGTCTTGAGCGGACGACCAATGTCGCAGAAGTTTTTCCCGACCGCGCGCGCGATGCGGAAGGGCAGTCAGGGCGAACATGGTATGCTGCGGATTTTACGCTTGCAGAGATAAAGCGACTCGATGCGGGATCGTGGTTCAATAGGGCGAATACGTTTGCAGTGCGCCCCGATTACGCCGGTCAAAAAATTCCCACGCTCGAAGAAGCCATAAAGCTGATCGGCAGTCGAGCGAAGCTTTACATCGAGATAAAAGATTTCGAGTTTTACCGCGCGCGAGGAGTCGATGCAGCGGAAAAACTCGTTTCAGTTCTCAAGGCGAACGGCTTTGATCGCCGCCCGGATCGAGTGATGATTCAGTCTTTTTCGAAAAAGTGCCTGCTTCGCCTGCGCGAGCTTGCGCCGCGTTACACGCGAGTTCAACTTCTCCCGATGGAAGGCGACCGCGGTAGAGAAACTTCAGTGATAAGCGAATCTCTCGCCCGCGAGATTGCCGGGTACGCGAAGGGAGCAGGGCCGAGCAAAAACATGATTCGAAGCGCAGAAGACGTTGCCCTGTTTCATCGAGCCGGTTTGATAGTTCACCCTTACACATTCCGCGGAGCGACGACAGCCGTAAAGCGCCGCCCGCTGGATGAAAAACTTGCGGACGGCTCGACTGTAAGAGAAAACATTATCGCCGACATTCGCCGCTTCATTGGATTCGGAGTAGACGGCGGGTTTACCGATTATCCTGATTTGTGGAAAGAGGCCATCAGGCAAAGTCGTTGAAATCCCTCACCTCGCCGCTACGGTCGCTTTCTGCACCACGATCTCGACTCTGCATTCGGGGATGACCTGTTTGACGGAATTCGTCAGTTCAGGAGTGACTTTCACCTTCACGAATTGATTCGGCTGGATGCGCGCAATCGAGCCATCCTCCAATTCGACTTCCATCACAAGAGTACAGTCTCCACGATTCGAATCAAGAACAGCGTAGAGTTGATCCAGACGGTCTGAGTGAATAGCCGTGACAGGGAAGTGAAGTATTACGGTTCGCGCGCTGCGCTCGCGCAGGTTTTCGAGGCTCTGAATTTCATCCGATATGATCGTCCGCGCGCCGCCGTCATCTATCTCAAGCCGACCTTTGACGAGTATCGCCGCGTCATCCTTCAAAATGGAACTCGACTTCGAGTAAGTATCCGGCCACGCGACTATCTTCACCGTGCCGAACTGGTCTTCAAGCTGGAACAAGCCGAAGCGGTCGCCCTTCTTCGTAGTCCGAATGTTGAGTCCTGTGACTGCGCCGCCGATCGAGACCTGCGCGCCGTGATGGAAACCGGCCAGCCGGTCTACATCCGCATTGGCGAAATCCATCAACGCTTCTTCATATCGCATCAGCGGATGACCTGAGATGTAAAAGCCCAGGGTTTCCTTCTCCCCTCTCAACAAGTCAGACGGAGACCATTCATCCACTTGAGGCAGAGGCGGATCTGCGGCGGGCATAGCGTCTGCGAAAGCGCCGAACAGATCGGCCTGACCGCTTGCGCGCGAGCGTTGAGCGCGCTGACCGCTCTCAATAGCCGCATCGATTGCGGCGAACATCTGAGCGCGGCTGTGTTTTGAAGAATCGAACGCGCCCGCGCGAATGAGACTTTCGAGAACTCGTTTGTTGACGGCCCGCGAATCGACTCTTTCGGTGAAATCAAAAATGGATCGAAACGCTCCGCCGCTGTTGCGGGCTTCGATTATAGAAGCGACAGCCGACTGGCCTATGCCTTTGATCGCGGCCAATCCGAATCGGATCGAATTGCCTGCGGCGGTGAAGTTATCGAGGCTGATATTGACATCCGGCGGCAGAATTTCTATGCCCTGCGTTCGCGCTTCATTGATGTACTTGACGACTTTTTCCGTGTTGTTCAATTCGTTCGACAACACAGCGGCCCAGAAATGAGTCGGGTAGTGAGCTTTCAGATAAGCGGTTTGATAGGCCAGATAGCCGTAGGCGACGGAGTGACTGTTAGCTGTCAGAATCCCGTTGGCGAAATAATTATGATTGGGGCCGCGCATAGTCATGTTGTAGGTCTTCTCGACCGGGCGCGGCGTGACGCGGATGATCTTCATCTTCTCGATTTTCATAGGTACTCCCATATCAGTGCAAATAGCGACCTTCTTTGGAGTGCGGTGACAAGGCATACCTTTTGATTTGAAACAAAAGCTGCGACAAGTCGCCTCCACTCCAAAATCCTCTATAGCCGCTCAATCTCCGGCGTGAGCTTTTTGTTCCAGGCTGTGGGCGGCATACTCTTCGACCCCCCGCGAATAATAAATTTCGAGACCACGTTCGAGGATTTCTCTCAACGGCAAATAGCCTTCATCGGTGTAGAACTTATGATCGAGTGTGCATCTTATCGTTCTTCCATCCTGAGTTTCGACTTCGACGATTTCTTTTTCACCCGTCTCAAAAGCTTCAACGATGTCGTTGATGATCACCTGCTTTCCGTCAAAGCTGAAAGTCCGCGATATGTCGGACTCTCCGCTGGCGATCTGTTCGATTGTTGTTTGCTGGCCTGTGTCGGCATCGACTATTTTTGCATCGCCTGTGAGGCAGCGATTAAAAGCATAATCGGCGAATCCCTCGAAGCTCTGCCAGAGTTGTTCGAGTTTCCCTCGGTCGTGTCCGCGCTCTGTCGCCTGTCGGAGAAACTTCTCCTTGTGCTTGTCCAGTTCCTCGCGTTTCTTCTTGCCCATAGCGCGGCGAACCAGATCGGCTTCTCCAAGTGAATACCCGGCCAGCTTTTGAAAGACGGCCATGAGCTGCTCTTGATACACGCAAATTCCAAGCGTGTTGCCCATGACATCTTTCAATTCTTCGAAGTCATAGCGAACTTTCTTTCTTCCGTGACGGCGGTCGATGAAGTCATCTATCATCCCGCTGTCAATCGGGCCGGGGCGATACAAAGCATTGAGCGCCGAGAGGTCTTCCAATCCGTCAGGCTTCAGCCTCCGACAGATATCTTTCATGCCGCTGTTGTGAACTACAAAACTATTGGCCAGAAAGTTGTTGCCCGGCGACTCCATACGAATGTCGAAAGTCTCTTCTTCGCCTTCATAAGCTATGCTCCTGATGCCGAGAAAAACTGTATTGGCCGGAACCTTGGGGCATTCCCATTTGACCAGATCGCGATATTTCATCTGCATCTCGGCAAAGAGCGTTTTGTCTACGATGACTATGCTCTCCTGCGGGTATTGCTCCGTGAAGAGGCGAATCTTTTCTTCGCTCACTTTGTCCATCCATCCCTTGATTTCATACCAGCAATCCTCTTCAGGAACGAAAAAGTCAGGCGCGTAAGTCATAGTAGAGCCGTCTTCCCGAACGAGGGTGAATCTTTGCGGCTCGTACTGATAACTGAGTCCCATATATTTGAGGACGCGAGCGAAATCAGCTTCCCACGAAGAGCGGACATAATGGCCGAGGTCTTCGCGAAATCCCGCGGCGGAATAAGCGGTTCCTCCCTTATGCGACCTGCCGTACATGGGATTGCCCGTTCCGCTGAACCGAGCCGAAGCTTTCGCCTTTATTTCCATCGCGCGATCGGGGCCGAATATCTCTTCGAAACTTTTGCCGCGATATTTTTCATGGCCCTGCTTGATGGCTTCGTGCCATCGGGCATAAACGTCGCCGGTCGGTTCGATATGATAATTCCATGGAAGCTTGTCTTTGTTGGCCCGCGAGATTTTTTCACGAGCCTCCGGTTTGCTCGGATTCGATGTGATGCGGGCCGAGCAAGCCTTGCAGCGAAGTATGCGCCGCGTCATCGATTTGAACGGCGTCTGGCAATCCATGCACACACGACGAGCATAACAAGAGTCGGTTTTGAAGAGCAGTTTATCTGTCGCCGGATCGAGGTCTTTCAACCTGACCCATCCGCGCTCTGTAAGAAAATGGTGATCCTCAGTCGCTTTGATGGTGTAGTTGTCTTCGGTGATTATGCGATAGACCGGACGAACGCCGGTCGAAACGACATCGAGTACGAGGTTTGAATGAAACCTGCCCTCATCCACATAACAGGATTTCAATCTCATCACGCCTTCGCGCTTCGATACGCCGTATCGTCCTTCGGATTTCAGCTTCCTGAATCGCTCGTAAAGTTGCTTGATGGTATTTCCTTTGCCGCTGATCTGCGTCTCTCCGCTCAGGCAGCTTTCGAACTGAAATATGGCCTCTGTCCTCCCATCGGTGAAGAGTTGCAACGCGGCTTTGTCATCGAGCGGAATCCCTGAAATATCGATCTTCTCGCCCGTCTCGCGCTCTATGGATTTCAAACAATCTTCGATGATCGTCAGAGTAGTGAGCGCGAGGAAGTCCATCTTCAGCATCCCGACCTTTTCCAGATCGGTCATCGTGTACTGAGTCGTTATTTCATCCCTCGACGTTTTCGACACCGGCACAAGCTCGTCGAGCGGCGTAGGAGCGATGACCACGCCTGCGGCATGAACCGAAGTGTGACGCGAGCATCCTTCGAGACGGCGCGCTATCTCGATCACTTCTTTGACTCTCGAATCCGATTCGATGGCTTTTTTCAGATCGGGATTCTGTTTGATCGCATCGTCAATCGAAACATTTCGCCCGCGCACCGGAGGCGGAATCATCTTGGCTATCTTGTCGACCTCCGAATAAGGCATCTCCATCGCGCGACCGACATCCTTGATAGCCGCTTTCGACGCCATGGTTCCGAACGTGCTGATCTGAGCCACATGATCGCGC
>CAZPQE010000091.1:8126-16384 GCA_964588615.1 uncultured Clostridia bacterium | reverse complement strand
AGGAGCAGGCGGCGCGACCGCAGGGCTTGCGGGCGAGTTCCTGGGCGACGTCGACGTGTCGGGCAACCTCTCGAAAGGCGGCGGCTCGTTCAAGATCGATCATCCTCTCGACCCTGAAAACAAATACCTCTACCACTCGTTCGTCGAATCGCCCGATATGCTGAACATCTATAACGGCAACATCACGACTGATCAGAATGGCGAAGCTGTCGTGGAACTGCCTGAATGGTTCGAAGCGTTGAATAAAGATTTTCGCTATCAACTCACCGTCCTGGGAACATTCGCCCAGGCGATAGTCTCGGAGAAGGTCAAAGGCAACCGCTTCGCAATTCGCACCAGCGCGCCCGGTGTGGAAGTTTCGTGGCAGGTGACGGGCATTCGCCGGGACGCTTACGCCGACCGTCATCGCATCCCTGTCGAAGAGATGAAGCCCGAAGGCGAGCGCGGCCTCTATCTCCATCCCGATGCGTTCAATCAACCCGCAGAGCGCGGCCTTGAACATGCCCGATACAATGAAGCGGTCAGACAAGCTGCCGGGTCGCGCGAGAAAGCAAAACAGAAATGATCGCCCGATAAAACCAAAGCGACCCGGCAATGCGAAACATTGCCGGGTCTTACTCGCTGCAAGCTGTTTTAAGTTCGATCAGAGATCATCGAATCGAGCCATCTCCTCGATGATCCTCGCAATCTGGCTGTCAGCGTCGCCGCGCGATCTGATGTTTCTTGAAAAAAGAGGGCCGAGTTCTTCTCGGAAATATCGCACGAGAGCGTCAGCAAGCGCCGAGGCGTCTCCGGGCGGAAAGAGCAAGCCGTCAATCCCGTCGCGCACCGATTCCTCAAGCCCGCCCGCCCGCGACGCGATCACCGGCAGGCGATTTACAGCGGCTATGCCTGCGACCCCGCTTTGAGTCGCGCTCAGATATGGCAACACCAGCACATCAGCCTCTTCGAATAATGCAGGCACTTCCTCGTTTGCGACATAGCGGTTTTCTATCTGCACATGTTTTTCGATGCCGCTCCGTCGAATGATCTCTTCGTATTTTTCAACACTATCATAAAACTCGCCCGCGACGATCAGGCGACAATCAACCTCGGACAAAACCTTCGGCATCGCTCGAAGCAGTGTGTCCAGCCCCTTGTACTTTCGCACTATTCCGAAAAACAGTATCGTGCGACCGCTGCGGTCGCTCTTATGATTGCCGGTGAATTCGGCAAGTGCGGGCAGAGAGGCGACAGAGACTCTTCCGGCCTGACGGATCGAGAGCAGATCGAGGCGATCTTTTTCGGAATGAGTTATGAAGAAGTCTGCTGTCGAGAATACGAAATCGAGCAGAGGCAGATCGAGCAGGCTGCGTTCGTGCGGAAAGACGTTGTGGCACTCGAAGACCGTTTTGATCCCGGCCATCTTCAACATCGCGGCGAGCGCGCCCATAGCCGGGGCGAAAAACGGATTCCACCACTGAATCACCGCTGCGTCGGGCGCAAACGGCGCGATCTCTCGAAACGCTCTGATCCACGTCCTCGGGTCGAGCGGCGAGAGCAGCGGCGCGGCGTGAGACTCAAGCTTCAATCGGCTTTCATCTTCGACAGTGCGACCGGGGAAAAGAAATTTCGGATAGAGCTTTTTATAAGAGATGACTTGCAGATGATGACCGCGCTCTTTCAACTGCTGATCGAGGCGATAGATGTGATGAGCTATCCCGCCGCGAAGTGGCGGGGCCGGGCCGACAAGAGTGATCTTCACCTGCCCTCTCCGCTGCGAGCTACTGTCTTTGGCGCGTCTTCCGATTCTTCGCTCGTCTCCACTATGGAGCAGTCATCTTCGCGCCGGTAGGAAAACGCTATCATTTCAGCGAGCAGGCCGAAGAGGACGAACTGAACGCCCACGATGATGAGCAGCGTCCCGATGATGAGCAGCGGGCGATTGCTCAACCACTCCATGAACAGCAGCCGTCTCAATATCAGATAGCCATCGATGAGCGAACCTGCGCCGAACAGCGCCAGCCCGAGCATCCCGAAAAAGTGCAGAGGCTTGTTGGTGTAGCGAGTGAGCAGGATGACGGTGAGCAGGCTGAACACTCCGCCCGCCACTCGCTCAAGCCCGTAGCGCGAACGCCCGTGTCGGCGGGGGGCGTGCTCGATGCTGACTTCTCCGAGCCGGAACCCCCGGTAGCTTGCAAGCACGGGGATGAAGCGATGTCGCTCGCCATAGATCATCACCTCGTCGAGCACTTCGCGGCGATAGCATTTCATTCCGCAGTTGATGTCATGGAGCCGGACGCCGGTCAACAGCGAGGTAGTCCAGTTGTAGAGCTTCGATTCCATCCTGCGTATGAGGTTGTCGTTGCGGCGATGACGCCAACCTGAAACCAGATCGCAGTCATCGAGTTTGCTGATGAGCAGCGGGAGTTGTTCAGGCAAATCCTGAAGGTCGGCGTCCATCGTGGCGATGATGGAAAACCGGGCTGCGCGAAACCCTGCGGCAAGCGCGGCTGACTTGCCGAAGTTGCGCCGGAACCTGATGTAGCGCACCGACGGATCGATATTTCGCAATCGCTTTATCACTTCGATGGAGCCGTCGCGGCTGCCGTCATCGATGAAGATTATCTCGTAACGACTGGTCCGTTCTCTGAGCACGCCGGACAGACGAGAGTGAAGTTCTTCGATCGTCGCCCGCTCATCGAGCAACGGGATGACGACCGAAACCGATCTCTCTGTTTGTCCGAGGATGTTCATCAGAGAAAGCAAAGATATAACCCCCGAGCGGTTAAGACAAACTGAAAAGAGGCGGCTATCGCAGGCCGACCCTCAGAGGCCACCCCTTGGACAATTGCCCATCGTTTCCGTTCCTCAGAAAAATCGTGAACTCTCCCTCAGCCAGTGTGAAGGGCGCGTCTTCGATAAGGTTCTCTGTCACAACGGGCAGGACGCTGTTCGGCACGACGCAGTTTCCGACGCGAGGGCAGCCCGGCCCGGTCACCGTTATCTGAACGGTTTGAGGATCGATCCCGCTCCCATGTATGCGCGCTGTGAATTCCTTTCCTGCCCTGGGAGTAGAGAGAATCGAGATGCCGGTGATCGCAGGTCTCGATTGAGGCGACAGGGCGATGTGCTGCTCACAGGCGGCAGCGACAACGACGGCGCAGCGGTCAGTCAGAATGAGGTCTATCGAGTCGAGACCGCTCGTTTCCGCTCGGCAAAGGATTCGCTTGAAGATGATGGCTTGCCGCCTCACATCACAGGCTCACTGCCTCGAAATGGAGCAGACAGTGTTGCAGCAGATGCTCTGCTCGCCCTTCGAGAATCGAAGCCGGCGAGCGCGGTCAATCGAGAGACTGTCACTTTGAGCGGGCCTTACGGGGCTGTCGAGGCGCGAGTAGTGGCGGCAGAATTCGGACGACTCGCATTCATCACTCCCCTCTCGCCTCTTCTTCCCGGCTCCGCCTACACTCTGACTGTTGACGGCGCGGTGGATGATGCGGGCGCAGCGATGGAGGCAGAAGCGATCAGCTTCCCTACTGCCGTTGAAGTGATCGCGCCAGAGTTGTCTGATTCGGATCATCTTTAGATCAGCTTCACCACATCAGCCGGGGATTTTTCAAAACAGATTCGCCGCTTTGCTTCAGGCGCAGAATCGCTTTATATTACCGAGGTCTCACGCATTCGTTCAGACTCTCTCGATCCGCTCAGGAGTGGCGCTTATGAAATACCGGATAAGCCTCGGCGTTTCGCTCTTAGGCATCGCATCTTTCGTTTTATCGTTTATCGCTTCGGCGGATGATTCGCCCAGGCCCGTGGATTTCAACCGCGATATACGCCCGATACTTTCTGATAACTGCTTCACCTGTCATGGGCCTGATGACAAACAACGAATGGCCCAATTGCGCTTCGACACCAGAGAAGGCGCGTTCGCAAAATCAGGCGTCATCGTTCCGGGCAATGCCCAGACGAGCCGACTCATCGAGCGCGTCACAGCACGGGACCCTCTGCTGCGCATGCCTCCTGTGGATTCGGGTCACAAGCTCACCGAAAATCAAATCGCTCTCCTGCGACGATGGATCGATGAAGGCGCAAAATGGGAAATTCACTGGGCATATCTGCCGCCTGTGCGACCCCCTCTGCCACAGGTCAAAAACACTTCGTGGACGCGCAATCCCATAGACAATTTCATACTCGCGCGCCTCGAACGCGAACGTCTTGCGCCTTCACCTGAAGCTTCCAAAGAAACACTGCTTCGCCGGGCGACGCTCGATCTTACGGGCCTGCCTCCGACGCTCGAAGAGATGGATTCGTTTCTCGCCGATCAGTCGCCCGACGCTTATGAAAAGCGCATAGATAAACTGCTCCGCTCGCCTCACTACGGAGAGCGGATGGCCATGCAGTGGCTCGACCTTGCGCGCTATGCCGACACGCACGGCTATCACATCGATAGCCACCGCGATATGTGGCCCTGGCGCGACTGGCTCATAACGGCCTTCAATCGCAATCTCCCATTCGATCAGTTCACCATCGAACAACTCGCGGGCGATCTGCTCCCGGACGCCACGACCGATCAGAAAATCGCAACGGGTTTCAATCGCAATCACATGATAAATTTCGAGGGCGGCGCGATCCCCGAAGAATATCAGGTCGAATATGTCGTTGATCGAGTCGAGACTACGGCCAATGTCTGGATGGGAATGACCCTGGGGTGCGCCCGCTGCCACAGCCATAAATATGACCCAATCTCGCAGAAAGAGTTTTATCAGTTCTTCGCTTTCTTCAACACCGTCTCCGAACAGGGACTCGACGGAAGAACAGGCAACGCCGAGCCGATGCTGCGGCTTGAGACCGATGAGCAGAAGAAAAAACTCGCCGAACTGCGAACGGCGATCAACGCCGCAGAAGAATCACTTTCAGACAGCCGGGTCGCTCTTCTTCAGCAGGAGTGGGAGAAAGCATTCGTTGCCGGAGACGCGCCATCGCTTCGCGCCGGGCTTGTCGCGCATTACGAACTGGACGGGAGCTTTTCGGACTCTTCGGGCCGCCACCTTCATGGGCGAACTGCGCGCGGCGATCCGTCTTTCGCTTCCACATCGCTTGGCCGCTCGGTCGGGCTCGATGGAGACACGCAGATCAGTTTCGCTGGCGCAGGGTCGTTCGACGCCAGTGACGCCTTCACTCTCGCTTTGTGGATCAACCCATCGAGCAATGTTCCGCTCACCCTGCTGCACAAGCTCGAAGACGCGCAGTCGCGGCGCGGCTACGAAATGGTGATCGATGATGTCGGCCTGATTGGCGTTCAAAAATATGACGGGCGCCTTACTGTCAGACTCGCTGGAGATTCGAAGAGCGCGATCGAGGTTCGCGCCCGTCAGAGGTTGCCGATGTCGAGTTGGCATCACATCGCGCTTGCTTACGACGGCGCGGGCAAAGCCGCAGGTCTGAAACTCTACATCAACGGCAAACCCACTGATGTCGAAATCACGCAGGACAACCTCACGGGATCGATCAAAACCAGCGCCGATCTTGAAGTGGGAAACAAACTTTTCGGAAGACCGTTCAAAGGCCAGTTGGACGATCTGCGCATTTATGATCGCGCTCTCGATGACGCGGAAATCGAAGAGCTCGGCATTCGCCATCCGGTGCGAAAGATTATTTCAGGGGTCTATGGAAAGCGCACAGCGGAGAGCGCGGCGCGGGTGAAGAATTATTTCCTGACTCACGACGCGCCCGCAGAGATGCGCGATCAATACGCCGAACTGAAAAAGCTCAAACAGCGGAAAGAAGAAATCGAGCGATCAGTCCTCACCGCGATGGTGATGAGCGAGATGGAAAAACCGCGCGAGACCTTCGTGCTCGGTCGCGGAGATTATCGCAACAAGACGGAAAAAGTCCTGCCGGGCGTGCCTTCCATCCTGCCGCCGCTTGCGAAAGACGCGCCGCTCAATCGATTGACTCTCGCCCGCTGGCTCATCTCCCCGTCTCATCCTCTGACGGCGCGCGTGGCGGTGAATCGATACTGGCAGATGTATTTCGGTCACGGGATAGTGAAGACCTCGGAAGATTTCGGCTCTCAGGGCGAGCCTCCCGCGCATCGGGAACTGCTCGACTGGTTGGCCACAGAGTTCATGCAAACAGGGTGGGACATTCGCGCCTTGCAGCGATTGATTGTAACTTCCGCCGCTTATCGACAATCATCGAAAGCGACGCCGGAGATGATCGAAAAAGACCCCGAAAACCGATTGCTTGCGCGAGGGCCGCGCCTTCGCCTGCCCGCAGAGACAGTGCGCGACAACGCGCTCGCCATAAGCGGGCTGCTTGAGAAGAGGATCGGCGGGCCGGGATTTTTTCCGTATCAACCCAAAGGGCTGTGGGAAGAGATGGCATTCGGCGACGGGTTCTCGGCGCAGATTTACGCCGAGAGCAAAGGGCGCGATCTTTATCGCCGCAGCATGTACACCTTCTGGAAGCGAACCGTTCCTCCTCCCTCGCTTGCCGCTTTCGACGCGCCCGACCGCGAGAAATGCGCGTCGAGAAGGCCGATGACCAACACGCCCTTGCAGGCGCTCGTCCTGATGAACGATCCGACTTTTGTGGAAGCGGCGCGCTCTCTAGCCCAGCGCGCATTGACGGAAGGAGGAAATAGCGTCGAGACCAAAATCGCTTATGCGTTTCGACTCTCGACCGGAAGAAAACCTTCCGTTCAGGAAGCGCGCGCGCTGCGCGAGTTGCTGACGGCTCAAACGGCGCGCTATCGCAGAGATGAAAAGAGCGCGATGGAATTGCTTCGTGTGGGCGAATCGAAATGGAATGAGAAGCTTGACGCGAAAGAGCTTGCGGCCTGGATCATCGTGGCGAGCG
Organism: uncultured Clostridia bacterium; assembly: GCA_964588615.1. GTDB lineage: Bacteria > Acidobacteriota > Blastocatellia > UBA7656 > UBA7656 > UBA7656. The sequence continues at coordinate 9,541 of CAZPQE010000091.1, read as the reverse complement.
CGATCCTCAATCTGGATGAAACGATAACCAAAGAGTAGACATGGATATCGATAAAGAATTCCAACTGCACCTGACCCGACGGCAGCTATTCGGGCTTGCCAGCAGCGGCATAGGCATCGCTGCTTTGTCATCGTTGCTTAGTGGCGAAGCGATTGCCGATTCGACCAGAGACTCGAAGACAGGAGGGCTTGCCGGGCTGCCGCATTTTCCGCCCAAAGCGAAGAGAGTGATTTTCCTTCACCAGTCGGGCGGCCCTTCGCAACTCGACCTCTTCGACTACAAGCCCGCGCTCAAGCGACTGCACGGAACAGAACTGCCCGATTCCATTCGCCAGGGCCAGCGCATCACCGGAATGACTTCGGGGCAAAACTCTCTGCCCTGCGTCAACCCTGTTTTCAAATTCTCTCAACACGGAGGGTCGGGAGCGTGGGTGAGCGAACTGCTGCCGCGCACGGCTGCGGTGGTCGATGAACTGGCGATAATAAAAAGCGTCAACACCGAAGCGATCAATCACGATCCGGCCATCACTTTCATTCAGAGCGGCAGCCAGCAGCCCGGTCGTCCGAGCATGGGCGCGTGGACGAGCTACGGGCTTGGCAGCGGGAATCAGAATCTTCCGGCGTTCGTGGTTCTGCTCTCGCAGGCTCAGGCGCTCAACACCGATCAGCCGTTGTTTTCCCGATTGTGGGGAAACGGATTCCTGCCGTCGGCTTATCAGGGCGTGCGGTTTCGATCAGGGAGCGATGCGGTGCTTTATCTTCAGGACCCTCCCGGAGTGAATCGAACCTCGCGGCGGCAGATGCTCGACGCTGTTGTAAAGCTCAACAGGATGAAAGCTGAGGCATACAGCGACCCTGAAATCGACACGCGCATCGCGCAGTATGAGATGGCTTATCGAATGCAGTCGAGCGTGCCTGAGTTGATGGATTTATCCAGAGAGCCGGATCACATATTCGATCTCTACGGGGCGGAGGCGCGCAGGCCGGGCACTTACGCGGCCAATTGTCTGCTTGCTCGTCGACTGGCCGAAAGAGATGTGCGTTTCATTCAGCTTTATCATCGCGGCTGGGATCAGCACAACGATCTGCCGCGCGATCTGACGCTGCAATGCCGGGGGACGGATCAGGCGACGGCGGCTTTGATAGTTGATTTGAAACAGCGCGGGCTTTTGGATGACACGCTCGTAGTGTGGGGAGGCGAATTCGGTCGCACGGTTTACTGTCAGGGCAAGCTGACCGAGAATAACTATGGGCGCGATCATCATCCGCGCTGTTTTACGATGTGGCTTGCGGGCGGAGGCATCAAGCGAGGAGTGGTGATGGGCGAGACGGATGATTTCGGTTACAACATCACGGCAGACCCGGTTCACGTCCACGACCTTCAGGCCACCATCCTCCACTGCCTCGGTATAGACC
>CAZPQE010000091.1:0-8116 GCA_964588615.1 uncultured Clostridia bacterium | reverse complement strand
CCACAAGCGTCTGACCTACAAATTTCAGGGCCGACACTTTCGATTGACCGACGTTCACGGTGAAGTTGTAAACAAGGTGCTCGACCGAGCGCGTTTAGAGCCGGGAGGCTCAGGGGCAAGCTGATTTGCAAATCGCCCTCAGTTCAGTGGCTCATCTTTTTCTTCTTCGTTCGGCGGTTCCCGGTCGGGCTGCGGGAGGAGTCGGTCGCGATCGTAGGGCGCATCTTCGTGCGCGGGCATATCGTAGTCGGGGAAATCCCTCATCCACCACTGGCGCGATTCCTCGTCGGCATAGTATTTCAGGTAGATGTAATTGTCCTCGTCGCTGCCGCTTCCCACCAGATCGAGATGCCAGGCAGAAAACTGATCGAACGGCATCTGCGGAATCTCTTCGCGCAGCGAATCAGACCACAGGTGCGTGTAAAGCTGGCGGTCATCGAGGTGATCGGTGCTGCTCAAAAACACTCGCATGCGGGCAAGCGCGTGGATGACTTCCCAGAGCTTCGCGGTCAACTCTTCATCGCTCATCGCTTCGGGAAGGGGAAGTTCCACTCCGGCGCGTTCGAGTTGTTGAAGATGAGTGGTCCACTCGGCTTGCTCGTAAGCGATGACGTTCTGTAGAAACTCTTCGGCCACTTCAGGCGGGAGGTCTTCCGATTCCCAGAAAGTCGCATCAGGTGATGCGGCGTCTTCAGCCTTCTCTTTCGCCTCATCGCCGCCGCCATTATGCCGGCTCCTGTCATGACCGTTTGGTTTGTTGCCTGACATCTTGAAATCTCCTTTTTCTCACCCCATCCTATACACCTGAAATCCGGCTCCGGCAAGGAAGGTCGGGATATCTCTGATGACTATCCGATTCCTTTCTTTCACCTCTTCAGGGAGCCGATCCCAGGCTATGAGATAAGGGCTGGTCATGCGCTCATCGTCTTTTTCTCCCAGATAGTGAGTCCACCCTTCGCGGACGCGCTCGGCCCTCCATCACTCGTGCTCAAGGCGCGCCATTATGTCGACCTCTTCTGCGGAAAACTCGAACACGCGCGCGCCCCAGTCGGTGAGCGGTTCTATGGCGCATCCGACGGTTTTGAGCTTGACCCCTATGTGATCGGCCTGATGGCGTATGGTTTCTCTGATTTCTTCGGGCAGCGATTCCCAGGCCACCCTCGCCAGGTGTGTCTTGCCCGTCCGCGCGTAGTCCTGATGAATGGCGCGGGCGATCACTTCATGCGTGCCGCCGAGCACCAGTTCTCTGCGGCACATTCTGTCGAGCAGCCCGAAAGCCTTCAAGCGTTCGAATCCGCCCGCGTCTGAGTCTTCGAGCAGAGTGGCAAGCCCCGCGTCCTGATTCAATCGCACGACAATCTGGAAATCGTGTTTTCTGGCCTGAGGCAGAAGAGCGAGGGCCGCAGAAAGAGAGCGCGAATCCTCAGTCAGACATACGTAAACCATCCTGACTTCGCATCGCCCATGGGGATCGAACAGAAAGCGGGCGCGTTGAAACTCTGGCGAGCGCGGATCGATGGGACAGGCTATGAGCTCGCACGCATGGTCGAGTTGAGGGTAGCGCAGTCGGAGCGATTCGATGCGCGATTCGACCATGCGGTCGACGAGGGTTACTGACAGACGGTCGCCTTTCTGGCCATAGATGCTCCACCACTCTCTGGCTGCCTGAATGACCAGGCTCTCTCCCATCCTGCCCAGCCCGACGATGACCGCGCGCGAAGGACGCATCTCTGTTTTGTCGAATGCCGGGTACTGGCGGAGCAGTTCCCGCGCGCCGTTCTCATAAACATTGAAGAATTCCAGCCGGAACGATTCCGCTTTCTCCGACGCTATTTCTTTTTCGCGCAGTAGTCGGCAAAGCTCTCCGTCGAATATATGGGCGAGGCAGGTAAGCGTTCTGCCATTGCCTTCTTCCGTCATCTCGCGCGCAAGAACGGCGACCTCGGCGTTCGTGCCGTCTTCGTTGCAAACCGACAGCAGGTAATCGGCGCGGCTGACCCTCGCCCTGCGCAGCATAACGCGGTCGGTGGCGTTGCCGCGTATGACGATTATTCCCTCTTCGCGGCACTGCTCGATGCCTGCATTGTTGTCGTCTCTTTCGATGGCCACCACCCGGTAGCCGCAGCGGTGGAAGTCTCTGGCCAGCGAAAGCCCTTTTCGACCCAGCCCGCAGATTATGACGTGGCCTTTGAGTAACCGCGTTCGCAGCAGTTGAAGCTGCTCATCGAATATGACCATCAGGGCTTTCGACGCGGTGTAAAGCGCGACCGCTGGGGCTAAAAGCCGCGCCGCCTCAAGCTCCCAGGGCAGAGGAGGCGCGACCGCGCCTGATTCGAGAACGAAGAGTTGCAGCGAGAGGTAAAAGATATCGAGAAACGACCGATGCTCATCGGCTGATGCCAGCCGCTTGTCAAATCCCACTACGCCGAGCGCGAGAGCCGCCAGGCCGAGCGCCCAGACAACCGGCCATTCGACGCTTCGCCACAGGAGCCTGAGACGAGTGAGCCATGTTTTCTGAATGAGTCGGCCTGCTGCATTCGTCAGCGCCCAAGTTTATCACCCATGCTCAGGGCATAGTAAGTTTGAAATCCTGACGCTTGCGCATCCTGCGAGAAGTAGTATATTGACAGGCAGCAACGGCCCCCGCGCGACAGATTTTATCCCGAGAGGTCATCCTCGTGGAAACGACTCTTATGTTGATCGCAGCCATGTTGTTGCAGTGCGGCGGCGCTGCGCTGCTGGCCCTGGTACTTCGCCATTTCCACCGGATTTATGATCGGAAATATCTTCTGCTGTGGTCGAATAGCAGTTGGGCGGCGGCGGTTTATCTGCTGGTCGGGGCCGCTTCGCTTTATTTTACGGGAAAGCTTTCGGCCAATTCGCCCTTTCGCCTCCTGCTGACATTCGTTTCACTGTTCTCCGGCTACCTTCAATTCCTGTGGCTGCTGCTGGGCTCTTACCTGCTGGCGACGGGCAGAGAACTCTCCGGGAAGTTTTTGAAAATCGCCCTGACGATTGCCATCGCTGCCGCATTGGTTTCGACGCTGGCTTTCATCAACGCGCCGATGGGAACAGGCGCGCGCTTTCTGCTTGGCGTGGGATCGCACTGGCTCATCAACGGACTGGCGTTTCTGACAGGGGCTTATGGAATCTTTTACGGGTGGACGAGAAAGAAGAGCCTGGGCAGAAAGATCACTGGCGCGGGATTCCTGCTCCTGGGGCTGTATCAGATGATTTTCTTCTCGCTGGCCGCAATCGATGTCTGGTTCGGGACCTCACTCTTCGCTCGCGCCCATTACGCCCTGCTGCTGGACTTCCCGCTGCAATCGGTCATAGGGCTGGGCCTCGTTATATGGTTTCTTGAAGAAGAGAGAGAAAAAGTCGTCCTGGCCTCCCGTGCGCTCGGCGAAAGCGAGGAGCGGTTCCGGCAGATGTCGGAAAACATCGGCGAGGTGTTCTTTCTCAGCGACGCCCGCGACCACAGCATCATTTACGCCAGCCCGTCTTACGAAAAAATATGGGGCCGCCCGGTCGAAAACCTCTACCGCGACGCCAGGGACTGGATGGAAGCCATTCATCCGGATGATCGCGCGCGGGTCGAATCAGTATTCGAAGAGAAAGGGCGCGGGAGAGAGGAATTTTTCGAAGAGTACAGAATCATAAAGCCCGACGGGTCGGTGCGATGGATTCGCGATCTCACGCGCCCCTTATGCAACGAGTCGGGCGAGGTCTATCGCACGCTGGGATTTTGCCAGGACGTAACCGCGCGCCGCGAAGCGGAAGAAGCGTTGCGCGAAAGCGAACAGCGATTGCGACTGGCCATAGATGCCGCGCAGATAAACACCTGGGACTGGGACCTCAGCACCGGACGAGTCGCCAGCATCGGCTATCCTTACGCGCAATATGGAATCGCGCTCGCTTCGCTGGCCGAGACCGCCGACGGGTTCCTCGACATGGTGCATTCATCAGACCGCCAGAGGCTCTCTCGCAATATAGGGCGCGCCATAAAAGAAGGCGGTCGCTTCGCCGAAGAGTTCCGCATAGTGCTCCCCGACGGATCCGTCCGATGGAGGATGTCTGTCGGCAGGGCCATCACGGATGAAACGGGTCGCAGCGCCCGCATGACGGGAATCACTCAGGACATAACCGAGCGCAAAAAAGCGGAAGTTGCCCTCCGCGACAGCGAAACGCTCTTTCGTTCCCTGGCCGAAACCATCCCGGCTGGAATCTATATCTATCGGGGAACCAGTTTTATCTACGTAAACGAAGCGGCGGTCGCCATCACCGGCTACTCGCGCGATGAACTGATGCAGATGAATATCTGGGAGCCATTCCACCCGGAGATTCGAGAAAGCATACGCCAGCGCGCGCGCGCTCGTCAGCGCGGAGAAGATGAGCCGACCAGCTATGAAGCCAGGCTGCTGACTAAACAGGGCGAGGAGCGATGGATATACATCACTGCAACGCTGATGAGCTACCAGGGCGAGCAGGCCGTTCTGGCGACCACCTTCGACATAACCGAGCGCAGGAGGACGGAAGAAGCTCTGCGCGCTTCCGAAGAGCGATTCTTCAAGGCGTTCAACCTCAGTCCTCACCCCATGAGCATCGTCTCCCTCCAGGACGGGCGCTACATCAGCATCAACGAAGCCAGCCTCAGAACGACCGGCTACACCCGCCAGGAAGTCATAAACCGCTCGCCTGGCGACATAGGGCTGTGGGTAAACAACAGCGACCCGGCAAGAATCAGACGCGCCATCAGGGAAGGAGGCAGAGTTCAGAATATGGAACTGCGGTTCAGAACCAGATCGGGCGAGGCGCGCGACGCTCTGTTTTCGGCTGAGGTGATCGATCTGGAGGGCAAGCCCTGTCTGTTGACGACGACCACCGACATAACCGACCGCAAGCGGGCCGAGAGGGCGCTCAGAAAATCGGAAAGGCGATTCCGGGAAACACTGGAGAACATACAGTTGATCGCCCTGCTGCTCGACGCCGATGGCCGGATCACTTTCTGCAACGACTACCTGCTCCGGTTGACCGGATACGAGCGGCAGGAAGTGACGGGGCGAGACTGGTTCGAACACTTCATCCCAGGCGAGTATGAAGAAGTGAAGAAAATCTTTCTCGAAGGCATCCACAGCGGCTACATCATTTCCTCTTACGAAAACCCTATACTCACCCGCAGCGGCGAGCTTCGCCACATTGCCTGGAGCAATACTACCCTGCGCGACGACCGGGGGAAAATAATCGGCACGACTTCCATCGGGCAGGACATCACCGACCGCAAGCGCGTCGAAGAAGCCATGCATAGATCCGAGCTCGAATACCGCAACCTGTTCGAGAGCGCCAACGATGCCATAGTCATATTCGAACCGCAGGACGAGATCATACTCGAAGCCAACAACAAGGCATGCGAAATCTATGGTTTCACCAAAGACGAACTCCTGGGTATGAGCCTCAAGCGTCTCTCCATAGACACCACGCGAGGAGCCAAATACATATACCAGACGCTCAGAGACCGCTCGCGGGCCAACTTCGAAACTGTCCACATAAGGAAAGACGGCGTTCCCATTCACATGATGGTCAACGGCTCGGCGATCGAATACGGCGGAAGGACGGCGATACTTTCCATCAACCGGGACATCACCGAGCGCAAGAGAGTCGAGGAAGAACAGGCCGAGCTTCAGGCGGCGCTTAAAAGCTCGGTCGTCGAATGGCGTCAGACCTTCGACGCGATCAGACTGCCCATCGTCATGCTGGATTTTCAGAGCCGGGTGAAAAGGTTGAACCGCATTGCCAAAGAGATCATCGCCAAAGACTATGAAACGATCATCGGGGAAAACATCGCTTCGGTCTCAGAGCGCGAGCCGTGGCAGAAGGCAGCCGAGCTCGTGGGGCTGCTTCACGAGGCGCAGAGACAGCTTTCCTGTCAGGTCGAAGACGCGACAGCCGGTCGCATCTGGGATATCACCGCCAACCGGGTCTCGATGTTCGAGGGCGGCGAAGTGATAATCGTCGTGGCCCGCGATATCACCACGCTGGTCGAGCTTCAGGAATCTCTGCGCCGCAACGAGACGATGGCCGCTATGGGATCGCTCGTCGCAGGCGTGGCTCACGAAGTGCGCAATCCTCTGTTCGGAATTTCAGCCACACTCGATGCCTTCGAATCACAGTTCGGGCGCAGGGCTGAGTATCAGAATTATCTGGAAGTGCTTCGCGGAGAGACCGAGCGATTGAACAACCTCATGCGCGAACTTCTGGAATACGGCAAGCCTCGCAATCTGGAACTGTCGAGCGCGTCCATTCCCGACGCGGTTATCAAAGCCGTAGATAGCTGTCTCGGTCTGGCCTCCCGCTCACAGGTGCGCATAGAAAACATGGTCGATCATCGTCTGCCTCCGGCGCTGATCGATGACGAGCGGATGGTGCAGGTGTTTCAAAACCTGATCGATAATGCCATTCAGCACACCCCTGCGGGCGGAAGGGTGAGGATCGAAGCCAGGGAAGCGAGTCAGGGTTCAGACCGTTGGATCGAATGCCGGGTTTCGGATTCAGGGCCGGGCTTTCGAGAAGAAGACCTGCCCAACATCTTCAGGCCGTTTTTCACTCGCCGACGCGGAGGCACGGGGCTTGGGCTTTCGATAGTTCAGCGCATAGTTGAAGAACACGGCGGCAGCGTCACTGCGGGCAACGGCGAAGAAGGCGGAGCGATGGTCGAGGTCAGGCTCAAATCACTCGTCGAGTGACAACCCGGAGCGATAACGCCCTGTCTTAATTGGCTCTCAGCAGAAATACGTCCCAGGCCCATCGGCCAAGCTGAGCGCCGTGTGTGTCTCTGACCTTTGCCCGGTATCGGAACCAGTTACCGTACTGGTCGGTTCTCCTTGATTCCCTGTAATCAAGGTCTATGGACGCCAAACCGCGTGAGAGCAAAGTATGCAATTCGTTCTGCTCTGATATTCCGTTGTGGTTGGTATCTCGCCAGAGCCGCAACGAGCGAAAAACCGCATCCCTGTTGTTTATTTTGCCATCGCCATTACCGCCGTTTGCTGCCTTGTCATATTCGGCGAGGGCGATGAAACCATTCGGCTCAGGAGTAACCGGCTGTGAGGTAGTGTTGCCAAACAACTCTCTGCCGCTATCAACTGTACCATTGCCATTAAGGTCGAGCGTCAGGAAGGCATCATCTGATCCGGGCGCAGTCCAGGAAATTCTCTCTCTTGTTCCATCATTGTTATGGTCGAAGTCGACTCCACCAGCGGCGTCTGTCAGGCTATAGCCGTTCCCGTTTACATCGATGATTATTGGCGTTGTTGTACAACAACACCAGTCATAAGGAATATAACCAGGTGGACATCCATTCCCTGGCCATTGACAGAAGTTTCGTTCAAAGGAACACCCTGATTCAGCAGGAGAATAACAGGATCCAGTACCCGAAGCGCAATCAGGATCAGCACAGTCAATAAGCCCATCGCAGTCATTATCTATATCGTCGTCACAAACACTCTCATAACCAGTCACGCAATCAGAATCAGCACAGTCGATCTTGGTATCACAATCATTATCAATGCCATCCAGGCAATTTTCGCTATTACCGGGATATTGATTCGCACCGTTAGGAGGGTCATCATTACAATCCGCGCCCTGGGCAGGGCCACAGCCGTTGCCGGCACGAGGCACTCCATCGTTGTCCTGGTCGCAACAATGATCTGGGCCGAAACCATTAAACTGGTGTCGAGGAACATTATCAACATCGGGGCATTCCGAGCTTTCACACGGAACGGTTCGATAAACATATCCATCAAAGCCAATACTATCGTGTTGACTGTATGTATAATGGCCAGATCCGCAGGATGCCTCTCCACAATTTGCCTGTGGTTCAACCATGTTCCAGCAACCCGATGGGGAACTCTGTAGTGGGTATACGTTTCGAGCAGAGACATCGCGAGGCAGGCTATTATGTGACACTTGAAAGATGCTCATGAAAATAAAGCCTGCTATGAATAACAGCAAAAAACGCGTGTGCCTCATAGCTATCCTCCTCTCCCTGAAGCTGTGGATGGTTAACCCGGATTTCTCATGCCCTGTCGGCGACACGTTGAAATAAGGGTTGAGATCG
>CAZPQE010000090.1:0-16384 GCA_964588615.1 uncultured Clostridia bacterium | reverse complement strand
ATCGATTCTCCCCGGTCGGCTCGATCCTCTGCAATCTTCCATCGATTTGAGTTCGCTTCCTGACGACTCGCTTCTGATGCGCATTGCGGCGATGGTTTCGCTGTTTTGCTACGCTGCCATCGCGTTGAGGCTCGCCGTCCGCGCCGATGTGATCTGCTCTCACTGGATGCTGCCTTCAGGCTTGATCGGCGCGCTCCTTTCGCGTCTGACAGGAAAGCCTCACATAGTCGTCGAGCATTCCGGCGCGCTGCATCTGCTCAGACGCATGCGCGGCGGGCGATGGCTTGCCCGATTGATAGTGGGTCTCAGCCATCGCATAGTCACAGTGAGCGGGGATTTGAAGAAGAAACTGATCGCGCTCTGCCCGGAGGCCGAAGCGAAGACAGAGGTGATTCCGATGGGAGTCCGGGTGATTGAAACTCCTGTGAGACTCTGCCCCTGCTCGAATTTCAGTCGATCATTTAGAAACAATCTTTTCAATCAGGGGCGACCAGAGACGGTCGCCCCTACAGATCGCAACATTTTGTTCATAGGCAGGCTCGTCGAGATCAAAGGCGTGGATGTGTTGTTGAGAGCGATGAAGCAGGTCGAAGGCTTGCAACTCACCATCGCAGGCGATGGCCAGGAAAGAGAGAGACTAGAGCGACTGGCAAACCAGATGGGCATTGATGCCAGGTTTTTGGGCAGAGTCGATATCAAAGAAAAGAATCGATTGCTTTCCGCCTGCCGCGCCCTTGTGATACCTTCGCTCGTTCTTCCGGATGGAAGAACCGAGGGGATGCCTGTGGTATGTCTCGAAGCCATGGCCGCTGGTCTTCCGGTCATCGCTTCGCGCGCAGGCGGGCTTGAGGAAATCATCAGCGACCGCCAGGACGGATTGCTCTTCGACGCGGGCGATCATTTTATGCTTGCCGAAAAAATCAAACTGATCTCAGGCGACATCCGATTGCGCGAAACCATTTCCGTAAACGCCCGCGCGAAGGCAGCAGGTTTCGACTGGCCGATAGTCGCGTCGCGCTTCAGCGATATTCTGAAAAACGCTTTGAGAGAAAATGAACACTTCTGCAACGACGCAATCGAGTCCGGCAGCGCCGACTGACATAGCGCGCCTTGCCGGTCGCGGAACTATTTACATCACCGCCGCCAAAGTGTGGTTCATCCTCAGCGGCCTGGGTCTTCATTTCGCCCTGCCGCGCTTGATGACCGCTGAAGAGTTCGGTCTTTATCAGGTGGTGATCGGAGTCGTATCGATCATCAACGCCGTCATCATCACCGGAACCTATCAGACGGTTTCGAAATATATCTCACAGCAGCCCGACCGCGCCGATTCGGTCAAGTGGAAATCGCTGAGGCTTCAAACACTGGTCGGCGGAGGTATTGCGGCAGGATTTTTTCTGCTCGCCCCGCTGACCGCGCGTTATCTCAACGACGAGCGACTGACTGGCTGGCTGCGCATCGCTTCGCTCATCACACTATCCTATTCGTTCTACGCGGTCTTCACCGGATATTTCAACGGACAGAAAAAATTCCTCGCCCAGTCCTCGCTCGATATGACTTACTCCACGCTCAAGCTAGGCTTCATCCTTCTGCTGGTGTGGCTGGGCTACGGAGTTGCGGGCGGAGTCGGAGGATTTGCGCTTGCGGCGGCGACCATACTCGCCATCTCAGCCGTAGCCGCGCGAAGCGGCGCGCGAAGAGGAGAAGTTCGCGCCTCAGACCTGCTGAGGTTTCAAAGTTATCTGCTGCTCTTCACTCTGACGTTGAATCTTCTTCAGAAAGTCGATTTGATTTTGATCAAATCGCTCTCGTCTCCGGACGCTACGACGGCGAGCGAGAATGCGGCATTCTACGGCGCGGCGATCAACCTGGCCAACATCACCTATCAGATAATCATCTCGGTCACATTCGTCATCTTCCCGCTGATTTCGGAAGCCACTTTCGCAAACGACCGCGAGAAGACCCGCGCCTACATCTCGAACACGATGCGATACACCCTGATGATAATGGCTCCGGCGGCTGCGCTCTTTTCGGCAAACGCGAGCGAGGCGTTGAGAGTGGTTTACCCGGAAGCGTATCAGGCGGGAGGAGCGGCGCTCGGGGTAGTGGCTTTCGGGATGATGTTTTTCGGCGCGCTGCATGTGACGACTACTATGATTTCGGCCAGCGGTCGCCCAGTAGTTTCGCTCGCCATCGGCGCGCTCACTCTGACGACGAGTGTCGCGCTCAATGCGTTGTTGATACCTCGAATGGGAATTGCGGGAGCGGCGCTAGGGACGACCGCAGCGATGGCCGCAGGAGCGGCTGTGGGCGGCGTGTATCTGTTTGCAAAGTTCGGCGCGCTGATGCCTTTGAAATCCGCTGTAAGAATCACGCTGTGCGCGGCAATCGTCTACGGCGCAACGCTCATCTTTGTGACAGCATCGAGAGTGTTGATAGTCATTCAACTGGCTGCCGGAGTTGTTTTGTATTTCATTCTGCTCGTGCTGACAGGCGAGCTTGGGCGCGATGATCTTGTGGCGGTGAAAAAAGTGGTGAAAGCCTGATCCGGCATAGCCGTCTAACCGATGCGCGATGCGGGTTGCAGCAGGTCAACGCCTTCGCGGGCCTTGTATCGCTCCACCCACTGCCGAAACATCTCGACCTGAAATCGCCAGGTTGCATTCTTCGCTTCAATTACTGCCTCGACCACATCCACTTCGGCAAGCCGCTTCAGAATGCTAAAAATCTGAGTTTCTCCTGCGCCGATTGCCAGGGCCAGATCACCGATGTCGGCATGAGGAGCAACTGCGAGCGCGGACAGAACGGTTCTTTCATCAGGCGGTATCCAGTCCCAGATGCCTCGGAAAACGTAATCGCCGCTTTCCATCGCCTTTGCCATTGCGATGTCTACATCTTCAACCGAGGCATGGCGCGACCGCTGCTCGTTCTTGAGGTCTACCAGGATCATGCAGGTCAGTTGAATCAAGCAGGGATGGCAATGGGTCATCGCCAGAAGTCGATTCAGCGCCTCCGGCTCATACTCAAGCGGAAAGCCTTTCAGGGGAGCAGTGATAAGTTGGCGCGCATCTTTTTCGCTGAGATAACTGACCTTGCACGATACTGTGCTTCGGAAGTAAGGCATCCACTGCTCCTGAATCATTTCATCGAGCCTGTGAGTCCCGGCGAATATGAGAGAGATGCCTTCTCTGTGCTGCATCATGCTTCGCAGAAAAGGCAGCAGGTCAGGGCTGATTCTGCCTTCTGCGAGTTTCCTTTCTATCTCCTCGAATTCATCGAGCGCGAGGATGAGCCGGTTTTCAGGCGCATGAATGACCTGCTCTGCGCTGTCGAGGAACTTCCCGAAAATTATGAACGGCTCTGCGGCGTAATCGCCAAGCGACGGCGCTGAGATGTTCGCGTCTCTTCGTTTGATTTCTATCGCAACTGCATCGGCCAGGTTATACAAAAGCCCGCCAGTGCTTTCCACCTGAGCCGCGCGCTGCATATCGATGTAGACCGGGATCAGATTGGTTTGAAGCCTTGATGAAAGATGGCGCAGGATGGAGCTTTTGCCGATGCGCGGTTGCCCGTGCAGGACTACAGGCGTGTTCTGGTCAGGCTTGAGGAAATGCTCTTCGATGAAGCGAAAGACATTGCTTCTGCCGATGAACACATCGCTGCCGGGCAAGAGAGGGCGCGGGGCGACATAAGGGTTATCGATGCGACCGGTGGCGCGCGCTTCTTCAGTCAGCCGGTCGATTTCGGAGTTGACGGCATCAAGCCACTGTCGAGCGATTCTCAGAAAGGTCTGGCTTTCGCGCCCGCGAAGGCCGAGTATGGCGAACTGAGTCAGGTCGTCGAGTCGACGGCGGGCGCGGTTGAGCGCGAGTTGTTTCTGGTAATCGCTGGTCGAAGAGACAGCCGCCGCGACTTCAATGCTGATTTGCCGACACCGCTCGATTGCCTCGATCGCGCCGCTCTTGTGCAGTGGTTTCATGACACCGGATGGCAGAGACTGAATTATGGTCGGAGTCCCGACTCTTTCGCTTCGTGGGATGCTGTCGAGCTTGATAATCTGCGGACTCTTTTCTGATGTGGATTGGAAGGATGCTTCGACTTCACCGCTGTCCGTTTCTTTTTCGTCGCTGCCTGTAGGCTCGAATTCTTCTTCGCCTCGCCTGCGAACAGATATTGAGAGCGAACCTTTCGGTCGTATCTCTCCGGCCATGTGAACTTCGAACTGACTCGGCGCGATCCATCCGAGGCTCTTTTCTGCGCCGGCAATCTCATCGATGGTTTTGTATTGGAGCAAATGCCATTCGATAAACTCCAGAAGCGCATTGACCGCTATCCGTCGCTGAAAGGTATTCGAGGAGAGATGCGCGACTGCCTTCAACATTTCTTCCCGATCCTGCCGACCGACGACGACTAGCAGGGATTTGAGAAATGGCTGAGGCAGGAGCATAACCTCGTCGCGGTAAGCGAGAGATTGTTTGAGCAGCCGCGCGGCATTTAGAGGATTCCGTTTCGCTCGAATCAACGCGATGAGCGTCCAGAGAGATTCAACCGGGATAAGCAGCAGGCGAAAATGGCCTGACAGGTATGCAACTCCACCCGCAACTCCGAACACAACTCCGCCCGCAACTCCGCCCGCTACTACGACCACAACTCCCAACCCAACTCCTTTCGCAACTTCGCCCGCAACTCCCATGCCAACTCCGAACACAACTCCGCCCGCAACTCCGAACACTGTGAAAATCAAACATAGGATCAAATCGAACTGTATTCCAGCTGCCTTGAGCACTATGACTGCTGCGACATAAAGGGTGAACGAAGTTATAAAAGTGGTCGACACGCTCTCCTCTACGAGACTCAAGTGTCCGCGGTCGAATCGCTCGACCTCCAGCCTGAAACTCTGAGGGCGAAAGAAGACCATACACAAAATCCAGAGACAATCTTTTATGCAAAGTCTTGCTGATTGCATCATCGCTTATCTTCCGGCTTTTCGGCCTGGACCTCTACGGAGACGCCCGTTAACCCAACGGTAACCTTGCCGCCCTTGAACCTTTGAGCAAGTCGCTGCCACCATCGGAGTTTTTTGCGGGACGTGAAGGCGGATTCCTCACAATAGCCTCGAAGGCTTCCGAAAAGACCTTGTAGCTGAACCGTTCCCTGGCCCCTGAAATCAACAACCCGCGCCGCTCCAGATCGTTCAAAATCGCATCGTCAGGAAGTCGCTCGCCACAGGGAATGGTCCACCTCAGCGCCTTCTGCTCTGCAGGGTTCAGTTTATGCCACAAATAGCGCAAATGATCTGCGGCCTGCGCCTCGAAGCTCTGTTCCCATTCCCCGGCGCGACCGGCTTTCACTTCGAGCAAATGATAGCATGCCATCTGCAGGAAAAACGGGAAGCATCCTGCCAGTTCGATCAGTCGAGCGACCTCCTTGTCCGTCACCTCAGCCCCCGCCTGATCGAAACCTGCGCGGATGAATCCTTCCGCCTCATCTTTTCTGAACAATCCGAGGTTGACGCGGAAGAAGATATTCCAGAACGGAGATGTGGCGATCCTTTCATCCTGACAGAGGTCGGCCAGCGAATGCTCAGTGACCAGAAGAAAAGTCAGATTCCCCGCCTGCGCCAGGCTGCGAAGCGAGTCGAAGAAGTTTCGAGAGAAAGAAGGATTATTTGTCAGCCTCTCGAATTCATCGACGCAGACTACGACGCGCCCTTCTCGCGTCGCCCGGTCGAGGTCGTCAAAACCGTTCCCGTCCGTCTCCAGCCCCTGACAAACGCGCCTGTAGAAATCTGATTCCGACTTTACATCGGGCAGGTCAGTGTAAACAGCACGACAGTCATCACCGATACGCTGTTTGACGCTCAGATAAATTTGCTGAAGAAGAGACGACTTGCCTATGCGTCGCTCGCCGACGATTGATACGCTCTGCATGGTTTTGATACGGTCGAAGATGCGGTCGATTTCCGACTCGCGCCCGTAAAATTTTTCGGGATCGCGGATCGCGCCTGAATAACTGAACGGATTCGGCAAGGACTTGATGCTCATGCAGCCTGTGTCTCCTTGCGAATTGACTCAGGAACCCTGAGTGCGGAGCAAAGATAGCGGCTTATCTTCCCGAATGCAAGAAGAGCAGCTTACGAACAGGAGAGAATGGATTTCAGGAGAATGATCGAAATCAGGCGCGCTAAGGCGATCCCTTTGCCTCAATCTTCAACCTTGTCTCCGTCTGTTCCGCCTGCGCGCGAGAACCTGCCTTCGTCGGCGTCCCACGGGCGAGAGGCAGTCACCATATCGACGTATCGCCCTATCAGTTTCCTCATCAGAGCCGCTTTCTCCGCCATTCGATCATAAAGATTGCGCTCTTCTCGCGGATCGTTTTTCAGATCGAATAATTCGAAGCTGTAAGCGTCGCGGTTATAAATCATCTTGAAGCCGTCCTGAGTGATGACCATGTATTTCTTTCTCTCAGGATGTATCTGCTGATCGAATCTCACATATTGTGAAACATCCTGGCTGGTCTGCTCGGCGTAAATCGGAGGGCGGACGAACTCCTCGCCTCGCGCCAGAGGCAATAAACTCACGCCGAGATAATCGCTTGAGCGAGGCAATCCGCTTGCCTCCATCAGAGTCGGGCCGAGATCGATTGTGCTTACATAATCGGCGATTCGTCGCGCTGCAATGCCCGGCACGTGTACGATCATCGGCACGTGAACCTGCTCGTTGTAAAGCTGCGACGAATGAAAATAAACATCGCGCTCGCCGAGCGATTCGCCGTGATCCGACATAATCACTACTATCGTGTCCTCGAACCTGCCCGCTTTTTCCATCCAGTCGAAAAACCTTCCGAGATGATGATCCGTGTAGGCAAGCTCGCCATCATAAAGATCGACTATCGATTCTCCATAGTCGAACTCCTGATGACGGACGTAAGGGCGATGAGGGTCAGGCACGTAGACGAACGCGCAGAAAGGCCGTCGGTCAGGCTGTCGGCTCAATGTCTCGATGGCGAAATCGATGTTTTCGGCCAGCGGCCTTCTCTGCGCGCCTTTGGCCGGGCGCATCATTTTCTCGTACCTGTCCCAGGCGCGGCGACCGGGAAAGAGCTTCACGTCATAACCATTGCGGGCCAGCGCCTCGGTCCAGCTTTCATAATGCCCGTCCCAGTAGGAAGACTGCATGAATCTGGGAATAGCTTCCGAAGTCCTCGCCGCCGGGGAGAATCCGTTCTCGAAAACGATGGATTGCGCGGCCAGACGTTCGAGATTCGGGGTGGTCTTTCGATGATACCCGTAGACGCTCAGATGATCGGCGCGAACGGTGTCGATGAAAAAATAAACCACGTTGAATCGGCGCGCTGACGTTTGCGCGGCGGCTTTCACCGTGTGCTCGGCTCTCCACTCGCGGATGCCTTCCTGGGTCAGTTCGCCTCCGACGCAGTTGTTATCAATTCGGTCGCCGGGCGTTTCAAGAAGGCCGGGATTGATATCGGCGCGACGGTCGTCGCTGTCTCCGCCGTCGAGCAGCGCCGAATAACCATCGCGGTCGAAATCAAAAATCCACCACAGGAGTTGAAGATTGTGCCGGGCCTGAGTCCCGCGATAGAACATCTGTGTCTTGACGTTCTGGTTTCTTCCCGCGTGATAAAACGTAAAGCCGAGCGACGCGACGAAAATAATCATCGCCCCCCACGCGACTGCTCGCTTTCGGCTACGCAGACGCGCGAAGGCAGAAGCGACAAGCCCCATCGAAAGAACGGCGTTGAACAGATACATCGAGCGATGAAGCGTCGGCTCGTAAAGCTGAACCTGAATGCGCGAATCGATGTAATAAGCGGCGGCAATCGCAGCGACGAGCGCGGAAAGCCATGCGATGCGCAGCCAGCGACTCATCTCTGATGATCGAGCGATCTTTGCCGTAAGCAGACAGCCTAATGCAAGCGCGGTCAGTATCAGATAAGACGTTGCGCGCTCGTGGCTCAGGAGTGTGTTTCTGATGAAAGAAAACTTCTCCGCCTCTCTTATCAATCCGATGATGTACCTGTTGACCGTCGGGTGCTGGTTGACGAGAAGAGCGGTGAGGGCGGAAACCCCGATGAGACCGACTGCCGGTTGCGCGAGTCGGAGGAACTTCGCTTTCACCGGGATTTTCTGAAAGAGACCGCTCAGGAGCGAAGCGAGATTGAGGAAGAGACCCGCAGTCAACCCGATGATGATTCCCGCGAGAATATTGACGCTTGCGTAGGCGAAGAGCAAAAGCCTGTCGGAAAAAGATTCCAGCGTGAGCCTGATGTTGAGGTCGATTGTCTCGATGATCGAAAGCAGCAGAAACGCCGCCGCGCCTGCCAGAGCGTGATTTTTCAATGAAGCGAAGAAAGAGCGCGAAGCGGCAGTTTGATCGAGGTTGTCTGAGACCAACTCAGACACCTGCGCTTTGAATGTGGACATAAAAGAATTCCTCTCGAAGTGGGCATAGTAAACAGCCGTCTGAAAGAGTGTCAAACCGGGGCGCCAGGGGTTTTGATGCGACACACGTAATCGCTCGGTTATGGGAGGAAGAATCAGACAGGATTGACAGAATGTACAGGATTTCTTTTCAGGGCAGAGACGCAGAGCGCAGAGAAAAATAAAATCTCTGCGCCCGCTCCGCGTTCTCCGCGACTCTGCGGTGAATCTCACTCAAACAGCCGGGCATTGCTTTTTTATCACTCCCTCTTTTGACTGGTCGAGTGAATCCTGAAAATCCTGCGGAATGATCGTTCAATTCACTTCCAGTTCTTTGCGTTTCGACAGAGCGGGAAACTTCGCGTGCGGTTCGGTTTGATACCAGTAGACCACCGAGGCGATGTCATCCTGCAGGGGCAGGTATTCGCCGGGCTGCGCATTGGCTTTCCAGCCCAGAGCCTGAATCGTGACGCGCAGATCGCTCTTGAAGCGAATCGGATCGGTGATGTGCCAGCGATACATCCCGAATCGCTGCTGCGATTGATACAATCCATCGGGCCGGATCACCTGATGCAGGCCGCTGTAGGGCGCGGTGAATTCCTGGTACTGCCGGGTCTTGCGGTTCTCGAAATTATAAGAGCCGCAGAAATAATCTTCCGTGCCCGTTCCGGCAATAGTGGGAAACTCCCTGTCGCCGTCCAGATAAAACTTGATTTCGCCCTCGCCCCACCATCCTCTGCTGCGCACGCCCCAGGCCATGTAAGTTCCGACGTATTGCCCCTGCCCCTTGATGCCATCGACGAGCGTGTACACTTCCTTGAACTTCAGCGGGTTGGCGCGGCGAAACTGGGCGTGAAAATATGCGGCGTCGTCGGGTACTCTCGTTATGGTGTAGTCGATCTGGTAGTAGAGCGTCATATCCTTTTCGTCGATGTTTTCCATAGTGATTTTGCATTTCCTGCGAAAAGGCATGACCCAGTAGGAATTGAACGCGCTGCCCGGATTGACGGCGATGGCCAGTGAACTGATCTGCGCGTATTCGCCCCATCCCATGCCGAAGAAATCGCCTACGGGGACTTCGACGGAAGGCGCGGCTTCGTCGTCCCAGTACATTCGCAGGATGGAACAGCGCCAGTTGCCGGTAGGGGTCATCCAGAAATGTTGTATTGCGCCGGAGCCGTTGATTTCAGCCAGGGTGAATGTCGTGCCGGCTTTGATGCGGATGCTGGGGCTGATCTTCCAGCCCTGTCCCAGGTTGCGGGCCGCGATTTTTCCCGTTCCTTCCATCGCCATTCCGCCCTTTCCCTTTTCGCCGGTAAAGTTTTCCGGGCTGATGGAGCGCGTCTCGGCATCCGAGAGGCGGAATAAATTGTGAAGGCCGGTTTCGATGCCGTCGAATTTATCGCTTCGCGTCTGGGCGGAAGAGATCGCTGCGGCGATCAGTGACAGGAAGCAGATTCTGATTGCTCGTTTCATATTTTCCCCCTCGGAAGAAGCACAGCCGTCGGCCAGCCTGCTGAACTTCCAGCTTTTCATGCGTTCAGGGTGTCAACTCTCCGGCAGACGATTGTACATCAAAGATTCCCTGATGAAAGCTGGTTCGAACTGCCGCCGGCAGAGCCGGTTTCAGATCGCGGCCTCTGCCGGTGAGGGAAATCCAGCCTGTCGGAAAAGAAACCGAGCATCCGCGTCTCCCTGCTCGACAAAGGCTCGCGCGGCAGATGGGTTATCGACTGACCAGTTTTGCGCCTACCCGTGCCGCACGAAGTGTTAGGACGTTAGGCGCGGCGTCAGAGCCTATAAATCTTCCGGCTTCAATCCTGTCGTTTTGGCTACACGGGCCAACATTCGAGGCCCGATTTCTTCCTTGTCGTGAAAGGCGAATGCAACATCTGGCCAGCCGGGTTGGGATAGCGTTCGATGTGATCCTGATTGGCGTTTGATACTCCAGCCCATACGAAGAAGGGCGGAGAGAATTCGTTTAGCTTTGGTTGCAGGCCATTGACTCATGCAGCGGCAAAGGTAACGCTTACCGAATCGGGAGCTATTTCTCCATGTTCGAGTCGCTCCGCGACCACACGAAGTGCCAAAGCCTGCGCCTTTGCTTTGGCCTGTTCAAGGGTCTGGCCGTAAGCAAGCACCCCTGGCAGTTCTAACACTTCAGCTATCCAGCGCCCGTCATCTTCTTGCTCAGTCTCAACGATGAAATTCATGCTCAACTCCCGTCAATGTTCAGGGCAGGATTATATCACAGGGCAGTAGCAAATCGATGTTGCTGGCAGGGTGTCGGCGTGTGGTGATATAGAACTGCTCAAGGAGCGATGGAAAGTATCCAAGCGTCTGGCGCATCAACGAGAGTTGTCCCGCTTGCTGCGAAATATCGGCGGAGGATAAGAAGGGCGAGCGTATTGAAGCTGATTTGACACTTTCAAAGTGAACACCTCGACATCCAAGCCTTGCGCCGGCAAGGCAAAAACTGAGAGATTTTTTGTGGCCGAACGGACGAGCCTGAGAGCGCAACTGACTTGTGTGGCGGCTGGTAGTGTGACTAAGAAGTTCTGCGCCTACCCGGGCCACACGAAGTCTTAGGTCGTTCGGCGGCGTGGCAGCCAGCGATACCTGTACTGCAAGTCACTCAGACGCCCATCCCACGGAAGTATTTCCAACTGCCGTCCGGTAGCCTCTTCAGGACCATCAACCTATTGCCGCGAATCTGCTTCACCTCACCACCCGCCGACTCAACATACGAGCCTGTGAAATTACCCCACTCGACCGCCCAGCCGTCCAAAATCGTCAGGTCCCTGGTTTCTGGAACGTAGCTCAACACCTTGACACCTGGGCGAGCGGACCAGCGTTCGTTGCTCTCTCGGATAGCTTTCTTGCCAACCTCTGCCGGCTGGCCCGGGCTGAGGCGCACAGCGTCATCGGTCCACAAATCCGTCAGGGCAACAGTATCTCGCGACAGAGTAGCGGCTATATCCTGCTCGCGGAGCTTCTCGATGCGGGCAATATCTTGCGCCTTTTTATCGGTTGTCTGTACCTGAGCAAAAACCGGTACGTCAACTTTAGTGGCCCATACCACTAGACTTATGAGAAAGAACAGGACGCTCAATTTTGCCATCTTTGCCTCCCATAGTTCTAAGCCGCCGAACGGGGCTGCGGATAAGCGAACGGGCGCGACCGCTTTGCCGTGTACGCCTTTATGCACATTCGCTTCATCCGCAGTTCGACCACCTTGGTCGCGCCCCAGCCCGTTAGGGCTGCCGCGCGTGGCGGTGGGAGTTGCAAAGTAACAGCGCACGCGACGATACGCCGCGATCGGGGAGGCTTATTGGCAGCCCCGTTCGACCGACCGCGAATACCTTACCCCGTGATAAGCCGACCGGGCGCGACTCCGGTCGGTCGAAACAAGAAGGTTATAAGTGCGCGCCCTTGAGGAACCGCTTTCAGGCGGGCCTCACACTATTACTTTTCCACTGCGCCTGTCAAGCTGACCCGACACTTGCCGGTGTATATTCTTGCCTCGCTATCTTTCACGATAAACGCCGCACGGCTGAAAGCGGCGCAGCCGCAGAAAAAAAGGAAATCGCCGATGAAACGTCTCAGACGTTTCACATATCGAAGCGGCGCAGCCGCAATGAGGTCAGCCCATATCCGCAATGAAACGAGCTCGCAGCCGCAGCGAAATCAACACGCAGGTTGCACAAGGCTGCCGGCCTGTCGAAGACAACTCCGATCAAAATCCTACCTGACAATCTGGCCGACGGTCGTGACCTTCCATAACTGAGCGATTGCGCGCACTCCGCAAACCCGGTTGAAGGAAAAAGCGGCGGCAGGGTATATTCTTTGCTCCCTTCGAACGGGCATTCTATGAGTCATAAGCTTCTAGTCATAGGTCTGGACGGCGCGTCGTTCAATGTGCTCGACGCCCTGATCGAAAAAGGCTACCTCCCGAACATTGAGCGTTTGATCCTCAACGGATCGCGCGCCGATCTTGAAACCACTTTTCCTCCCATCACCGCAGTCGCCTGGTCTTCGTTTATGACCGGCAAGAATCCCGGCAAGCACGGTATCTTCGAATTCATCCGCCGTGACAAGGACTCCAAACGCGAAATGGCAGTCAACGCCTCTCTGCGTCGCGGGCGCGCTGTCTGGGACTTGCTCGGCCAGGCGGGGCATCGCGTTATAGTTCACAATTTCCCCTGCACCTATCCGCCCGCAGAGGTCAACGGATTGATGGTCTCGGATTTCATGACCCCGCCGGGTCGCAGAGATTTCACTCATCCTTCTTCGCTTCTTGCGGAGTTGGAAGAGAAATTCGGCCCTTACCGCCTTCACCTCTCGCAGACCTATGGAGACGGAAACGCTCAGGGCGTGCTCGATGAACTCTTCGACGAGCTTGAATACAAAGCCCAGGTGACTGAATACCTGATGAACAGCTATGAGTGGGATGCCTTCTTTCAGTACTTCTGGGGAACCGACCGCATACAGCATGAACTCTGGCACATAATCGATGAAGACCATCCGCGTCACGATCCGAAAGAAGCGCGAATGTACCGCGAGCGCGTCTATGATTATTTCCATCGCGCGGATGAAATCATCGGAAAACTCATCGCGCTTGCGGGTGACCCTCAGACCTGGATCGTCTCCGATCACGGATTCGGCCCGGCGCACAAATACTGCTCGTTCAATCTGTGGCTGCTCGATGAAGGGTTCCTCAAACTCAAAAGCGGAGCCCTGGCCCGCATAAAAAAAATACTGTTCAGACTCGGAATCACTCCAGAACTCGCTTTCAAGCTGGTCAAGAAAATCGTACCGGACTCACTGCGCCCGTCCAGAGGCGTAAGCGCGCGCCCCGGCGCATCGCGCCTTTTGAGTTCGCTCTTCCTCTCTTTCAACGATGTCGACTGGTCGCGCACCGTCGCTTTTTCAAAAGGCAACTACGGACAGATTTTTGTGAACCTCGAAGGGCGCGAACCTGCAGGGTCTGTCGCTGCGAGCCGGTATGACAGCGTGTGCGAAAAGATCATCGAGCGACTGCGCGCTCTGCGCGACCCTGAGACGGGCGAAGCATGGGTGTCGGAAGTGTTTCGACGCGGCGAGATTTACAAAGGGCCTATGGTCGAGGAAGCGCCGGACATAGCTTTTCTGCCGCGAGACATGCGCTGTCTGCCGATGGGCAATGCCGACTTCACATCGAACAAATTCATGGTAGATGCCTTCGGAATATCGGGCTGCCATCGCATGCATGGAGTTATGGTGGCCTGCGGAGCCAATATCAAATCGGGCGTGAGAGCCGAGCGCGCAAGCATCTACGACATCGCGCCGACCATGCTCTACCTTCTCGACAAAGAAGTGCCTTCGGATATGGACGGGCAGGCGCTCAGGGAAATCATCTCTGAAGAATATCTTGATGCGCACCCGATTCGACTGGCTTCCGCCGACGGGCAGGAGGAGAAGAAAGAAATCGAGTTCACTTCGGAAGAGAATGAAGACGTGCTCGAAAGGCTCAGAGGTCTTGGCTACATCGCGTGAAAACGGAAGGACGTATCGGTAGCCCGCGCGTAGGCAAGGGCCTGGGTGTCGCAGTCCCTCCCTGACGGTCACTGACACAGATTGAGGGCGAGAGAGATTCATAATGGAAGAAACTCCGGCTGGGCCTGGAAAACAGACTGTCGAAGATAAAGTAAACCATCGGCTGCAATGGCTGACGCGGCGGCGTCTGCTGTTTTTCGTGGTGCTGCTGGCGACGATAGTGAATTTCCAGTACGACATCCGTCGTCAGCCGGTCAGGGGAGACCGCGCCAACTGGGAATACTTCGCGCAGGTCATCGCGCGCGGAGGAGCGCCTTACCGCGATGTGGTCAACATCAAGAGTCCGCTGTCGGCTTACATCGGCGCGGCGGCGATAGTGGCGACGCGGCCACTGGGCGTGCGCGATATCTGGGCCGTCCGGGTCACATACATTTTGCTGGGCATCATCATCGTCGCGCTGGTGTTTCTGGTGGCGATGGAATATTTCGACAGCCGCGCGACAGCCGCGCTTGCCGCCCTGGTGATGATGGCGTTCAATTCTTTCTCGGTTTCCAACAGCGCGGGCATTCAGCCCAAGACGCCGATGATACTTTTCGGGCTGGCCGCTCTGTGGGCTATAAGAAAAGACCGACCGTTTGCAGCCGGAGCTTTCAGCATGTTGTCGGCGCTGAGTTGGCAGCCGGGACTGATGTTTTTCGGAGTGGCGTGGCTGGCCTTCTCGCGCTACCTGACTCGATGGCGAGAGCGGCGGCTTCTGCTTCTCATCTGTGGAACCGCTTTGCCGCTCGTTTTGCTGCTCGCTCATCTGTGGATGGCGGGCGCGGTCAGAGATTTTTACCTGTGGACTTTCGATTTCAACCTCAACGTGTACGCGCCGGGAGAGATGAAGCCGCTCTCGCGGTTCTTCACCTTTCTCGAAAGAATGATGAATCACTACCGGGCTGATCGCATCTTCCTCCGATTGTCGATGATGGGAATCCTTTTCTGGCTCGGGACTGAAATATGGCGCGCTGCAAGATCAGGCATTGGCCATCTGCTCGACCGCGCGCCTTTTCATGCGGTCGCCCTGCCGCCGATCATTTATCTGGCTTTCTGCATGATAAATGTGCAGGGGACGGGAGACACTTATCCTTTCCTCCCCTACATCGCTCTCTTTTCAGCTTTCGTGATAATCGCGGCGCTGTGGAGAGGCGTCGATCTGGCGCTGCTCATTAAAAAGGCGTCGCCCTTTCCTGTCACCGTTCGGACGGCGAGCTTCGCCGCGTTGTGTACGCTGGTTTTTTTCTTTCATGTGAAAGACGCTTTCTCCTATCGCCGCCGAGGTCTGATCCTGAAAGATCAGGAAAAGGTCATGCGCGAAATAACCTCTCATCTTGAGCCGGGCGACAGGGTATTCGTTCACGGGCCAACGGAGATTCTGGTGCTGGCCGATCTGACCAATATGAGCAAATACTTTTTTCTGGATCGCGGCAAGGATCATTACCTCGACAAGGTGGAAGAGGGCGGATTCGACGGATGGTTCGCGCGCCTGAAAGCCGAGCGCCCTAAGATAGTCGGGATGACCCGCCTCAAGAAAGTTGATCGCAAGCAGGATTTCAAAGCCTGGCTCGACGCCGAATACGAAGAACGACCTGGGAAGGTAATCATTTACTATGTTCGAAAAGACGCGGTCGCTCCATTGGCGGAGACGAAAGGCGAGTAAATGCGCGACTGGCTCAAGGAAATAACCAGACGGCCTCTGGAAGCCCTGCTCAGGGTGTATCTCGAAAGCCTGCCTCGATGCCGATTTTCGCCTGAAAAAATAGAGCGCATACTGGTGCTGGCTTATCAGGGACTCGGAAATTTTCTGATGTACACGCCCGCGCTCAAACTCCTGCGCGAGCGATACCCCTCGGCGATGATCGATCTTCAGGTCGGAAACAACACCGGCTGCGAGCACGTTTTGGACGGAGCCTCGGTCTTCGACCACATCTACGATCTCCCTTACAGCGCCGGGATCAGAGAATGGATCAAACGGGCGAGAGAGATTCGCGCCGCGCACTATGATCTTATAATCAACGAGTTTCATTCTCACTCGTGGAAGCTGGCTCTGCTCGCCTCGGCAAGCGGCGCGCAGTTTCGCGCCGGGCATGTGACCAGCCCCGGATGGTCCGTTCGATTCAGCCGCTACAGTTTCGTGTTCAACCTGCCGGTCGTGATGCGAGAAGACGAGCACGAAATTGACCGCTATCTCGACCTTGTGGCCGCAGTCGGCGCGCGAAGGGTCGAGCTTGCGGAAGCGAGGACTTCGATTCATCTCGAAGAAGAAGACCGGAGGTTTGCTGCGAGGTTTCTCGAAGGCCATCCGGTTTCAGGCGCGATCATAGGCATACAGCCGGGAACTTCGGCCAACATGCGATGGAAGCAATGGCC
>CAZPQE010000089.1:14728-16437 GCA_964588615.1 uncultured Clostridia bacterium | reverse complement strand
GCGGGAGATTTTAGAAGGACTGCCCGGCGTCAATGGTATAGGCATAACCTGGGACAAGAACGGTCAGCCGGCTGTTCAAGTAAATGTTGACTTCGAAATCGCTGACGCCAGTCTCAAAAAGATACCCGCGAGCGTCGACGGCGTAGCCGTTCTGATTCAGGAAACCGGCCCTGCAAGTCTGGAATGACTGCCTGGGCGTCAATCCTTCTTAATGCCCTCTACAATTTTTTGAAATCCCGCCTCCTGCCTTATCTGGTCGAGCGCAGGGCTGCTCTTCAACTCCTCGATATTTTTGAACCCCTTCTGCACAGCTTTCTTCAATGCGTCAATGGCTTTCTTTTTATTCCCGGCCTGTGAGTGCGCGCAGGCAAGCTGATAGAACAGGCGCGAATTGTCTGGCCTGATTTCAGCCTCCACTTCGAGGTTCTGCGCCGCAAGCTCATACTTCCGGGTTTGAAGCAACAACATAGTCAGTTCGTAGGAATGAGCC
The DNA here is from genome assembly GCA_964588615.1 of uncultured Clostridia bacterium. Lineage (GTDB taxonomy): Bacteria > Acidobacteriota > Blastocatellia > UBA7656 > UBA7656 > UBA7656. The sequence goes on along the minus strand of CAZPQE010000089.1, from coordinate 15,947 downwards.
GTGTACTGATTGAGGATGCGACGGGCAAGAGCGCGCTCAGGGGTGTTTTCTTTTGCGTCGGATTTGTTTTTCAGATCGGCGATGGCTCTTCTCAAATCCATGACGAGCAGCCTTCGCTCATCGGCGGCATCCGCCGATGAACCCGTAGCAGCGCCGAACTGGCGATTTTCCAGTCCTCCGGACGAGACCGACAAATCAGGCGCGGCAACGAATTCCTGCGGACTTCTGAGCCTCGCCCTCATCGAAAGGAGTTGAGCCGCCCGCCGCTTCTGCTCTGTTATCTGGTCACGGTCGAGTTTGATCGCCTGACGGACTTCTTTTGCGTCTTTCAACTCAGCGGCTCTCTTCTCGAATCTGCTCACGTCTCTCAGCCCTTTGAAATCCTGAGCGATCTGTTCGCTCATCACATAAGCCTGATAGATATCGACTGAGGCTTCGAGCGATCGTGCGCGCTCGGCAAACAAGCCTTCGATGAAAGCTTCGTCTCTGGCTCTCCTCCCCGATTTTATGGCCTGAAGCTGCATCCATTCGACGGCCCGCAAACAGAGCGCGCTTGAGGCCCAGTCGTGTCCCCCCTCGAAAGTCTCCACCCGATGCGTGATGCCTGATGCGGCGAGCGACGAGTCGAGTTCCCTGAGTTCGTAGTAGTTGAAGTCTTCGGTTCCGATTGTGCCGAAAAACACAAAAGGAAACGTGCCCGAAGGAGTGATGTGACTATTGAACCCTGCGCCGCAGCCGATGACTCCCTGAATCCTTCCTTCGGCGCTGTAAGCGACTCCGCTGGCGACTCTCGCGCCTCCCGAAAACCCCGCCGCGCAGATTTGATTCTCATCTATCGAGAGGCGCAGGTGAGTGTCTTCCCAGAGGGCGCGGACTATCTGACCGAGCGGAGTGTCAGGCCCGTTGCGCGAGTCGTTGGACCCGACGAGGAGGTAGCCGTATTTTTCCGCAGCTTCCTTGAACCGCTCAAGCGGGAGCGAGCCTCTGGCCGCCGGATCGAAGCAATAAATGATCGGCCATTTTTTTGAATGCGTGTAGGAAGAAGGAAGATAAAGTGCGTAGCTGAAGGGAGCGGATTTGCATTCGACTTTTTGAATTATCTCGCCCGACGGGAATTCATCGGCAAGCGACTTTGCGGCAAGGCAGAAAAACAGAGCGGTCAGGGAAAGTAATGCGCGTTTCATGATTCTTTCTCCAGCGTCGAGACTGTGAGAACGAA
>CAZPQE010000089.1:0-14718 GCA_964588615.1 uncultured Clostridia bacterium | reverse complement strand
AACGAATTTGGAGGCGGCGCTTGCGCCTGCTCAGGCTTCAGGCCGAATCAGGCGCGGGTCAGAATCCGCGCCTGATTCATGTTTTGGATTTCCGCTCGGATTCAGTTTCTTCTGTCGAAGCGTATGCCTGCCTGCACCTGCGCGATAGCCTGATTGACCAGGTTGAGCGCCTTTCGGCGATGCCCGCCCTTGTCCTCGGTCGCGTTCTGAAGGTTCTGCCTTGCCTGCTCGAGGTTGTCGAGTGCGCGCTGCATTGCGGGTTGATCGGCCAGGGCCGCGGGCGCGGCAATCGAAGCGACTCCGAGGGCTCCGGCCATGCTCTTGAGGCACGAACGTCTGGACATCTGTTTTTTCAAAGTCATCTCCTTTCAGATAAATATTGCGCTTCCATCAACGCCACCTCTGGCGTTGATGGCCAATTTACAATCCGACTGCTCCAAATACAATTCTTTTTCCACGAACGATTCGTCTATTTCCTGCTGCGCTGACGGACGCCGATGAGCTTGGCAGGGAAGGTTCCGAAGTTTTCTATTTCCAGCGTGGGTTTGTCGCTCTCCTCGTCCATCTTCAATTTGATCCTGGCGGCGGCGATAAAGGTTCCCGCCCCTTTGCCCTTCTCATCGATGAACAATTCGATGACGCCGAACGGATAATCCTCAGAGCGATGGCCTCCGCGCACCTCGGCAAATCGCAACCAGCGTTCGAAGACGACGAATATCCTGCGCTTGCCTCCGGTCGCGCTTTCGAGGACGAAGTTAATTTCGCGCCCGACCTGCGCGCCTACGGAAAATGTGCCGAGGTTCTCTTTTCTGATCGACTTTAACAAGCCTTCCTGCTTGTCGTCTTCGAGGACGGAGAGCAGCCGCTTTGCGTCTTCGGCGGAAGTCTTTTCGTCGATTCGCAGTGTAAATGTGGCCGAAACTCCCGCCGTCCTTCCGCCGATGGCCACGATCGTTCCGGTGAAGACCTCCTTCGAAGAGGGCTTATCCTGAGCAGCAGCCGCATGTGCCGACACAAAGATCAGGCATAAGATTAGCATGACACGCCCTGCAATTTCTTTCATGAGATCGACCTCCCTTCGGCAGGATGCTACTCAAGAGCGATCCTGCGCGCAAGCTTCTGGTTTGCTTCGCCGCAAACAAACGGGTGTGCTAGAATGACGCTGCATTTTGCTGGTTTCATCAGTTTGAATTTGCAGAGCGTGGAAAGTAAATGAACAAGGAAGACATAACCTACGCAATTTTTGGAATCGTAGTGGGGCTTGTGGCAGGCTTCTTCGTCGCAAACGGCATGTCGGCCCGGACACCACAGACTGCCGCCCCGTCTGCTCAGACCAACCCGGCTGATCTCCCTCCGAATCATCCGCCAATCGATCCGTCCAAACCGGTCGAGGCCGGCCCGCTGGGCGAAGGAGCAGGCCCGACTGCTCCATCTTCGAAAGAAGCGGTGATTCTGCCTTCGCTCGACCCTCTGCCTGCCAGCAACAAGGATAAGCGAGTCGAGCAGCAGTACAAAAACATTCAGGTTCTCAAGGGCGTGGGCGCTGAAGATTTGATGCGCATCATGTTTGCCTTCAAAGCCTCGCTCGGCGTCGAATGCACGCACTGTCACATAAAAGATCAGTGGGATAAGGACGACAAAGCGCCAAAGCTTGCGGCCCGGAAGATGATAAAGCGCGTCCGCGCTATCAACGACGACAACCTCGGAGGCCGCGTCACCTGTTACACCTGTCACAGGGGGCAGGCAAGACCTCCTCAATGAAATCAGTTTGCAGAGTGTCACGATGAGCGAAAGAGAATCCATCGCGCTCGACTCAGGCATAGGCGGCATGCCGTTCGGCAGAACCGAATTTCTCACCGCAGAAGAAGCCGGGCGCAAACGCGAAGCTCTGCGGTTATTCAAACTCGCTTATGAAGCGCAGATGCGCAACGAACTTGACGAAGCTGCCGATCTCTATCGTCAATCGATAGACCTCTACCCGACGGCAGAAGGTCACACTTTCCTGGGCTGGGCTTATTCGTTCATGCAGAGGACGGATGAAGCAATAGAGCAATGCCGACAGGCGATAGACATCGATCCTGATTTCGGAAATCCCTACAACGACATCGGAGCTTACCTGATCGAGAAGGGAGATTATTACGGCGCGATTCCCTGGCTACGTCGCGCGATGGAAGCCAGAAGATATGAATGTTTCTTTTATCCGCATTTCAATCTGGGCCGCGTTTATGAGGCTCTGGGCCGTCAGTTCGATGCGCTCAATGAGTACAAGGCGGCGCTGGAGTTGAATCCCGGCTACAGGCTGGCGCTCAACGCATTTCGCAAACTGCAAGGCAAGCTCAATTGAAGAATTCGCAACAGGAGGAAGATCGATAGATGGACGGGTTGAATCTGAGAGGAGGATGGATCGAAGTAATATCGGGAGGGATGTTCAGCGGCAAGAGCGAGGAGTTGATCCGACGGATACGCCGGGCCGAGATAGCGCGGCAGCGCACACAGATATTCAAGCCCACCGTAGACAGTCGCTTCGACCTTATGCGCATAGTATCGCGCGACAATCGCGGGCTTGATGCAATCGCGGTCTCGGATTCAGCCTCGCTTCGCTCCAACATAGTCATCGGAGTCAAAGTGGTCGGCATAGATGAAGTCCAGTACTTCGACGACAGTATAGTCGATGTGTGCATGGAGCTTGCCGATGCGGGCGTGCGAGTGATTGCCGCCGGGCTCGATCAGGATTATCTTCGCCGTCCGTTCGGGCCTATGCCCCGGCTGCTGGCGGTGGCCGAATACGTCTCCAAGATGCATGCGGTGTGCGTGCGATGTGGGAGCCTCGCGCATTACACACAGCGCGTCGCAGGAGGCAACTCACAGATCGAAATCGGCGACGGCTCTTATGAAGCGCGCTGCCGCACCTGCTACGAGCCTTACCGGGCCGACAAACAGGAAGCCGCAGCAATTGACGCGAAAGCGGCTGAGACCAGGAGCGCGTGACGGGAACTCGCTCCAGGATTCACTCTGACTCTCAAGGCGTTCGATTCAATGAGTACTCATAAGCAACTCATCCTGATTGAGCGCGAGCGCCCCTGCCTTGACCTCAAGGACGCTCCCCGTTCGTTGGGCGATTTCTCAAGCCTCTCATATTCGCCACATGCCAACCAAAGCCTGCGGGCCTTTGTGGAATCACACTCGACCAGTGAACCTGGGCATTCAGTCAATCCACAGCCGGAAAACCTGACCGCTGGAAAAAACACTCACGTCTACGATGCGCATACTTACCACACCAAGGTTCCGCCCGAAGCAATCAAACATCTGATCGAGCATTACACAAGTCCGGGTGAACTTGTGCTCGATCCTTTTTGTGGATCGGGCATGACCGGAGTTGCGGCTCTCAGTTGCGGGCGCAAACCCATATTGATCGATCTCGCGCCCGCTGCCACATTCATAGCCATGAACTTCATCACGCCTGTCGATGCGCTCAAGTATCAAGGTTCGATAGATGAAATTCTCGCCGCGACCGACGACGAGGAAATCCGACTTTTTGGAACCAACTGCCGAGCCTGCGACCGGATCGTTCCGATGGAGTACATGGTCTGGAGCTACGGGTTGATATGCGAGTTCTGCCGTGAGGAATTCGTTTTGTGGGATGTCGCGCGGGACGAGCGCGACAATGTGCGGGAGAGCAAAATCAGAGCCGAATTCGACTGCCCACATTGCTCGAAGCATTTGCAAAAACGAAAGCTACTCCGCACTCAATTGTATCCGGTCGAGGTCGGCTATCGCTGTTGCCAGTCAGGATTGCAGGAAACCAAAGCGATGCCGAACGAGCACGATTTGAGAACGATACGAGCGAGCGAAGAAGCAGGCATCAATCAATGGCATCCGACCGCGAAGCTTCCGGAAGGCGTAAATACGAGGCAGGCAATCGCGCATGGCATGGAATCAGTCGATGCGTTTTATACCAGACGCAGCCTTCGCGCGATGGCTGTGCTGTGGGATGTGGCTCGGAGATGGCGGGATGAAGAGATAAGCCTCAAGCTGATGTTCACCGTGACGTCTTTGTATCAGCGAGTCACAAGGCTGTCGGAGTTTCGGTTCTGGGGAGGAAGCGGAAACATAGCCAATTACAACGTCCCGATGATTTTCAATGAGCAGAACGTATTCAAGGTTTTCAATCGCAAAGCGAAAACCATCCGAAATTATCTGGCAACCTGCGTTCAGACTCCCCGCGCCTCTTTCTGCGTATCGACCCAAAGCGCGATGGATTTAAGCTCAATCCCTGATGGCTCGATTGACTACATCTTCACCGACCCTCCATTCGGGAGCAACATCAATTATACTGAGATGAACTTTCTGTGGGAGGCATGGCTTGGCGTCTTCACCGACCCTGCGGAAGAAGCAATCATCAACCGGGCGCAGCGCAAGACCATCCATCATTATCAGGAATTGATGACCAAAGCTGTTGCCGAAATGCGCAGGGTGCTGAAACCTGACAGATGGCTGACACTCGTATTTCATAATTCCTCATCAGCGGTATGGTCCGTCATTCAGGATGCCGTTTCATCAAGCGGTTTCGAGATCGAGAAAACTCAAATGCTCGACAAACGGCACGGAACATTCAAACAGTTCGTTTCTGAAAATGCCGTAGGCTATGACCTGATACTGCATTGCCGAAAGCGCGCGTCAGGCATTGCTGCGCGCTCGCACAAACGAACAGGCTCCCTCTCAAGCATTCGCCGATTCATAAAGCTCAGGCTGAAGGAAACACCTGATGAATTCATCGTCCGATATCTGCACGTCAGGCGAAGGAGCGAAATCGATAGCCGCAAACTGTTTTCAATGTGGCTCAAAGAAAAGATGGAATCAGGTGAAACGGTCGAAGTGGACTACGATCAATTTCGGAACTCGGTCGCACAGGTCGTCCGGGAAGAATTTCCTGAGCTTGAAGCAGGAGGCTGGACAGGCGAATGAAAAACCCCATCGTGCTTCCGGCTTTTTCCAGGAAAGAATTCGTCAAAGCTCATTTCTTTCTGGCATCGAGAGTCGCAACGATGATGAGGAGAAAATTCGAAGAGGGCGACTGGTCTCAAGTATATTGCGCAGCGAAGAATATTCCGCACTCAGGCTGGAGCAATCTGAAAATCGATGTCATGCACAAGGGGCTCGGCGTCGAGCATAAAATGCTCTGCGTCAAATCCGATAAGAACATCAGGGATTACTGCGGGACGAGCCTCATGCACCCTTCGGCAACGCGCTCCATCAGAGTCCCATCAACTCAAGGAGACCCGACTGAAATGGCAGCCGAGGTGCTCAGTCAATACGCGCAATTGATAGAAGAACGCCGCCAGAAAGTCGCTGAAGCCGCGCCCGGCAATGAGGCGGACATGAGAGTCGGCTGGCTTTTGTGGCAAGAGAGCCTGCGAGAGTTTTTATACTTCGAAGAAGAAATGCTCCCGCCCAAGCCTGATGATTACACAGCCGAATGGAAAGAGAGCGGCGGCGGCGCGCGAAAAACCAGCAGAAACCTATGGGTCTACGAAAAAGAAACCGGCAGAAAACGATTCTCAATAACGACGAGCGCAGGTGCAAAGATTCAACCCTATTTCGATGTTCCTTCACCCACCAGCCCAGGTCTTTACTATTTCTGTGTTCAGGGTGAAAAACTCAAAGGAGGCGTGGTCAGGGTATGGATCACTCCCACGACGGCGATGCTTCTGAAAAGGGTTATTGGCAGCCTCGACACAGAAACCTTGAGCAAAGCTATCATCAGCGCATCCCAGGAAGCCTCCGCAGTTGAGGGAGAAGAAGCGGAAGAAGAAAAAATTCATCTTGCCGAATCTGTGCTCATAACCCCCGATGCCTATTCCGCTTTGACGGAAACTTTTGCTGGCGTCAGCGATGAGCACAGGATTCAGCTTTTCATCAGGCGTTTGCTGACATGATTATGGACGTATTCGAACTGACTCGGCGGCTCATTTCCATACCTTCGATAAGCGGAGACGAAAAAGAGGTCGCGCATTTTCTGGCTGACTACCTCGAAGCGCGAGGCTTCACTGTCGAGTTGCAGGACGCGGGCGACGACCGTCCGAATGTCTATGCCAGAAGAGGCGACCCTGATGTAGTCCTCTCGTCTCACACCGACACTGTTCCGCCGCTCATCGAACCCGGAGAAGACGACGATTTCATCTACGGTCGCGGCGCGTGCGACGCCAAAGGCATCATCGCTGCGATGATTAAAGCCGCTGAATCTTTGATCGAACAAAACGTCTCTGATTTCGGCCTGCTGCTCGTAGTCGGAGAAGAAGCCGGAAGCCCCGGCGCTCGCGCGGCAAATGAAATCCCCACGCGATGTCGCTATCTGATAAACGGCGAGCCTACCGAATCGAAACTTGCGCTTGGCTCGAAAGGCGCTCTGAGAGCCGTTTTGCGGGCCGAGGGCCGGGCGGCTCATTCGGCTTATCCTCATCTGGGAGAGTCGGCCATCAACAAACTGCTCGACGCGCTGGCCCGTCTCCGCGCAGTGAAGTTTCCTGAAAACGAGAAGCTGGGCGCGACGACTATGAACATCGGAGTGATACGGGGAGGAGCGGCGGCAAACGTCATAGCGGCTGAGGCCGAGGCCGAAATCCTCCTTCGCATAGTCACTGATACCTGCTCGATCAAAAACATCATCGAGGAAACGATCAGCGACTGGACAGGCATCCGCTACAAATTCGAATGCGAGCCGGTGTTTATGGAAGAGATGGAAGGGTACGAAACTTCAGTCGTCGCATTCACGACAGACATTCCGCTGCTTACCAACTGGGGTCGCCCGCTGTTGTTCGGGCCAGGCTCGATACTCGACGCCCACACTGCGAACGAAAAAATTTCAAAGACTGAGCTTTTGCGCGCCGTCGCGTCTTACACCAGTATGGTCATGCGATTGAAGGAAAATCACAAAGAGGGATCGTCGTAGGCGCTCAGATAGAGCCTGCCGTCATAATCGATGACGCCGAGCCGCACGCGATCAAGCCACCCCTGACGGCCCAGCACATTGCGCGTGAAGTTTTCATCAGACGCAAAGTACACCGTCGCCGTCGTCTCGATTCCCAGCACCGACAGACCGATTTCATGGCCATAGGTCAGGAAATTGCCTGTCACAGTGCGCATCTCTTGCGAAACGCCGCTTTCAATATCGAGGCCAAGAAATTCGCCGTGCGCCTTTTTGAAAACGCAGTGGCTCGATCCGGTATCCAGTTTGGCTTCGAGATCGACACTGTCAGCGCCGTGACGTAGCGTGACAGGGACAGATATTCCTGCCTTCGAAGTATCGTACTGATGAGTTTTGGCAAACGTCAGTGTTTCGCTCATGGCATCCAGCCTCCGCAAAATGGAAGATTATCTTCCTCCATCACGCGCTCTACGAAGGGTGATTCGATCCCGGCAGCTTTGGCGTCGAGGTGTACCTGTCGCGCATCCTGTCCGTGACTGATGAGACGGTCTCCATCCAAGGCGACCCACTGCCCCATATACTGCGCTCGATTCTCATCGATCCATCTCATCGCCCTGCGAAACCTCTCCGATTGCTGACGCACTTCTTCCTCGCGCTGACGCCACTGCTCAGGCTCGCGCTCCTGCTCTTCAAGCCACTGGCGCAGTAGCCTTCTCTCTTCAATCGGCAATGCCCGCGCTGCTTCCATCACCTGCTCAAGCGTGGTCATAATATTTACCTCCTGTGACTGTCGATATTCTATCCGACAAGGCAAGACCCTGACATCTCTCGATTGCTTTTGGAGGAATGACGATGTTGAATGCTATACTCAGTTCTTTGGCGGCGACTCAAATTATCGAGGTAAGGAAAGATGTCCAGCAAAATTCCAGTCGGAGTGCTCGGCGCTACCGGAGCGGTCGGGCAGAAATTCGTAAAACTCCTTGAAAATCATCCCTGGTTCGAACTCGCGGAACTTGCCGCATCGGATCGCTCTGCGGGCAAGCCCTACAAAGACGCGACCACCTGGCGGCAGTACTCGCCCATCCCCGAACGCATCAAAGACCGCGCGGTCAAGCCCTGCGAGCCGTCGCTCGAATGCCGTCTCGTGTTTTCAGGTCTCGACTCGTCGGTCGCAGGAAAGATCGAAGAAGACTTCGCGCAGGCGGGCTACATAGTCCTGAGCAATTCGAAGAATCATCGAATGGGCGCAGACGTTCCGCTGCTGGTTCCTGAAATCAATCCTGATCATCTCGGTTTGATAGCTACTCAACGCCGACTGCGCGGATGGTCGGGCGCGATAGTCACCAATCCCAACTGCTCGACCGCCGGACTCGTGATGGCCCTTGCGCCGATTCATCGAGCCTACGGCGCGCGTCGAGTCATCGTCACAACTCTTCAGGCTCTTTCCGGCGCGGGCTATCCCGGACACGCCGCAGTCGATATGCTCGGCAACGTCATCCCGTTCATCGGCGGCGAAGAAGAAAAGATAGAAACCGAGCCCTTGAAAATCATGGGCAGCTTCGAGGGCGACCGCATACGTTTCGCCGAGACCGCCATCAGCGCGCACACCAACCGCGTGTTCGTCGAAGACGGACACATGGAATGCGTCTCGATCGAGCTTGAAAGAAAAGCGTCGCCCGAAGAAATCGCAGCTACGCTTGCCAACTTCTCCTCGCTCGCTCAGGAACTGAAACTCCCCTTCGCGCCCACGCGCCCAATCATCATCGCCGATGAAAAAGATCGCCCGCAGCCTCGCTTCGACCGCGACGCGGGAGAGGGGATGAGCGCGGTCGTCGGTCGCATTCGCACATGCCCGGTGTTCGATATTCGATTCGTTGTGCTTTCTCACAACACCATTCGCGGCGCGGCTGGCGCGGCGATACTCAACGCTGAATTGATGAAAGCTCAGGGCTATTTTGATTAGGTGATAGGGAACAGGTAACAGGGAACAGGACACTGGAAGCAAAATGCAACGCACAGTATCCGCGTCCTTCCCTGTCCCCTGCTCCCTATCGCCTGTAACCTGTAACCTGTAACCTGTAACCTGTCATGATAGTGATGAAATTCGGCGGCACGTCGGTCGAAGACGCCGCTTCGGTTATCCGCGTGTCAGAAATCATTCGCGCGCGCGCAGACCTCAAGCCTGTCATCGTCGTCTCGGCCATGGGAAAGACCACGCGCAGGCTGCTTGAAGCCGCGCAGGCTTCTGCCGCAGGCGATTCGCAGGCGCGAATCGATACGCTCGACGCTCTGCGACAGAGCCATATAAACGAAGTCATCAAACTCGTCAGTTCTTCGACTGAAAGCGGTGTCTTTCAAATTATCGATGCGCACTTCGACGAGCTTTCCCGCCTGCTCGAAGGTCTTGCCATACTTGGCGAAGTGCCGCCGCGCGGGCTGGACAAGATTCTCGCCTACGGCGAACTGCTCTCTTCGGCCATCGTCGCTGCCGCCTTGCAGGAGCGCGGCCTTCCGGCAACGCTGATGGACTCGCGCCGATTCATCATCACCAACGACCGATACGGCAGCGCGTCTCCGATCTTCGATATCACCAACGAGCGGATACGTGAGGGTCTGCTGCCCGCGCTCGAAAGCGGTCAGATGCCCGTCATTCAGGGGTTCATCGGATCGACGCGCGAAGGGGCGACGACCACTCTCGGCTTCGAAGGGTCGGATTTCACGGCGGCGATAATCGGCTCGGCGCTCGACGCCGCTGACATTCAAATATGGAAGGACGTATCCGGCCTGATGACCGCCGATCCCAACGTGTTTTCATCAGCGCGCACCGTCCGGGTCTGTTCCTACAACGAAGCCGCAGAGCTTACTTTTTTCGGCGCGAAGGTGCTTCATCCGAAAGCCGTTCATCCGGCTGCGCAGAAAAACATTCCGGTTCACATCTACAACTCAAAAAAGCCTGACGACGTGGGGACGGAAATTCGCGCTGTCGCGCCCGCCTGCTCCAACCTCATCAAATCCATCGCCTACACGCGCCCTGTGACACTGCTCAACGTCCATGCGGGCGTGGGCGCTGACGGCATACGGCCTTCATCGGCCAACGATTTCCTTCGCGCAGTCCTCAACGCGCTCAATCGTCAGAGAGTGGCTCCCCTGCTGATGGCTGTCTCAGCTTCGAGCGTCGCCATAGCCATTGACGCGAAGTCCGCCAGTGACGATCATTATCGCGATATGATCGAAGAGATATCGAAGGTCGCCTCTGTCGAAGCCCAAAAAGACAGAGCTATCGTGTCGCTGGTCGGCGAAGAGTTGAGAGAGGACGCGACATTCACCAGCCTCGCTTTCAAGTCGCTCGATCGCGCCAAGCTGGGAGCGATACTTCATGGTTCATCTCCGATAACGATCAACCTCGTTCTGGCAGAGAGCGATGTCGAAGCGGCGATTGCTTCTCTTCATCAGGTTTTTTTCGCTCAATTCGACTCGCAGGTGTTTGCCTGAGAAAGGAGCCGAGGCGATGAAAAAAGAATATAAAACATTCGCCCGACAGTTCGCCGCGAGTATAATCGCCCGCGATTACCTGTCGGCTCATTCGATGTTCGCTCCCTGGCTCCAGCGCGAGGTTTCGCCGTCGAAGCTTCAGGAGATGATCGAAGCTTATCTGAGAGAGCTTGCCGAGGTGTGGGAGCGCGATGAGATGGTTTATCCTGCTGACTGTCGTATCGACTCGAACCCCTGCTCGCTTCAGTACCTTCGCAGTGACTTCACAGCGGGCGACATGTCTGTTCCCGACGAAGTGACTGACGAGAACTTCCGACAGTGGTTGTGCATCGAGTTCCTCCCTGATGCGGACGAAGAGTTCGACGCCTGTTTCGACTTCTGGATGGGTCTGGTAGAAATCGATGGCCAGCACCGGGTCGGATTCTTCGACATAGCCGACGCAGACTGACGAGTCGAGATGATCGGAATGCAGCGAGCGATTGAATAAACTGATAGCCTTTCGCCTTCGCCTTGCGTATCATAACCTTTCGCAAAGCGGGGAGGATGATCCCATGAAACCGGCTCGGTTCGGTTTCAAACGCGAAGCTCGATGGATTTTCATTTTTGCCATCGCGCCGATTCTCGTCGGAATCCTGATCTTTCTGGTGTTGCCGATCATCGCGCGATGAGATTTTTTAGATGAAAGTGGAGTTAGTGTGAAAAGATCGCTTGCCGCGCTATTGATATTGTTTTTCCTTGTGTCGATTCAATCGGCTCAATCCCGCTACTCGAAGACTAAGACCGCGACTGCTCCCTCTGCCGTGCCCGAACGAACGGCTAAGAACTCCTGGCGGGGGATCACTCCCCTTCAATCTACGCCGGCGGACGTTGCGCGCGCGCTCAGTCTTGAGCAGGAAGCTAACGAAGGCAATATGGACGGGCCTTTCAAAGTCGAGGGAGGCGAAGTGACTTTCTCTTACCTGTCGCCGAGCCTTGCGAAGATTTATCGCGCTCCTGCTTCGATGACCGGAAAGGTGTTCAGCATTTATTTCAAGCCGTCGGACGCTTTGTCGCGGCAGGATTTGAAACTCGCGTCAGAGTTCAAGCGATGCGTCGAAGACATGGACAAGACCTTTTACTACTTCGTCAGCGATGCGGGGCTTGTCTACCAGTTGCTTCGCAGCAACGACCATCTTGAAACGATCATCTATCAGCCGTCGCGCGCGCAGGTGCGCAGGCTGGCTGTCAACACCGGGTGCGTGTTCTAAAAGCGTGTTTGCAAACTGAGAGAGGTGTCGGTAGATAGCGTGTGAGCAAGATGGCGCAAGCAAGCCCTCTCAGACGGTCGGGCTACTGACACAGCCGCCGCTTCCATAGTTTGCAGACAGGCTCTAAAAAACGAAATGAAACTGGCGCTACTGGGCTACGGCAAAATGGGGCGGATGGTCGAAGAGGCCGCCGCTTCGGAAAATATAGAGGTCGTCGCGGTGATCGATCCTGCAGCGGGCAGTCGCGGGAGGCTCGAAGACGCTGACGTGTGCATCGATTTCACTCAGCCCGATGTGGTGATCGATAACATCCGCATGGCGGCTGAGGCTGGCCTCTCGACGGTCGTGGGAACTACCGGGTGGTACGACCGAACTGATGAAGTTCGCGCGCTGGTCGAAGAAAGCGGCATCGGCTTTGTCTACGGATCGAACTTCAGCATCGGCGTAAACCTCATGTTCAAAATCACGCGCTACGCGAGCGAGTTGATGAGCCGCTTTTCTGATTACGATCCGTTCATCGAAGAGATGCATCATCGGTTCAAGAAAGACGCCCCATCGGGTACGGCGATTTTTCTCAAACGCATAGTCGAAGAAAAACTGAACCGCGAGGTGTGGACTTCGAGCACGCGGGCCGGACACATTCCCGGCACTCACGTCGTCGGATTCGATTCGGAAGCCGATACCATAACCATCACTCACACGGCGCGCAGCCGGGCGGGGTTTGCGCGCGGCGCTTTAGTCGCGGCCCGCTGGATCGAAGGCAAAAAAGGATTTTATGAATTTTCGGAAATAATCGATCGACTGACCGATTTTCAGAAATAGCAGGAGAAAAAATGGCAGACATATCCAACCTCAAAGGATGCGGCACGGCGCTGGTGACGCCGTTTAACGAAGACCTGTCAATCGATGAGGCCGCGCTGCGCCGCCTGGTCGAGTTCCAAATCAGCGAAGGAATAGATTTTCTGGTTCCGTGCGGAACGACCGGCGAGAGCGTCACGCTGACCGAAGACGAACAGCGCCGGGTGGTCGAGATCGTTGTCGAAACGGCAAAAGGTCGCGTCCCGGTCATCGCGGGCGCGGGCGGCAACAACACATCTAAGGTGATTCGAATGGCCCGCGAGTTCGAACGACTCGGCGCTGACGGCCTGCTCTCGGTCACGCCTTATTACAACAAACCCACGCAGGAAGGTCTCTATGAGCACTTCTGCGCCATAGCGGAATCCGTCCGGCTGCCGATAATTTTTTACAATGTGCCTCCGCGCACTGCGGTCAACACGCTGCCGGACACTGTGCTGAGACTGACTGAGATTGCCAACATAATCGGAGTGAAAGAAGCATCGGGCGACATCAGCCAGATAGCCGAGATTGCCACGCGCGCGCCGGAGGACTTCAAAATCTTTTCGGGCGATGATTCGGTCACGCTGCCCGTCATCGCGCTCGGCGGAAAAGGACTGATCTCGGTCGCCTCGAACGAAATCCCCCGCCAGATGGCCGCGCTCACCCGCGCGGCTCTTGAGAATGACTGGGATGAAGCGAGGCGTTTGAACCGCGAGTTGATGCCGTTGATGAAAGCGAATTTCCTTGAGACAAGCCCATCGCCTGTGAAAGCCGCTCTTGCGCTGATGGGCAGGATAAAAGAGGTTTATCGATTGCCCCTCGTCGCGGTGCGGCCTGAAACCAGAGAACGGCTCCGCTCGATACTCGTCAACCTGAAGCTGATCTGAGGTGAAAACGATGCTCAGGGAGTTCAAAGAATTTGCCATGCGCGGCAACGTGGTCGATATGGCTGTCGGCGTAATCATCGGCGGCGCATTCGGGGCGATTGCCAAGAGCCTCATCTCCGACATACTCATGCCTGCAATCGGGCTGCTGCTTGGCGGCGCGGATTTTTCGAACCTGTTCGTGGTCATCAAGGATGGCAAGACTGCCGGGCCATACCCAACTCTTGCTGAAGCTCAGGCAGCAGGAGCAGTCACCATCAACTACGGAGCATTTCTCAACACTGTGATCAGTTTTCTCATTGTCGCCTTCGCAGTGTTTCTCGTGGTCAAAAGCATAAACGCCATGAGGCGCAAACAGGAAGAAGCTGTTGCGGAAACGAAAGAATGCGAATTCTGCGCATCATCAATCCCCATAAAAGCGAAGCGATGCCCTCAATGCACATCTCAGTTTGTCAACCTGTGATTTGAAGGCGCTTTCGACGATGCAGAAATCAACTCGAAAAAGATTGCTGGTAGCTCTTCCCATCGTCGTGATAGCCGCGCTTGCCGCGTTTTTCTACCTGGGGAAAATAAGGCCGATGATTCGCGCGGGCAAACAGGAAGGTCAGTTCCTCGATCCGAACCTGCGGCGATCAGTCGCCGATTTCCGATTCGAGACTAAAAGCGGAGTTCGCTCGATCGCCGATTATCAGGGCAAGGTGGTGATCGTCGATGTGTGGGCTACGTGGTGCGCTCCCTGCGTTGCGAGCATTCCGCATCTGGCGCGAATGGTCGAAAAGCGTCAGGCCGAAGGATTAGAGATCGTAGCCGTCAGCACAGACGACAAAGGATGGGCCGCAGTCGACAGGTTCGTCGAGACGCGGGCAGATATAAATTACACTCTGGCCGTGCCCCATCCCGCGCCCGACTTTCAGCTATCGACCCTCATCGATTTCAGTCCGCTCGGACAGGTGGCGGCGCTCCCCACAGTTTTCGTCATAGACCGGCAGGGAAGGCTTGCGGGCAAGTTCGTCGGGGCGGGGCGATACGCGGAAGTCGAATCGCTCGTAACGCGATTGTTGAGTGAAGAGAGCACATCAGTCACCCTTCCATCCATACACGATAAACGATATGACGAACCATACTGGTCGCAGAGGCTTGTCGCCTCATTTCCACATTTCCAACTTTTCGTGATAGATTGACCAGGAGGCGATAAACGATGTCGGTTATTGCAACAACTCATGTATGGGTAGATGAAAATCAGATCGCCTGGATAGATGACACCAACGTGAAGGTCATCGAAGTGGCGATAGACAAACCGGCTCATGGGTCCAGCCCTGAAGAGATGCGCCTC
>CAZPQE010000088.1:0-16466 GCA_964588615.1 uncultured Clostridia bacterium | reverse complement strand
CCATGACACCGTTGATGGGGGTGCGAATCTCGTGGCTCATATTGGCGAGGAATTCAGATTTTGCGCGGTTGGCAGACTGGGCCGCTTCCTTGAGCGCCTCTTCCTGCTCCAGTTTGTGCCGGATGATTTCGGTCTGTTTGCGCACCCGCCTCCTGAGCACTCCGACCCAGGCGAGCGACATGAGCACGAAAGCGGTCATCGCCCCCAGAGTGTAGAGCGTGCGCTCGACAGTCAGCCACGAGGGCTTGCTTATGAGCGCGACATCTGTGGGAGAGCGCATCAGCAGTCGGAAGGATTTGGGTTCGCGCGCGCTGTTGACCTGCACCAAACACACGCCGGTGACGCGCACCCGGCTTCCCTTATCGGGAAGCGCGCCTTCCTGCTCGACGTGAGCGTTGAAGATCATCGGCCCCGATTGCAGGACGAGCACCTGTTCTACAGAACTGAAGGCGCGATCCAGAACCAGCGCATCGATTTCGACCAGACGGTTATCATAGCTTCCTCCGAGCGCCTGCTCGGCGCTGATTGCGGCTGCGCGGGGAAGCTCGCCCGACTCTGTCGGTCTGAAAATAGAATCCTGCAACAGAGGAGAATACTCGCCCATGACGGGGAAGCCTATGACATCGACTCTTTCACCCGGCTCGAGCGCGCCGGGTTGAGAGGTTTCGACGCGCACCGCCCCGCTTTCGTCCTCGATGAAAATCGCCTGCCCCGGCTGCTGCAAAGTGACTACGCCCTGAAGCCTCACTCTCTGCCCGACGGATGACAAAGGCGAAAACTGTAAAAGCGAATCGATGCGCGTAGCAGGCATCGAAAACGGGTCGGCCTCAGCGGTCTTCTCCAGCGCAATCATCCAGTCGGGGCTGGGAAGGAACAGGTTGGCTCCTGTCAACTGCCTTCTCTGATTGAAGACCGAGCCGCAGACTCCCTGCATTCGCACGCGGACATCGATCAGACGGTCGAACACCGAGCGGTCGGATTCCGGAGGGACATGCACTCTGAAGCGTCCGCCCCCTGACAGCACGTCGAGAAATATCCTCCCTTCCCTTTCTGTAATGGATCGAACAGTACCCTGAACCTCGACCTACTGGCTGTCTTCTTTGCCCGACATCAGGTCGTCGAATGAAACCGGCCTGGCCGCGATCTGCGCTCTCTGTTTGAGCGACTTGAACTGCGGCTTCCTGATCACCGGGGCGAAGTCGCCAGGCCAGGTCTCGCCTATGAGTTCGACCATCTGGCCCGCTTGTATATCGAGGTTCTGGCCGAGCGTATCGACATATATCCCGGCGGTCGAATCCTGGAAGAAAGTGATCGGGGAGCGGTCGCGGTAAGTGATGGCGCCTCGCAAATGAACCGGATAGCGCAGGCTTGCCTGATCGGGAGTGAGCGCGCGAATCTGTCTTACCTCGGTCAGGGTCGGCAGGTCGGTTGAAGAATCGCCCGGTTGCGCGGCGTCCGTCGACCAGGTTCCGAGTTTTCGCATGGCAGGGTCTTCGAGGATGACCCTGTAATCGCGCAGCGCGGGGAAGGCGAGCACGTCGACCCGGTCGCCCACAATGAATCCGCCCGCGCTGGATGTGGAAATCAGTATCCCGCCCGTGTCGTCCTGTATGAAGACTGATTCGCCCTGCTTGATGGAGGTAATCAATCCCTGCACTCTCACTCGATGATCGAACGCTCCCGGCCCTCGCATCTGAAGCGCAGCGTCTATTGAAATCGACTGCGCGGCGGCGGGCGCGGGTTGTTTGACCTCGATCTGATCCCAGGCAGGGACGAGCAACTCCGCGCCTTCGTCCTTTTCATTCCGCCTGCCGACCACTCCGTAAAGTCTGATCCGGGCATCGACCATCTCCTCGTTTTTTTGATCGGCAACTCCGGCGACCCGAGCTCTTGCCCTCATCCCTCCTTCCGCCAGTTCAATCTCGATCCGACCTTCTCTCACAACAGCCGAACGAACTATGCCCTCAACGGTCACCCATTGGCACTGATTCTTCTCCGAAGATACATCCTTCAAAGACAGTCCCTTTGCTTCAGGCAGCGTGGTTTTTCCAGTCACCCTCAGGCGGACGCTGGTGACGATGGCCATCGAGCCGCTCTGAGCGGTCGCGCCCTCGACTTCGACCCTCTGCCCTGTTTCCATCTGCTCGCCCTGAGTTTTGACATAGACCCCGGAGCCGGAATCCGCCAGATAGAAACCTTCCTGGTCGCAGAAGGTGATGACTCCTCGCAGGCTCACCGGGCGGCTCTGACGCGATTCGTCTGCCGTCAGACTGCGCACCTGCTCTGCGGAAATCAGTTTTTCCCCGGCCTGTTGAGAAGAGCCTGCGCAACCCGACAGCGCAAGGGCGAGCGATGAGAGGAATGAGGAAAGAGCGAACATCCTCAACCGGCTGATCGACGGTTCGAAGATCATAATAGACACCTCATGTGGAACGAGCGGGGTAGCTCTGATGCAACCTGCATGCGAGAAGGGACCTAGCAGGTCCGCAAAACGGGGAGTAATCCGGGGGCTAACCTCGCCTGGGTCATTTCAATAAAGGCGCAGCTAAAGAACAGTAGAACGATATTCTGATCCTGGGGAACCTGCGCGCTGTCGAGGCATTATGTGGAAGTAGGGAAGACGCGCCTTGCCTGATTTGTATAAAGACAGCCTTGAGTATAGGGCAGCCATCAGGGGAGGAGCAATACTTATTCTGTGGCAGCCTCGAAACAGGCTCTCACTGGGCGCGAATCATCTGCTCGTTTTATTGAGACGCCTCCCGCTTTGTGATAGTTTCTTCATCCCTGATCTCACAAACCAAACGGAGGCATTAGCAATGTCGCAGGCCAATATCGATTCAGTTCTGAAAGAAAACAGAGTATTCGAGCCGTCGGCTGAGTTCAGCCAGTCGGCTCATATCAAGAGCCTCGAAGAGTTTGAGCGCATCTCGCGCGAGGCCGAGCAGAACCCGGAAAAATTCTGGGGCGAAGTGGCCGAAAACCTCCACTGGTTTCGCGGGTGGGATAAAACACTCGAATGGGAAGCGCCCTGGGCCAAATGGTTCGTCGGCGGCCAGATCAATCTCTCTTACAACTGCCTCGACCGCCATTGCTCTTCGTGGCGAAGAAATAAAGCCGCTCTCATCTGGGAAGGCGAGCCGGGCGAAATCCGCACCTACACCTATCAACAACTGCTCACTGAAGTCTGCCGTTTTGCAAATGCCCTGCGCTCTCTCGGCATTCAAAAAGGCGACCGCGTGGCTATTTACATGGGCATGTGCCCTGAGCTTGCCATAGCGATGCTGGCCTGCGCGCGAATAGGCGCGACCCACTCGGTCGTCTTCGGCGGCTTTTCCGCCAACGCGCTCGTAGACCGAATCACTGATGCTGAGGCCACAGCCGTCATCACTCAGGATGGCGCGTTCCGTCGCGGCGCGGAAATCCGACTCAAGCCCGCAGTCGATGAAGCCCTCGCTTCATGCCCCTCGGTCAAAAGCGTGGTGGTCTACAAACGAACCGGCAGCGAAGTGAATATGCAGTGGGGACGCGATCACTGGTGGCACGATCTCACAGCCGACGCTTCGGATCACTGCCAAGCCGAACCGCTCGATTCCGAGCATCCGCTCTTCATACTCTACACCTCCGGCAGCACCGGAAAACCCAAAGGCGTCCTTCACACCACAGGAGGCTATTCGGTCGCCACTTACATCACCACCCGCTGGGTCTTTGATTTGAAAGACGAAGACATCTACTGGTGTACTGCCGACATCGGCTGGGTGACGGGTCACAGCTACATCGTCTACGGGCCACTGCAAAACGGCGCGACGACAGTGATGTACGAGGGCGCTCCCAATCACCCTGAGCCTGATCGCTTCTGGCAGATGATCGAACGTCACAAGGTCAACATCTTCTACACCGCGCCCACAGCCATTCGCGCGTTTATGAAATGGGGCGAGCGTTGGCCGCGCCGCTACGAGATGAAAAGCCTAAGATTGCTCGGCACGGTCGGAGAGCCCATCAACCCCGAAGCGTGGATGTGGTATCGAGAGGTGATAGGTCGGAGCCGCTGTCCGATAGTCGATACGTGGTGGCAGACCGAAACAGGGATGATAATGATAACTCCTCTGCCGGGCGCGATAGCGACACGCCCCGGCTCGGCCACTCGCCCTTTTCCGGGAATCATCGCCGATGTCGTCACAAGAGACGGTCAAAGCGTGCCTGTAGGGTCGGGCGGCTACCTGGTCATACGTCAGCCCTGGCCTTCGATGCTGCGGACGATTTACAAAGACCCTGAGCGGTATGTCAGTCAATACTGGTCTGAAATTCCGGGAGTGTATTTCGCGGGCGACGGCGCGCGCAAAGACGAAAACGGATACTTCTGGATCATGGGCCGCGTAGATGACGTGCTCAACGTCTCAGGCCACCGGCTTTCGACTATGGAGGTGGAATCGGCTCTGGTGGCCCATCCCAGGGTGGCCGAGGCTGCCGTGGTCGGAAGACCTGACGACATCAAGGGTGAAGCCATCTCGGCTTTCGTAACTCTTGAATCGGGCAACGAACCTGGCGATGCACTCAAGGAAGAGTTGCGTCAATGGGTCGCCAAAGAAATAGGCGCGCTGGCCCGGCCCGATGACATCCGCTTCTCTGATGCGCTTCCCAAAACTCGCAGCGGAAAGATCATGCGAAGGCTGCTGCGCGAAATAGCGACAAGCGGCGAGGTGCGCGGCGATGTCACCACGCTCGAAGATTTTTCCGTTCTTGCCAAGCTGAGAGAAGAAGAAGAATGAAAAGATGTCATTTGTCATTTGTCCTTTGTCGAGGCGACAGGGCGAATGATCGGTGACGAAGGGCAAACAACATGATTGAAGTTGAACTGATGCTGTTTGATCTCGACGGCACGCTCATCGATTCAAGGGCCGACCTTGCAAGGTCGATCAACCTGATGCTCGATGAAGTCGGACGCCCGCAACTTGCGGAAGAGACCATAGCCGGGTTCGTCGGCGACGGCGTGCGCGTGCTGGTCTATCGCTCGCTCGCGGCCACTCACCCTGAACACAAGCCTCCCGATGAATTCCTCCACGCCGACGGCATAGCTCTCATGCACAAGCACTATGCCGAGCAGATGTTCGTCTCCACCTCGCTCTATCCGCACATCGCCGAAACCCTTCGTCATTTCAAGGACAAACACAAGGCGGTGGTGACGAGCAAGGAAGTGCGTTTCACCGAGATGATCCTCGAAAGGTTCGGGATTCGAGACGACTTCGAGTGCATCATCGGCGGCGACACCGTTCCGGCGCGCAAGCCCAACCCTCAACCCCTGCGCGAAGCCATAGCGCGGCTGGGCGGTCTGCCTACCGAGACGGTGATGGTGGGCGACAGCGAAAACGACATTACGGCAGGCAAACGACTGGGCGCTCGCACCTGCGCGGTCACTTACGGATTCCGCGATTCAGAGCACATGCGCAAGACGTTGCCTGACGTTTTGATCGACAGCTTCGACAAACTCAAAGACCATTTCTGCTGACGTGATGAAATCGATTCAAACATCTCAGGAAATAATCGAGCGCGCCAGTAAGATAAAGCTGATCGTGATGGACTGCGACGGCGTGCTGACCGACGGGCGGATACTGCTTTTGCCCGACGGAGACGAGACCAAATGGTTCGACGTGAAAGACGGGCATGCCATCGTGATGGCTCACCGCGCGGGGATTCGCACGGCGATCATTTCAGGGCGCAGGTCTTCGGCGGTGCGAACCAGGGCTAAAGAGCTTGGCATCGCGCACCTGAGAGAAATGGCCTGGGGCAAAGTAGATCACCTCGAAGCGATCATGGCGGAAGAAGAAGTGACGAGCCAGGAAGTCTGCTACATCGGAGACGATGTTGTAGATATTCCCGTTCTTCGGCGTGTGGAGCTTGGGGTCGCGGTGGGCGATGCAGTTGAAGAAGCGAAGGATTATTCGCATCTGGTGACGACCCGCGGCGGCGGGAGCGGCGCGGTGCGTGAAGTAATAGAACTGATACTCAAAGCGCAGGGAAAATGGGAAGAGGCTCTTGAGCGATATACGAAGAGTTGACTGATGGGGAGTGCGAGACTCGATATAAGACGACTGGCCGGTTTGCTCGAACGTATCAAAATCGCCTGCGAAGTTCTTGACGGAGATGAAGCGGCAGACCATTGCGTCTTGCGCGCTGTCAGCATCAGGCGACCTGATGTTGCAGCTTTGATCGAATACGAAAACCAGGGCGTTGAACCTCGCCTCGCAGGGATGACGATCCTTTCGGCTGAATCCACACCCGAAAAATCATTCAAGTGGCAAAAAACACTCCGGCTTGAAGGGCCACGTAAAGACGATCCTGAAAAGATTGCTCGATGGGTCAAAGAAGAATTCCTCGGCCTCATCGTGAAATAAGACGATTGCGATTCTCAGGCGTTGCTTCTTCAACTTGACCTGCCTTCAGACCCGTTCGTATTATGTCCCTTGCCATTGATACCGCCAATAATTCTACTAATCCGAGCGGCGAGCGACTTCAGGGCTCTGGCCCTGCATACTGACATACCCCATCAGGAGGAATACGCATGACAGAGCAGGAGCACGGCGCGTTTGTGTGGCGCAACGGTGAAATCGTTCCCTGGCAACAGGCCACCATTCACGTGATGTCTCACGTCGTAAACTACGGCTCATCGGTCTTCGAAGGAATTCGCTGCTATGAGACTCGTCAGGGGTCGGCAATCTTTCGACTCGACGAGCACATCGAGCGGTTGATGAATTCAGCCCACATCTATCGAATGCCGGTCGGCTACGAAAAGGAAGATATCAAGGAAGCCTGCAAGCAAATCGTCACCGCCAATAACTTCACCGCCTGCTACCTGCGACCGCTCATATTTCGCGGCTACGGCCATTTCGGCGTAGACCCATTTCCCGCTCCCGTCGATGTCTACATCTGCGCATGGGTGTGGGGCAAATACCTCGGCGCTGAAGCCATAGAACAGGGCGTCGATGTCTGCGTCTCAAGCTGGACGCGCATCGCTCCCAATACCATGCCTTCGATGGCAAAGGCGGGCGCAAACTACATGAACTCGCAGCTAATCAAGATGGAAGCCAAAGTCAACGGCTTCGCCGAAGGCATAGCCCTCGACGCTCAGGGCTGCATCAGCGAAGGATCGGGTGAAAACCTGTTCCTCGTCAAAGACGGAGCAGTCTACACGCCGCCGCTTTATTCGACCATCCTGCCGGGCATTACGCGCGATTCAGTCATAAAGATATGCGAATCGTTCGGCATACCGGTCGTCGAGCGGGCAATCCCGCGAGAGATGATCTACATTTCGGACGAAGCCTTCTTCACCGGCACTGCCGCCGAAATCACGCCCATTCGCTCAGTCGATAGAATCCAGGTAGGCGCGGGCCGACGCGGGCCGGTCACTGAACAGATTCAGAAGCGATTCTTCGACATCATCAAAGGCGAGCGCGAAGATGAGTTCGGCTGGCTCACTGCGGTCGAAGCGCCTAAGGTCGCCATTCAAGCCGAGCCTCAACCCTGACAAACTCTCCGCAATGCTCCATCAGACACGGATCATCATTCATCCGTGTCTGATTATGTCTCCGGGCCTGCATTGAAAAACCTGATTCCTGAAGTTAAAGTGTGTCGCTTTGCAAACCACCCAGAGGTCAGGATCAGTGCTCACAGGAACGCTTTCTCATTATCGAATAACTGCCAGGCTCGGCGCGGGCGGGATGGGCGAAGTCTACAAGGCGCAGGACACAAGGCTTAACCGCGCAGTCGCCCTCAAAGTGCTGCCCGCCGACTTCATCGCTGATGAAGACCGGCTGAGACGGTTCGTCAAAGAAGCTCAATCGGCTTCCGCTCTCAATCATCCTCATATCCTCACCGTCTATGAAATCGGCGAAGCTCCACACGAATCCCAGCCTGAAGCGACCATCCATTACATCGCCATGGAATTCATCGACGGCGATACGCTCACCGCCAGGATTCATCGAGACAAAGCCGATCTGAAAGAGTTGATCCATTACCTCGCGCAGGCAGCCGAGGGACTGTCGAAGGCGCACTCGGCAGGAATCATTCATCGAGACCTCAAGCCCGATAACATAATGATTTCGCGCGACGGGTACGCCAAGATTCTGGATTTCGGGCTGGCGAAGACAGTCGAGACGCCCGCGTCGAAGATCGATGATGAGGCCAGCGCAGCGCCGACGGCCATGATGTCCTGCCAGACTCAGCCGGGCATGGTGATGGGAACCATAGGCTATATGTCGCCTGAGCAGGCGATGGGAAAAGCGGTCGATCACCGCTCCGACATTTTTTCCTTCGGCTGCATACTCTACGAAGCGACCACTTTGCGTCAGCCGTTCAAAGGCGACTCGACCATCGATACTCTTCACAAGATCATTTACTCTCAGGCTCCGGCCATCACCGATTTCAACCCCATCGCCTCGCCCGATCTTCAACGCATCGTGCATCGCTGTCTGGCCAAAGACCCGCAGCAGCGATATCAATCCATCAGAGACGTGGCCGCCGAACTAAAAGACATCTTGCGAAAAATGGAATCAGGCCCGACGCAAACTCCGTCGAGAATAGAAGAAGCGCAAACAGCCATCTTCGACGCGCGACCGACCTCTGTCAGCAGCGCCAGCATCAGCCTTCCTGTAATCGCCATCGCTGCTTTCATAGTCGCAGTCATTGCGGCGGTCTCGGCTTACTTCTATTTTTTCGGAAGCGGCAAAGACCAGTCGATTGACTCGCTGGCCGTCCTTCCTTTCGCCAACGCCGATTCCGATCCGGACGCCGAGTACCTGTCAGACGGCATCACCGACAGCCTGATTTACAGCCTCTCGCGGTTGCCCGAACTCAAAGTCAAATCGCACGCTTCGGTCTTCAGGTACAAAGGCAAAGAAGCCGACCCGCAGCAGGCGGCGCAGGAGCTCGGCGTAAGAGCGGTGCTCACGGGCAGAGTGGTTCAGCGCGGAGACTCGCTTTCGATCAACGCCGATCTCATCGATGCGAGCGACGGCAGCTTGCTCTGGGGGCAGCAATACAACAGGAAATTCGCCGACATAATTTCAGTGCAGGAAGAAATAGCCCGTGAGATTTCAGAGAAACTGCGACTGAGCGGCGAAGACCGCAGGCGAATGACCAGACGCCAGACCGAAAGCGCAGAAGCTTATCAGTTGTACCTGAGAGGCCAGTTCTTTCTCAACAAGTTCACTGAAGAAGGACTCCGAACGAGCATCGATTATTATCAGCAGGCGATAGAAGAAGACCCCGGCTACGCCGCCGCTTACTACGGGCTTGGAGCAGCCTGGAGCATTCTGGGCAACCTCGATGCGATGCCTCCCGCAGAGGCTTATCCGAAAGCGAAGGCGGCGGTCGAAAAAGCGCTTCAGATAGATGAAGCCCTGAGCGAAGCGCACACGCAACTGGGATGGATTCATCTGCTCTATGATCGCGACTGGCCGGGCGCGGAGAGAGAATTCCGGCGAGGGGTGGAGTCAAACCCGAACAACCCGGCGGCTCATCAGGGCTATGCTCACTACTTCGCGGCGATGGGACGAAGTGAAGAAGCTCGCGCCGAGATGCGTCGCGCGCAGGAACTCGACCCGCTTTCGCTCATCATCAGCGCCGACGCGGGAAAGATACTCTACCACTCGCGGCAGTATGACGAAGCTGTCGTAGAGCTTCGTCGCACGCTTGAGATGGATCCCGGTTTTCCGGTGGCTCGATTGATGATCGGCTACGTCTACGCGCAAAAGGGCATGCACCGTGAAGCCTTCGCCGCGTTTCAGAAAACGCCCGACACGGCGCAGTCGCTTCTTGAGTCAGGCTCGCCGCAGGTGATGGGCTGGCTCGGCTACATTTATGCCACGATGGGAAGGAAGGACGAAGCGCAGAAAGTGATCGAGCGGATCGAGTCGCTCAAGGGTCGCGGCTACATTTCGCCTTACGACATAGCCGTGATTTACGCGGGTCTGGGCCAGAAGGATCAGGCTTTCATCTGGCTCGAAAAAGGATTTGCGGATCGCTACTGGATGGTGAGCCTCATCAAAGTCGACCCCAAACTCGATGCGCTGCGCTCGGATGCTCGATTTCAGGATTTGCTCAATCGCGCGGGCCTTGCGCCTTAGCCTGCTTCAAACCAAAATCGAAAACATCGGGTTTTCGGATATTGAGCGCGAGGAAGCGCGTATTTTACAGATCACCGAACGGAAAAGTTCGCTCCCGTGTTATAGTTCCTGTGACGGAATAATATCGGACAGGAGGAAAGGGACAGTGGCGACCGAAGCTATAAAAATGAAAACGACGCAGAAAGCCAAAGATGCCAAAACATCTCGCAAACCAGCCGCGAAAAAGAGAGCGAAACCCAGGGAGTTGTCAGCTAATGAACTGACGCTTGAGGCATGGAAGCACACCTATGCCAAGCGAGATCGCTTTGGCAAGTTCTAGCGTATCGCTATGTCCAAAGTCAGCTTTGACACTTCGATTTTCATCGCCTATCAACCGGCATCCCTCCCTGCCGGTTTCCTGATGTCTGCTGTCGTCATTCAGGAATTGACTGCGGGATCCGTCGACAAGTCAGACGTGCAACGCTGGCAAGGCGTTTTCAGTGCTCACGAAAAGAGCCACACGCTACTTGTGCCGACGGGCGAAGACTGGTTTCTAGCCGGCAAGGTGCTGAACTCGCTTCTGCGCGGCTTGAAATCAAAGGCGCGCGGCAAAACTCCGCGTCTCCATCCTGACGAAAAGCAGCGCCTCATTCGAGATGTGCTGATCGCTCGAACTGTCAAACGCGCGGGCGCATTGCTTGTCACCAACAACGTCGCTGACTTTCAGTTGATCAGACCTTTCTGCAATGTTCGAATCAGGAGCGGCGCTCAATACTTCGGCCACTGAAAGTAAGTTTCGACAAAGACGCCGCATCATCCTTTCGTGGCTTCGCTCCCTCTCACCGGCTTCAGGCGAAAATCGAAAACATCAGGTCTCGAATAATGCCCGGCCACGTCGAGCGTGAGGCTCTCTTCTCTTATTTGCGAAAGGTCGAGTTCGGCTACGAGTATCGTTTCTTCATCAAACACCGGCCCGGCGATGATCTCTCCTGACGGGGAGATGATCGCGCTGCCGCCGTTTAAGACCATCGCATCGGGATTCTCTTTGAGCGATGAGATCGGCTCAAGCTCTGAGGGCAGTTCGCTGGCTTTCATCACCGCGCCGCAGGCTATGACGAAGCATCGCCCCTCGAATGCGTAATGTCGGCTTGCGACGAGATTCATCTCCTTGACCTGCGGCCAGGCGGCGATGTGGATGTCTTCTCCAGAAACATGCAAAGCGTGACGGGCTAGAGGCATCCAGTGTTCCCAGCAGATCAATCCTCCGACCCGCGCGCCTCCGGTTTCAACCGCTTTCAGACTGCTCCCATCGCCCATGCCCCAGATCAGTCTTTCGGTGTAAGTGGGCATCAGTTTTCTGTGAGAGTTGAGCAGCGCGCCGTCTGCTCCGAACATAAGCATAGTGTTATAGAGCGTGCCTCGGCCCGCGCCCGAAGGCACTCGTTCGTGAACGCTGATGTTGATGGCCGCCTGATGCTCGCGGGCGGCGCGGGCGAGGATTTCAGTGACGGGGCCGGGAACCGCGACGCTGTTTTCCGCAAGCCGCGCGAATACTTTCTTCACCGGCTCATAGTCCCACAGCGCGACATCGCGGCAGCAATCGAGCCACGCCGGATAGCCCGGCAGCCACGTTTCAGGAAACACGATCAACTCCGCCCCACGCGATGCCGCTTCCGCGATCAACCCGAGCGCCTTTTCAATCGAACGATGAAGATCGAGATAAACCGGCCCGTATTGAATCGCTGCCACTTTCACTATCATGCGATGCTCTCCTCAAAAAACGTACAGTAGGCTGCCAGCCTGCTGCTTCCTCAAAATTTTCATCCTTTCAGGGCGTAAACAGGCTGCCAGCCGGTTGTACATCCACGACTCCTTATATTCGGGAATCAGCATGAAGGAACTATAACGGACTTCACGTTGTTTGCGGAATGCTGAAGAACTCCTGCGTGGTGCGGGTCGTCGCAGCAGCTACCTCCTCCACAGTAAGTCTCATGCCTTCAGCCACAGCTTTCAATACGTGAATGAGAAACGCAGGCTCGTTGCGTCCGTCTCTGGGTCTGGGCGAAATGTTTCGCGGAGTCAGAAAGGGCGCATCAGTTTCCAGCATCAACCGATTCAAAGGTATATGCCGAATGAGTTCTCTCAGATGCAATCCCCGACGCTCATCGCATATCCATCCGGTGATGCCTACGTGAAAATCCATATCGAGATAAGCCTTCAACTCTTCCGCCGAGCCTGTGAAACAATGAACCACCGCTGCCGAAATATTCGGTCTGTATTCCCGCAGGATTTCTATGAAGCGGAGATGCGCGTCTCTCTCATGCAGGAAAAGCGGCTTCTTCAATTCGCACGCCAGTTGAATCTGGGCTTCGAAGCATTTCTCCTGCGCGCTTCTCGGCGAGAAGTCTCTGTTGAAATCCAATCCGCATTCGCCAATGGCGACGACTCCATCGCGCGATGCAAGCTCTCGAAGCGATTCGATCGTGCCCGGATCGCACTTTCGCGCATTGTGTGGATGCACGCCAGCCGTTGAAAAAAGAGTCCCCGGATGTTTTCGAGCGAGATCATAAGCCGACAGGCTCGCTTTCAAATCCGTGCCCGTCACTACCATAACCCGGACGCCAACGTCTGAGGCCCGGCGGATAACTTCATTACGATCAGCGACGAAAGACCTGTGAGTCAGATTTACTCCAATATCGATCAGTTCCATTTTTCTCTCCTCCAAATGCGCGGGCGCGTCCGCTCGATATCGAACGCGCCCATCTGTATCTGAAAACTCAGACGCCGGTCTCTTCCTTTCTCAGCGATTCGATGTGAAGGAATCGCTCAGGGGCGCGGTTGAGGCGGTTGTTCAATTTGCGCAGGTAGCGATACGCCTTGAAAGCGAGTCTTCGCACATGGCCCCGGCGTGCGTGATGAGCGAGGCGACCCTCTTTGAGAGCCTGTCGCACTCGGTCAAGAGAAGGAATGTCATCGCCTCCGAGTTTGAGCATCAATCGCGCGGTCAGCAGCAGCGACGCGAAGTTGCGGGCTGATTGATACGCCTGCCAGTCGGAATGATGCGGCGAGATGTGGCCCGTGATTTTTTCATAGACCACTTTCTTCATCTTCCACCCGTCAATGTTTTCGGGCCGGTCGTCGCTTATGGTCTTTCCGTCAGGGGAGACGTAGGCGAACTTCTCAATCGGCTTCCGCGTTATTGCGGCTGTTTTCATCGCATGAATCTTTACGGACTGCTCCCTGATGTTGTGTCGGATTATCTCAGTTATCGTCACCATTGTTGGCTCCTTTTGTTGTTTGAAGGTTGAAAGTTGTTTTTTCTTCATGAGCGCAACAACGGTTTTCATGGCGGACGGGCAACCTAAAGCATAGCTTCCTCCTTAGTATGAAGTTTTCTCGATGCGTTTCGGCAGACTCAAAGCTTGATTGGATCAAGGGAAGGCGTTGAGAAAGAAAAGAGATTTCTTCGCTTCTCAAAAGCGTCGAGGTTATATGGCTCTGATTCGAGAGAGGGATTTTCAGACAGGCGCGTTTTGGACGAGCGCCCGAGCGCGGGCCGGAATGACCGACCGCAGGCGAGACAGCGAATGGAATCTACGTAAACGTCATCGAATCATCCTTATCGATGCGCCCTATGGGATTCGAACCCACAACCGCGCGTTTTAGAGACGCCCGCTCAACCATTGAGCTAAGGGCGCGCGTTCGATTCGCGTGGAGTATAAAACGAACGCTCACTTTTTTTCAAGCGCGGCGAATTTGGCTATGAATTTTTTCTGGCCGTATCCGGGAAAGTTCACCGTCAGCTTCGCGTCTTCGCCCGCGCCTTCGACTCGAACCACGACTCCTGCCCCGTATCGCGCGTGCCGAACCCGCGTTCCCGTCCGGTAATCGGATGAAGAACTATTCGACTCTCTGCTCTCCTGTCTCGGCTCATCGCTCGACGATTGACTCATCCGACGTTTGAAGAAATCGTTGACGCTGTCGACTGAGTTATAGGTCTTGCCCGCGAAGTTGGAAAGCTTCTTGACCGGTCGCGGGGTTTCGCCGCGCAGGGCTGATGCCGCATGGCGATTGTGCTGCGCGTCTTCGCTTTCGGAAAAACCTAGCCACGACGGGCCGAGCGAGAGGTCTTCCATCAACTCAAGCGGTATCTCTTTGAGAAACCTCGAAGGCGACGCCGCCCGCTCCTCCCCCCAGGTGCGACGCCTCATCGCCTGCGTGATGTAAAGTTGATGCTGCGCGCGGGTGATGGCCACATAACACAGACGGCGCTCTTCTTCGAGGTCGTCTTCGCTCGCCGCCGACCGCAGATGAGGAAACAATCCTTCTTCCATGCCGACGATGAACACGACGGCGAATTCGAGACCTTTGGCCGCATGCGTGGTCATCAGAGTGACTCGCGCGTCGGCCTTGTATTGATCGGTGTCGGAAACGAGCGCGGCGTGATCGATGAAATCCCGAAGAGTCTCGCCTTCTTCCTCCGCCTCGGCGGCTGCGGTGACCAGTTCCTGAATGTTGGCAAGCCTCGCTTCGGCCTCATCCGTTTTTTCTTCTTCGAGCCAGCGCGCGTACCCGGTCTCAAGAGTCGCAGCTTTGACCACAGTTTCGAGCGAGCCGCCTGCCGTCACCCTCTCGCCCAGCCCTGTGATTATCTGCCTGAAGACATCCAGGGCGGAGGTCACGCGAGGGTTGAGTCTTTTCTCTTTGACCACGCTGCCTATGGTCTCCCAGAGCGAAAGTCCCAGATCGCGCTGCTCGCGCGCGAGCGCGTCCATAGTCGTTTTGCCTATTCCGCGAGGAGGAGAGTTGATTATTCGATCAAGCGCGACATCATCGTTTGGATTCATCGCCAGTTTCAGATAAGCGATGATGTCTTTGACTTCGGCTCGCTCGTAAAAGGAAAAGCCGCCGACGATATTGTAGGCTATGCCGCGTCGTCGGAGAGACTCTTCGAAAAGGCGCGATTGCGAATTTGTGCGATAAAGCACAGCGCATTTTTCGTCCGGGGCGAGGCGCAGATGAGAAGAAATCTTTTCAGCCACGAAAGAGGCTTCGCCCTCGCCATCCCAGGATTGATAGAAGCGAATCTTTTCGCCCTCGCCTAGTTCTTTGGTGGCATAAAGCGTTTTCGATAATCGCTTGCTATTGTTTTCTATAACCCGGTTTGCGGCTTCGAGTATCCGCTGAGTCGAGCGATAGTTCTGCTCAAGTCGGATGGTTTTCGTCCCCCGGAAGTCATGCTGAAAGCCGAGGATGATATTGAAATCCGATCCGCGAAAGCTGTACACCGACTGATCGATATCGCCCACTACGCACAGGCTCCGGCCCTGCCAGAAATTTTCGCCGTCGGCCCGCGAGCGATCAGCAGAACCTATCGCTATCAGCCGCGCCAGTTCGTACTGAATGCCGTTAGTGTCCTGAAACTCATCGATCATGATGTGGCGGAGGTGTTCGTGATAATAACTGCGAACCTCCGCCACGCGGCGCAGCAGTTCGACGGCGTTTATGAGCAGGTCGTCGAAGTCCATCGCGTTGGACTGCGAGAGCCGCTCTGCATACAGTTTGTAGATTCGCGCGATCTGCTCTCTGCGATCCGAAGCATATTCAGACTGATTGGTGTAAGCCGCAGGCGAAAGGCCGCGATTCTTCGCCCCGCTTATCGAAGAGAGCGCCTGACGCGGCGTGAGCGATTTATCATCGATGCCGCTCTCTTTCATTATCGCGCGCGCGACGCGGACCTGATCGTCGGTGTCATAGATCGTAAAATTGCGCGTATAGCCCGCGTTCATCTTTTCAACATCGCGGCGGAGCATTCGCACGCACAGGGAATGAAAAGTCGAGATGAGCGGCGAAGCCGAGCGCAATCCTTCCCTGAGCATGCGCTCGACTCGCGAGCGCATCTCTTGGGCAGCTTTGTTGGTGAAGGTGACGGCGAGTATCTGCTCAGGCCGCGCGCTTCCGCTCTGAATCAGGTGGCTGATGCGATAAGTGATGACGCGGGTCTTGCCCGACCCCGCGCCCGCAAGTATCAGCAGTGGCCCCTCGGCAGTTTCGACGGCCTCGCGTTGTTCGTTGTTCAGGTTATCGAGAAAAGTCATCGCAGTGAAGAGGTGAAGAGGTGAAGAGGTGAAGAGGTGCGGGCAGTCGTGTCACCCTTTCACCTCTTCACCTTCTCACCTCTTCATCATTTGATGAGGCTCTGCACGGCCTTGAACTGCGGAGAGTCCGCCGTGCGCATCAGTTCGAAGAGCGCCATCTCAAGGTTCGACTGCACCGCTCCGGCCTGAGTGAGCCGGGCGAGCGCGACTTCCTTGCTTTCGCGCTTGCGCGAGGTTATGCAATCGACCAGCAGGTGAACTTCCACACCGC
>CAZPQE010000087.1:0-16527 GCA_964588615.1 uncultured Clostridia bacterium | reverse complement strand
AGTGAGTTGAAATCGCGCTATGGGATTCATCTGCACTGCTTCTCGCCGCCTGAGATAGATCACCTCGGAAAGATCACCGGGCTTGGCGTTGCTGGCGTTCTGCGGGAGCTTCGCGCCGCCGGGCTTGATTCGATTCCGGGCGGCGGAGGCGAAATACTCGTCGATGAAATCCGTCGCAAGCGACGAACGCACTGCAATTCTCAGGAGTGGCTCGACGTGATGGACGCAGCCCATTCGATGGGGATACCCACTACGGCGACGATGATGTTCGGGATGGGAGAGACCCGCGATCAGCGCCTTGAGCATCTTGAAAAACTGCGCGCGCTTCAGTGCCGCAATCCAGGTTTCGTGTCATTCATTCCCTGGACGCTCCAGCCCGATAATACCCCCATCGGCAAACGGTTCCCTGACCGCATTCCAGGCGACGAATACCTTCGATGGCTTGCCATAGGCAGGCTTTATCTCGACAACATTCCCAATGTCCAGGTTTCGTGGCTCACTCAGGGTCTCGATGTGGGCAGGGAAGGATTGCACTACGGAGCCAACGATCTGGGCAGCACGATGATAGAAGAAAACGTCATCTCGCCTGCCGGAGCCAATCACAAGGCTACAGAGATGATGCTCAGAGAAGTGATAATTTCTGAAGGGTTCGCTCCGTGCAAGCGCAAGGCCGACTATGTTCGCATAGAGGAAGTCGCCTGCGCATAAGGCGCAAACTCTCACGACGATAGAAACCTCGCCGCTCGACTACCTTCGAGGAGATTTGTTTTTGGCGATGACCTTCGGGCGAGACTTGCTCGGAGCGACGAGCCTGACCCGGCAGCGATTCTGATTGACGCCGATAGCCTGCTTTGCGCTTTTGTAGCCGTGTTGCCTGGGATCGGCTTCGAAATGAACCGGGTCGGCCAGCCCATAGCGCCATGAAAATCCGTTCTTTCGCATGATTTTTACTATTCGCGCGCCGCGCGGGGTGAGGCGCTTGGCTCCGCGCGGCCCTGCGGCTATGCCTGCGATATCGACTGCGAATCCGGCTTCGTGAAGGGAGGTTCCGGGCGCTTTGGCGCGATAGAGGCCGGGATGGAGGATGCGGCAGCGGGCGCTGTTCGAACAGCGATGCATGGCCGCCTGTTTTTCGCTCGATCTGTAGGCGCTGGTGATGACCGGTTTGATTCCCGCGCGCTTCATCTCTTTGACTGCCGAGTTGAGGTTCTTCGATATGGCCGGGTCGACATAGCCTCTCGGCTGGCATGGAACCTGCGCCGTTTTCTTTCCGCGTCTGGCGACAGGCTTTTTGATCTTCGACGACTCGGTGCAGTTGCAGGGGCGAGCGGCTGATTTACTGTTTGCTGCGGGCGCGGTTCTCGCTGGTTTTTTATCTGCGAAAACCGATATCGCGCATGCTAAGACAGCGAAAGCTGCGAGAGTTATCGCAGGGATTTTTTTCATCTGAGCCATGTGTTTCAAAATCGCATCTCCGCCTGTCGACACAGCGCAGGCCGCGTTGAGATGCTTATGCAGTTTTTTTTCGGGAGCTATTCCTGATTGAAGGGCTTGCATCGTCTACCCGGAAATGAGGGGTTGTCCTTTCCGGCAATCCGCGACCAGTATAAACGAAAGAAGTCGGATTATGAAGGGGCTTCGATCAGGGGGCTTTGAGCAATGTCGAAGCGAAGCAGCGCCCGCAGGGGGTGTGGCCGCTGGCCCTTGCCTGAGAAAGCGGAACCGCATTCCTCTTCTTGTCGAGCAGTTCGCAACCCTCTTTGTGATAGATTCGGTCCGAGCCTGAAGTGAAGACCATAGCTTCTGTGGCGACCGAGCCAGAGGAAGTCGGCAGATTGGGGCCTATCTCAGAAGGCGAAAGCGGAGGGAGCTTTCTCGATTTATCGCCTGCCGTGTCTTTCGACTCCGGCGCTCTGGTGTCGGCGGCGATCCGGATGCTGCCGTCTTCCGGCCCCCACAACCCGCGCATCGAGCGCATGGCTTCCTGCTCTGAGAGGCGGAATTCATCCATTTTGCCGAAAGGCTCTCCCATACGCAGAAACGCATGTCCCTGTCGGAGCAATTCCTTGTTGAAGAGCATTCCTTCGCTGAGATAAATGTAAACAAGCGTTCTTCCGGCAGCGTCCTTGTTCTGGGTCGAAGAATACGCCTCGTCGAATTCTATCTTTACGCTCTGCCCGCGAAGAGACTGCTGCACGAACTCAAGAGCCTTTTTACCCTGTTCGGCATATTGAGGTTTTCCGTCGGGAGTTTCTACTCCGATCATTCGCGCTTTTCCGAGACCTTCGAGTTCTATGATGTCGCCGCGCTCGATTCCCTTCACGAGGTAAGAGGAAGCAGGAGGTTGTTCGGGAGATTTGATCGGGGGAGGAGATTC
Source organism: uncultured Clostridia bacterium (assembly GCA_964588615.1). GTDB lineage: Bacteria > Acidobacteriota > Blastocatellia > UBA7656 > UBA7656 > UBA7656. Next base: position 14,150 of record CAZPQE010000087.1, on the reverse strand, counting down.
GACCATCGCTGCGGGCGATGGAACGGCAGCCGCTTTTTGTTGAGTATATCGCGCGGTTGCAAACCCTATGGTGAAGCCTGTGATCAGGGCGATTCCGACATAGACGGCCACCTGTCGCTTATCGATGCCGATGATCCACCTGATCGGCGGAGGCTCGGGTTCACTCTGCTGTTGCTTGAAGGATAAAAGCTTGCTCATCTGTTGACCCTGAATTCTGCGGTCCCTCTCTTGGGACAGATTGGATTTTCTCATCCGCCTCGAAGCGAGTCAATGTTGCCTGCGGCCCCGGAATGCAGAGGCCAGGCAGTCAGTCTTTCGGAGCGTAATCTGAAAAAGTCGATTTTTCCTCGGAAAAATGCCACATTTTTCGGCTTTTGAGGTTGAAAGTTTGATTTTAGTGTAGTAATCTTCTGCCCGCAGCTAACCCCTATGTTTTGCTGACCCAACCGGATCGGCTGATATAGGGGTTTCTCTTTTGAGCGGATTCCGTGGCGCGGTTCTATGTCGCGCCGATTTCAAGTTCGATTCTGCGCCCGCGCGCAGAGACCATTACGATAAAGACAAGGAGAAAAAATCCAACATGGCAAAGATGACAAAAACCCAGCTTCAAACTGAGATCGCCACCGCAACCGGCACTAACAAGAAAGTCGCTGCTCAGTTTCTTGATTCATTGTGCTCCATAGCCTATCGTGAGGTGAAGAAGAACGGTGAGTTCACCATTCCGGGCGTGGGGAAACTGGTGAAGAAGAAAACCAAAGCGAGAAAAGGCCGCAACCCGGCAACCGGCGAAACCATCAACATCGCTGCCAAGACCGTAGTGCGATTCCGCGTCGCCAAGGCCGCCAAGGATTCAGTGCTGGGCGCCAAGAAGTAATCAGTCTGCGATTCGCTGTTGCGGATCGCGCTCCGACAACGTGTTTCGAACTGAGCCGGCCTGCGGCGACCTGCACCTAGTCATGTCTTTATGATTATCTGATCTCAGTGGGTCGCCGCAAACAGGCTAGTCATCTCCCGATTCGCCCGCATAATCCCGGCGGTTTGATCGGCTGGCTGGAAACAGGTTTTTGTGTCCCCTAAACTCCCCCGCTCGATTCAGGTCGTCGTCTTCGCTGAGGCGGCTTCCGCGCGCCAGTACCTTCTGTTGAAGCGCCGAGAGAGCCTCGGCGGGTTCTGGCAATCAGTGACCGGCTCGCTAGAAGAAGGCGAAACCCATACCCAGGCCGCCGTCAGAGAAGTGCGCGAAGAAACCGGCCTCGTTTGCGCGGCTGAAGACCTCGTCGATCTCGAACTGATCAATGTCTTCGAAATCTCTCCGCTCTGGAGGCACAGGTACGCGGCAGAAATCACTCACAACGAAGAGAGGTGTTTCGCCCTCCTGTCGCGCGCCCTCGATGTCAGGCTCGACCCCGCAGAGCATACCGACTTCGCCTGGGTCGAGTACGAGGATGCGATGGCGATGCTTTACTGGGAGAGCAACCGAAAAGCTCTGAAAGTGACCCACGCCAAACTCAGGTGCGCGAGGTGAGAAAGAAGTAAAGCCCTCCGGCTCCGAAGAGGAGATTCGGCCCCCAGGCGGCAAGCAACGGAGGCAGAAGCTCGTATCTCCCCATCTGCTCGAAGAGGCCGAGCGATCCCCAGTAGGCCAGCCCTATTCCGATTCCCAGAGCCACCCCGTAGAGCGCGCCGCGTTTTCCGACAGTCAGCGAGAAGGGAAGCCCGACCATCACCATTACTAGACAGGCCAGAGGGAAGGCTATCTTGGTCTGAAACTGAATGCGAAGCTCCAGCACGTCGAACCCGGATTGAGAGAGGTCGGCTATCTTGCGACGGAGTTCGGCAAGCGTCATCGATTGCGACCCGCGAGAATCTTTCTTGAAATACTGAGGCTGTTCGACAAGCTTCTCTCTGCGCTCTCTGAACTGCTCGAAGCCGAGGAGCCGGTCGCCGTCATAACGGCGCTCCCAGCCGTTTTCGAATACCCACTCCTCGCCGCGACTGTCCCAGTAAGCCTTGCGGGCGTAGACGCGCCGCTTGATCCCGAACGGCTCGCGCGAAAGGTCGATGACGTTGAGTCGAAGGAAGCTGTTGGAATTGAGATCGAAATAAGCATAGTTGAAAATCCTCGACTCCTGGCCGAATATCCACTGGTTCTTTGTCTGATAGAAGGTCTGCGGCGGCTCCTGCCCCTTGCGAATCAGATAGCGCAGGTTGTTTTGACGGCGGTTGGTGAAGGGAAGAATGTAGTCCTGATTGAAAAACACTACAGCCGACAGGATCACTGAAGCGAGCAGCACCGGAGCGGCGATGCGGAAGATGGATTGTCCCGACGCTTTGAGGGCTATCACCTGGCTGGTTTTCTGAAGTACCCCGAAGGTCACCATCACGGCGACGAGCGCGGCGATGGGTATCGTATAGTTGATGATCATCGGCAGCAGAAAGAACAGGTAGTCGGCCACGATGATCGTTTCGATGTTGTTGCGGTTTATGTATTCCAGGAGTTGAAACAGGGTGATGATGATGAACAGCGTCGAAAACCCGGCAAGTATGTAAAAGAAGAATCTTGCAAGGTCTTTCAACACCAGCCGGTCGATCAACTGCGGAAGATGGAACTGACCTCCTTTGGATGCGCCTTCGACGCGAGGCCGGGAAAGATTTCCCGTCGCCTTGACCGAGCCGGCCTGTTCCGATTTTTTCGACATCTTCCGGGCTTCCTTCCTCGACGCCCGCGAACGCTGCAGCCCGCCGAGCAAACTCAGCGGGTCAGAGCCGGGCCTCCGCTGCGACAGGAGGGTCATGAGTCCCAATGTGCCGAGAATTACATTTGCCAGCCACATCCCCACCCATACGGGAAGCTTTCCTGAAATGGCCGCGTGCTCGCCCCACAGCGCGATCAGGTAGTAGATGACAGTGATGGCAAGTCCCAGAAGCAAGCCGTAAGGACGCCCCGCCCGCACGTGAGTTATGCCGAAGGCTACCGCCAGCAGGACGAAAACGAGGCAGGCAGTCGGGAGCACCAGCCGTTTGTGAACCTCGGCGCTCCATTCGCGGCGCTTCTCCGCCGGCGCATTGTAGCTGATGAGCGTACTCCATCGCATCGTCCGCACGTCATCGGAGATAGGCCTGGCTTCTCCGTTGTCTTCTTTTTTGACATCCCTGCTTTCTATTCCCAGCGTCATATCGCTGAACCAGTTTGCAGTGTACTGTTGATGATTGCGATTCCGCCGCCTTTCTCTGTCTTTTTCTTTATCCTGCTGCGCGGACCCGGAGGCGATATCTGTCGAGGGCTTCTGCTCTGATTGCTCCTGACTCATAGAACTTATCTGATGCACCGATCCGCGCGACAGGTGGAGTTCAGGCATTACGGATTTTTCGCCCTGACGAAGCGAGCCGGTCGTGGCCGTAAATATCCTCAGGTCGTCCTGCTCATCGCCCAGATCGACGATGAAGATGTTGTGCCACAGGTTGGTAGACCTGTCGATATCTTCTATGTAGAGCACCTTCCCCGGAATGCTTTCTTCGAAGACGCGAGGTTTGATTTGCGTGTTGAGGCCCTGAAAGACGAGCGACCGATTGCTTTTGAGATTGATCAGATTGGCTACTGAATCCGGCAGAACCGAGAAAGTGATATAGGTCATCAGCGCGATGGTTATGACGGCTAGCGCGATAACCGGCTTGAGTATCTGAATGCGGCTGATGCCGCTGGCCAGCATCGCTGTGATTTCGCTGTCGCCGCTCATCCTGCCCAGACCGACCAGCGTGCCCAGAAGCAGCGAGATGGGAAGAGTGAAAACCAGTATGCCGGGGACGAGGGCGGCCATCAGTTTCCAGAGAGCCTGCATCGGCAACCCCTGGCGCGAGGAGACCACCAGCAGTTCAGTGAACCGACTCGCCTCATGAGCGAATATGATCGCGGTGAGCACCAGCAGGCTCAACAGCACGAACGGAACTATCTCCCGAACGATATGCCGATTGATGAGCCGCAACATCGCAACGAGTTTAGCACGCTCAACTTTCGCCCTTCAAGAATGCCTCCTCCCGCCCCGGATTTTCAGAGCCGCTTCGAGTGCGGTATACTGAGCCAGGTTCCATTATGATTTTCGAGCGAAAACCGTTGAGACAAATCGTATTCGTTTTCTTCTCCGCCTTCCTGATGCTTCAGACCGCCGGGGGCCAGAGCGGGCGCAAGCCTCCTCCTCCTAAGCAGGACGAAGGCAGCGACACTATAAAACTCAGAGCCGACGAGGTGTTGCTCAATGTCACCGTCATCGACCCTTACGGGCGTCAGGCCATTGATCTGACCAAAGAAGAATTCATCGTCGCCGAGGATTCCGCCCGACAGGATATTTCGAGTTTTCAAATAAGTGCCGTGCCGGTCAACGTAGTCCTCATGCTCGACGCATCGGGTTCGGTCGCCGGCGACATCCAATCGCTCCGCGATGCCGCGCTCGGATTCGTCCGTGAGCTCGGCGCCGAAGACCGCATTTCGATTATCGATTTTCATACCAGCGTCGAGTTGATTCAGGAGTGGACATCGAAAGTCGAAGACGTGCGTCACGCCATCTCGTGGCGGTTCAAACCCGGCGTGGTGAAACTCAAGGGCGGACGCTCGACCTACGGGAGCACTTCTCTCTACGACGCGCTTTTCCTGGCGGCAAGCGACCAACTGTCGAAAGTCGAAGGACGCAAGGCCATCATACTGCTTACCGACGGGCTGGACACTTCGAGCAAGGTCACTTATGAGCAGTCGCTCGCCTCGGTCATTCGCTCAGGCGCAGTCGTCTATGTGGTGAGCAAGGCGCGGGCATTGATCCAGGCAGTGGGCCGGAATTACGCGCCTGTGATCGAGCGCGCCGAAATGATTATGACCGACCTGTGCAACAGAACCGGAGGGCAGATTTTTTCTCCGCTCAAAGCCGATGACATCAAGGATTCCTACGCGCGCGTCGCACGCGAGATCAAGAACCAGTACATCATCACCTACACTCCCAAAAACGAGAAGCGGGACGGAATGCTTAGAGAAGTGAGAGTCTATCTTACGCGGGCGGGATACTCGGCCAGGACGCGCGAGAGTTACTACGCCCCGAAAAACTGATACCATCAGGCAGAAGGACTGCCTGATGGCCCGTTGGAATCGCAGCGCAGTCTATTCTTCCTTCTTCTTTTTCGATGTCTTGGATTTTTTGGGCTTCTCATCCGAAGATGCGGCCTTTCGCACGACCGCTCGTTTGGCGCTCTTTTTGGCCTCGCCCATTTTTTCCCCGGCGCGGGCTCTGGGTTTTCTTGCCGAAGTCACTTTCGGAGAATGGGCCTGCATCGCGGCTTCCGCCGCAGCCGGAGCAGTCTGATTCAAATACTCGCTCAGGATTTCCCATTCGGCCTGAAACCAGTCCGAAGCTTCGCCTCCCGGCCCTCCTCCCCGTTGCAAATAAATCTCATAAGCTCGCATCCTGATCCGATATTGCGCCTCTTCATCAGCGAGCAACCTGCTTTTCAACTCGTCGGTCATTTCCCTCGTCATACCCTTTCAGTTCCTCCGAAAATGTACAGCAGGCTGCCAGCCTGCTGATGCTCTGAATTTTCATCCTTTCAGTGAGTCAACAGGCTAGCTGCCTGTTGAAGATCAAGAAGCGACCATTCGCCTCTTTGAAAACGAGAATGATAGCGACAGGGATGATTCGAGGCAAATCGAATACGAGTGAGGCAGGATTCAAGTCTCCGGGTTTGTTTTATCGGCGGGCTTCCATCTCAGAACGGGTTTGCGCGCTGCGGCCACTTCATCGAGTCGGCCAACTTTGGTCGTGTGCGGCGCGCGTTTGAGCGTTTCCGCATCCTCGCGGGCTTCGTCGTCGATGGCTTTCATAGCTTCGATGAACAGGTCGAGTTCTTCGCGGCTTTCAGTCTCGGTCGGCTCAACCATCAGCGCGCCCTGAACGATGAGCGGGAAAGACATCGTCGGAGGATAGAACCCGTAATCGATCAGTCGCTTGGCTATGTCGACGTTCTTGACTCCGAATCTTGTCTGCCTCTTGTCGGAAAACACCACTTCGTGCATCAACGGTCCCGGATAAGCGATTTCATAAATGTCTTTCAAATGGTGGGCGATGTAGTTTGCATTGAGCACGGCGGTCTCTGTTGCCTGGCGCAATCCTTCATCTCCATGAGTGAGGATATAAGCGAGCGCGCGAATGAGCACCCCGAAGTTTCCGAAATGAGCTCTCACCCTGCCAATCGATTTCGGGCGATTGAAATCCATCCTGAGCGCCCCGCTCTCGGTTTGAACGACGCGGGGGAATGGAAGATATGGTTCGAGCTCAGATGTGACGGCGACCGGCCCGGCTCCCGGCCCTCCGCCTCCGTGCGGGGTCGAGAATGTCTTGTGAAGGTTGAGGTGCATCACATCGATTCCGAAATCGGCGGGTCGGGCCACTCCAACCAGCGCGTTCATGTTCGCGCCGTCCATATAAACGAAGCCACCCGCGTCGTGAACTATCTGGCATATCTCTTCGATGTTCTGCTCGAATTTGCCCAGAGTGTTCGGATTGGTCAGCATCAGTGCGGCCACATCCTGGTTCATCATCGAACGCAGAATGGTCAGGTCAGCGCTTCCGTCCGAAGTGGATGGGACTGTTTCCACCCTGTAGCCGCAGATGACGGCAGATGCCGGATTGGTCCCGTGAGCCGAGTCAGGAATCAGCACCGTCCCTCGCGGATCGCCGCGATCGGCGAGCGCGGCTCTTATCATCGCTATGCCCGTAAGCTCTCCCTGCGCGCCCGCCGCAGGCTGAAGCGTGACCGCATCGAGCCCCGTAATTTTGGCCAGCGATTCTTCGAGCCGTCGGATGATTTCGAGCGCGCCCTGCGCCAATGCGTCGGGAGTGAGCGGGTGGAGATTGGCAAAGCCCTCGATGCGCGCCACCCGCTCGTTTATTCGGGGGTTGTACTTCATCGTGCAGGAGCCGAGCGGATACATCGCCGTGTCGACTCCGAAGTTCCATGTCGAAAGCCTCGTGAAATGGCGCACCACGTCGACTTCGGAAAGCTCAGGCATGCCGTCGAGGTCGTCTTCGCGCAGGTATTTTTTATCGATCAACTGTTCAAGGCTGCATTCCGGCACGTCCAGCCGGGGAATAGAATATCCCGCCCGCCCGCGCCTCGACTCTTCGAAGAGAAGCCCCTCGTTTTGAACCACGTGAGTCGTCGCTTTTTTGATTCGATTATTGCTCATGGATAATAACTCGAAGATGTATTTCCTACAGTTCGCCGAGCGCGCCGGCCAGGCGGTCAATCGCTTCTCGGCTCGTCGTTTCCGTCACGCAAACGAGAATGGAATCCGAGTAGTCGCCTTCGAGAGCGAGGCCGGCGACGATCTTTCGTTCGATCAGCGCGCGAGTAACCTCGGCTGCCTGCCGCGATGAGCGGATGACGAACTCATTGAAGAATGGAGCCGTAAACCTCAACTCGAAATCGCTGGCTCTGGTTATGGCATCGGCGGCATAGTGCGCCTTGTGGATGTTCTGAAGCGCCACTTCACGCACGCCGCTCTTTCCCATCGTCGCAAGATAGATGGTCGCCATCAGCGCGAACAATCCCTGGTTGGTGCAGATATTGGATGTCGCTTTCTCCCGCCTGATGTGCTGCTCGCGGGTCGAGAGCGTGAGCACATAGCCCCGGCGACCGAGTTGATCGGTGGTTTCGCCTACGAGTCGTCCGGGCATCTGTCGCAGAAACTTTTCGCGGGTGGCGAACAGCCCGCAGTACGGGCCGCCGTAGCTCAGGGGGATGCCGAAGGACTGCCCCTCGGCCACAACGATATCGGCTCCGCACTCTCCCGGCGTCTTGAGCGCGCCAAGACTCATCGGCTCTGCTATGGCTACGATCAATACCGCGCCTGCCTTGTGTACTTCATCAGCAAGGGCCGAGATATTTTCTATGCAGCCTAAGAAGTTTGGCGACTGCACGACGACGGCAGCCGTCTGCTCATCGATTCCGAGCGAGTCCCAGTCCAGCGTGCCCGATTCGGAGTGCCGTGCATAATCGACCGCCACGCCGAGATTTTGAGTGTAGGTGGAGACGACTTCGCGGTACTGAGGATGAACTGTATCGCAGATGACGAAGCGGTCGCGGCGAGTGACGCGCTGGGCCATCAGAACGGCTTCGGCGACAGCCGTCGAGCCGTCGTAGAGCGAAGCGTTGGCCACTTCCATGCCGGTCAACTGGCAGATCATGGTCTGGAACTCGAAGATGTATTGCAGCGTGCCCTGGCTGAGTTCCGGCTGATAGGGGGTGTAAGCGGTGAAGAACTCGGATCGCGATATGAGCGAATCGATTATCACCGGGATGAAATGGGAATAAGCGCCCGCGCCGAGAAACGACGAATAATCCGCGCCGTTGCGCGAAGCCAGATCGCGGAAGTAAGCGATAAGTTCCGGCTCGCTTACCGGCTGGCCTATCCCGATTGGTGATGTGAGACGGAGGTTTGAGGGTATCTGTTCGAAGAGTTCTTCGATTCGCTCGCAGCCCATATCCGCGAGCATCTCTCGCCGCTCATCGGGCGAGTTCGGGATATATCTCATCGTGGGTTACTCCGAGGCTTCTTCCTTGAGGTAATCCTCGTACTCAGCTGCCGTCAGCAGGCTATCGATTTCCGAAGGGGAATCGATTTTGAGGACGACCATCCACCCTGCGCCGTAGGGGTCCGAGTTTACGAGTTCCGGCGAATCGTTGAGCGTCTGATTGACCTGAGAGACTGTCCCGGTCAATGGCATGTAGATTTCGCTCACCGCCTTGACGCTTTCGACCGAGCCGAAAGGCTCTGCTGCGCCGAAGCGGTCTCCGATTCTGGGCAACTCGACATAAACGACATCGCCCAGTTGATTCTGCGCGTGATCGGTGATGCCCACAGTGGCTTCCTCTCCACTGACTCGCACCCATTCGTGATCTTTGGTGTAGCTGAGTTCTTCAGGCGTGTTAGCCATCTTGTTGTTTCTCCCTAGTCGAATTTTCTCTCTCTCTTGTAAAAAGGCGTTTCAATCACGCGGGCCGGAACATCTCGCCCACGAATGCGGATGTGAAACTCCGTGCCTGTAGTTGCGCGCTCGACAGGCAGGTAGACGAAGCCGACGTTTTTTTTCAGAAACGGAGCGGGGCTGCCCGACGCCACTTTGCCGATTTCTTCGCCATCGATAAAAACCGGATAGCCGTCGCGGGCAGGCGCGCGGTCGAGCACTTCGAAGCCTGCGAGTTTTCTGGTCAGCCCTTCGCGCTTCTGTCGCTCGATGACATCGCGGCCCGTGAAATTCCCTTTGGCCAGTTTGACGACCCAGCCCAGCCCGGCTTCCATCGGTGTGGTCGTCTCGTCCATATCGTTGCCCCAGAGACGAAAGGCGGCTTCGAGCCTCAGGGTGTTGCGAGCGGCAAGCCCGCAGGCAATCAATCCCTTGTCCTGTCCGGTTACCAGGAGGCGGTTCCACAGGTGGCGGGCGTCTTTGGGATGGCAGAAAATCTCGAATCCGTCTTCTCCCGTGTAACCTGTGCGCGACACCCGGCAATCGACTCCATCGACGATGACCCGCTGCGACCAGTAGTAAGGGATGCGATCGAGCATGTGATCGGTGAGTTCCTGAAGGATGCGCTCGGCGCGCGGGCCTTGCAAGGCGAGAAGCGAATAGGCATCGCTCACGTCATGGACTTCGACATCGCCCGCAGCCCGCTGGCCTATCCACTGGAAATCCTTTTCGGTGTTGGCGGCGTTGACTACCAGCAGGAAGTAATTGCCGTTGATGCGATAAACCAGAAGGTCATCGATTATGCCCGCGCTGTCGTTGGTCAAAGCGGAATACTGCGCCTGATTGTCAGCCAGCTTCGAGGCGTCGTTGGTCGTGAGCCGCTGCACGAGCGCCAGCGCGTCGGGGCCGGTCACTTCTATCTCGCCCATATGCGAAACGTCGAACAATCCCGCCGACTCTCGCACAGCCATGTGCTCCGGGACAGGCCCGGAGTATTGAACCGGCATCTCCCATCCGGCGAATTCGACCATTCGAGCGCCTATCGACACATGCGAATCGTAGAGGGGCGTGCGCTTGAGCATTTAAGTTCCTCGGACTCGATAAATCCCATTTGAGTATGATTACGCGAAGCGCGCCTGAGCGCAATATTCAACGACGAAATTCAAGGGAACTGGCAAGCTAACATAGGCCATTTTCATCAGTCAAGCTTTGCGGCCTTGCGCGCTTCCTTCGGTTATGGAAAACTTTCTGCTTCGCGTTAGACGCGCGCAGGCGACTTACGAATCATATCAAGCGGATCGAATGATAAGCCTCAAGGAACTAGCCCGGCACACGAAAGCGGAACTGGTCGGAGACCCCGACGCCGTCGTCGACCGCGCCGCGCCTTTTCATCTCGCCCAGGAAGGCGATGTGACTTTTGCCGCGCACGCCGAATTGCTGTCCGCCCTCCCGGACTCTAAAGCCACTGCCATCATCGTTGGGTCCCGCATAGAGGCGACGGAGAAAAACCTGCTCGTAGTCCCCAATCCCAAACTGGCTTTCGCCCGCGCGCTCCACCTGCTTCACTCTTCGCCTTACATCGCGGGAGGGGTCAGCGACGACCTTCGCATAGGCGAAGGCTCCCGGATTGGCCTTGATGCGACGATTCATCCGAGGGTGACGATAGGGCGCGATACCGGGATCGGAAACCGCGTCACGCTTCATCCGGGTGTGGTCATCGGCAACCGCTGTCAGGTGGGCGATGACGCGACCCTTTATCCCAACGTGACCCTCTATGACGATTGCCGCATAGGCCGTCGAGCGATCGTTCACTCAGGCACGGTCATAGGAGCAGACGGGTTCGGATTCGTGGCCGACGAAGAAGGCCGCCAGGTGAAGATGCTTCAGACGGGCCGGGTCATCGTCGAAGACGATTGCGAGATAGGGGCCAACTGCGCCATTGATCGAGGATTGACCGATACCATTTTGCGCCGCGGCGTGAAACTCGATAATCTCATTCAGGTCGGGCACAACTGCGAAATAGGCGAAGACACCATAGTGGTCGCGCAGTCGGGATTCTCCGGCGGAACCAGAATCGGACGGCGATGCGTCATCGCCGGGCAGGTTGGGACAGTTCACCAGGTAACAGTGGGCGATGGCGCAGTCCTGCTTGCCCGCGCCGTCGTGACAAAAAACATCAGACCGGGCGCGCAGGTGGGAGGACTGATCCCGGCTCGCGAGGTCGGAGAATGGAAGAAGAGCCAGGCGCTTTATGCGAAACTGCCTGAGATTATGGACCGACTCAAACGCATTGAAGAAATAATACGCGAGCGCGGGCTTGAGGATGAGAAGCCAGGTTCGGAGTGAAGTCCGAACCATCGAACGAGAAAAAATGGAAAGACAACTCGACATCACGCAGATTCAGGCTATCCTGCCGCACCGCTATCCGTTCCTGCTCGTCGACCGCATAATCGATTACGAGCCGGAAAAGCGGGTCGTTGGCATAAAAAACGTAACGATAAACGAGCCATTCTTCGGGGGGCATTTCCCCGGCGCTCCGGTCATGCCCGGAGTCCTGATCGTGGAAGCGATGGCTCAGACTGCCGGCGTGCTGATGCTGGCCTCGCTGCCCGACCGCGAATCGAAGCTCGTATTTTTCACAGGCATCGACGGGGCTAAGTTCCGCCGGCCTGTCGTCCCAGGAGACCAGTTGCGCATGGAACTGACCGTGCTGCGACTTCGCCCGCGATACATCAAGCTCAGAGGCGAGGCTTCAGTCGACGGCCAGCTTGTGGCCGAAGCTGAAATCTCTTCTTCGCTCGTCGAACGCAGCCTCGTCGAGCGGAGTTCACAGATAAACCATGCCGCTTTCACGCCGGTTGAAAAATGACTGTCGGAGGATAAAGTGTCGATTCATCCGACAGCGATCATAAGCCCGAAGGCGGAACTCGGCCGCAATGTGAAGGTCGGCCCTTACTCGATCATCGGAGACGATGTGAGGCTCGGCGACGACTGTCAGATTGCCAGCCATTGCGTGATCGAAGGGCCGTCAGAGTTCGGTCGAGAGAATAACTTCTTCCCCTATGTGGCTGCCGGGCAGTCGCCTCCCGATCTCAAGTACCGTGGAGAGCCGAGCCGTTTGATTGCCGGCGACAGAAACACTTTTCGAGAGTTCGCAACCTTTCATCGCGGAACCGAAGTGGGAGGCGGCCTCACCCTCGTGGGGTCGGACAATTTGTTCATGCCGCAGGCGCACATAGCCCATGACAGTCGTGTGGGCGATCATACGATATTTGCCAACGGGGCGACTCTGGCCGGACATGTGATAGTAGAAGATCACGCGATAATCGGCGCTTACTCGGGCGTGCATCAGTTCTGCCGCGTCGGAAAGTATGCGTTCATCGGCGGATATTCGGTCGTCACCAAAGACGCGATGCCCTTTGCCAGGACGGTAGGGAATCGAGCTCGCTGCTACGGAGAAAACACGCTGGGGCTTAGGCGCAAGGGATTTTCGACTGACGAGATTCGACGCATCGCCCGCGCCTTCCGCCTGTTGCTGGCCTCCAGACTCAACACCACGCAGGCGCTCGCAGCCATAAAGCAGGAACTCGGCGGATGGCCGGAGATCGATCAACTTGTCGAGTTCATAGAGAGTTCGGAAAGAGGAGTGACGAAATAAAACGCAGCCGGGAAGCCGCTCCGCCAGACTCATTGTTTTAGATGTTACGTTTTGTGTTTCAGATATGAAGTACGGGTTGATAGCAGGGAACGGACGCTTTCCACAGCTTGTGCTCGAAGGAGCGCGCCAGCAGGGCGCGTCAGTCGTAGTCGCCGCCATCAAAGAGGAGACTGACCCTCAGATAGAGCGTCTGGCCGAGAAGGTCGAGTGGATGGGAGTCGGGCAGCTTGGCCGACTGATCGGCTTTTTCAGGCGCGAGGGCGTAACTCACGCTATCATGGCGGGGCAGGTCAGTCACTACCAGATTTTTCGCATCAACGCGCTGCCTGACCTGAGAATGGTCCGAATGCTCGCGCGCCTGACCCAGAAGAACACCGACAGTTTGATCGGGGCCGTCGCCGAGGAGCTTGCCCGTGAAGGCATCACCGTAATCGATTCGACCACCTTTCTTGAGCCGATGCTGGTCCGCGCGGGCGCGTTGACTCGCCGCGCGCCTTCGCGGGATGAGAAATCCGATATCGAATACGGAAAAGAGATCGCCCTTGAAATAGCCCGCCTCGACCTGGGCCAGACCATCTGCGTCAAGGATCGGGCAGTTGTGGCTGTAGAAGCGATGGAAGGCACGGATGCGGTCATAAAGCGGGCCGGCGAGATAACGCGGCATCGCCCTTTCGTCGTCGTCAAGGTGGCCAAACCCGATCAGGACATGCGGTTCGATGTGCCGGTCATAGGGCGTTCGACCATCGCAGCTATGGTAGAATCCGGCGCGACCGCTCTGCATGTGACGGCTGACAAGACGCTGTTGCTCGACAGAGAAGAACTCATTGCGACTGCGGACAAAAACCGCATATCGATACTCAGCAGCCAGTGATGATTTCCCAGGCTGCAACTCGCAGATGGGGAAATTTTTTTGATAGCTTGATACTCTACTCTGACCCCAGGCCGCAGTATGTGGTAAACTCATTTTCGACGCAGAGGCAGCACTCTCATAAAAGAGGCAGGGATGGCAAAGAACAATCCAGGAGATTTCGATCCGGAGAGCGCGATAATCGATGCCGAGTTGCTCGTAAAATATCGCATGCTCAACCGGGCCATCGAAACTCTCGAAAGGGCGATAGACAGCGCGCCCCGGCACGTCGGGCTGAGAGAGAAGCTGCGGGAAATCCTGATGGACGCGGGCCGCAGAGACCAGGCCGCTCAACAGTGCCTCGCCCTTGCCAGTTTGCACATCTCAGGCGGAGACCTCGAACGCGCCAACGAGAGGCTGCTCGAAGCAAAACGGCTCGACCCGCGCGTCTCGGTCACCGGCCAGTTGCGCGACCTGCGCCATTTCAATCCCGCGCATCAGGAACGTCAGGTTTCCACCACTCGAAAAATCCTCAGCGGCCAGCTTGAGGAAATCAGCATGTTCGATATCATCCAGATTCTTGAAAACAGCCGACTGACTGGCGTGATGCGCCTGAACGCGGAAGCCATCAGCGGAGAGA
>CAZPQE010000086.1:13089-16577 GCA_964588615.1 uncultured Clostridia bacterium | reverse complement strand
CCAGATTGCGACGAAGGCCGAAAGTACGTCGGGCGAATTGAGCATCATCACCAGCACGCGGTCGCCTTCCCGCACGCCGCGCTGTTGCAGCGCGGATGCCGTGCGGCAGGCGCGCTGATAGTTTTCGACGTTGGTGTAGGAGCGGTCTTCGTAGTAGGTCGTCGTGTAAGAGCCGAACTTATCGATATTGTCGAGCGCCAGCCGTGCTACATTCACTTGCCACCTCTTCGTTTGACAGTCGCTTATCGCCCGGTCAGTCTATTGCGCGGCTGACAGGCTGTCAAACCATCGCGCCCGCAGGTTGCAAGCAGGAGAAGGATTGTGAAACACTTCGCCTGCTCGTCAGAAATTCAGTCGAGGAGCATTGACGTAGAACAGGCTGCCAGCCTGTTGATGACTTGAAAGCGCGAAAACCTGGGAAACCAGCAGGCTGGCAGCCTGCTCTACATTCTCTGAAGGAGGAAACTCGGACACATGGCTCACAGCTATGAAGAACTCAAAAAGAAGACCGTAGCCCAGCTTCGAGACATCGCCAAAGGCATCGATCACGAAGCCGTGCAGGGCTACACCCAGATGAACAAGGATCACCTTCTGGTGGCTATCTGCAAGGCACTCAACCTCGATATGCATGAGCACCATCACATCATCGGCATCAACAAGGCCGCCATCAAGGTGAAAATCAAAGAGCTCAAAAAGAAACGAGACGACGCCGTCGCCGCTCACGACAGCAAGCAACTCAAACTCGTCCGCCGCTCGATACATCACCTCAAACGGAAACTGCATAAAGCCACCGTTTGAGCTTCGAAGAGTCATCCGTGCTGTCAGCGACAACGCCCCGACGGGTGAAGGGTGAAGAGGAGCGGGGGAGCAGGGGGCAGAGGTGAAAAAGACCGACCACTGGCCACTGACCACCGTTTTTGAGGAGAACTCATGCAATTCGATTTTTCGCCTGGAGTCAAAGAGCTTCAGCAAAAACTGCTGGCGTTCTTCGATGAGCATATCTATCCCAACGAGCAGACCTACATCGAACAGGCTGCCGCAGGCCAGCGATGGAAAGTCATCCCCATAATCGAAGAACTCAAGCCTAAGGCGAGAGCCGCCGGGCTGTGGAATCTCTTCCTGCCCGAAAGCCAGTATGGGGCGGGGTTAACCAACCTCGAATACGCGCCGCTTTGCGAAATCATGGGCCGGGTGATCTGGTCTCCCGAAGTTTTCAACTGCTCGGCGCCCGACACCGGCAATATGGAAGTCATCAGTCGCTATGGCTCCGAGGAGCAGAAAGAGCGATGGCTTGGGCCTCTGCTCGAAGGCCGCATTCGTTCCTGCTTCGGGATGACCGAGCCGGGCGTGGCCTCTTCGGACGCCACCAACATCGAGTCCGCGATAGTGCGCGACGGCGATCATTACATCATCAACGGTCACAAGTGGTGGACATCGGGCGCGGGCGATCCTCGATGCAAAGTTTGCATCTTCATGGGAAAGACCGACCCGACGGCTCCGCGTCATCAGCAGCAATCGATGATACTGGTTCCGATGGACACGCCGGGCGTGAAAGTAAAACGCATGCTGACAGTATTCGGCTACGACGATGCGCCGCACGGACATGCGGAAGTGCTGTTTGAAAATGTCCGCGTGCCTGCTTCGAACCTGCTGCTTGGCGAAGGTCGCGGATTCGAAATCGCGCAGGGGCGACTGGGGCCGGGTCGCATACATCATTGCATGCGATTGATAGGTCTTGCCGAACGCGCGCTGGAAGCTATGTGCAAGCGAGTCAAATCGAGAGTCGCATTCGGAAAAACTATCGCCGAGATGGGAACGATTCGATCAGACATCGCCGAGTCGAGAATGGAAATCGAGCAGGCTCGTCTGCTCACTCTCAAAGCGGCTTATATGATGGACACTGTGGGCAACAAAGCGGCTCGCGCAGAGATAGCGATGATAAAAGTGATCGCTCCCAACATGGCCTTGCGAGTAATCGACCGGGCCATTCAATCTCACGGCGGCGCGGGCGTTTGTCAGGATTTTCCGCTGGCCTATTCGTGGGCGATGACCCGGACTTTGCGCATAGCCGACGGCCCCGACGAAGTACACACGGAAGCTATTGCCAGGCTTGAGTTGAAAAAATACGAATGATCCCGTCGCTCGGCAACCCGGATGGTGATCGCCGAATCTCTTTACAACTCAAGCGAGGCTGCTGTACCCTCGCTCATTGAGGGACGACAACTCTCGCCATCAACCCCCATCGGAGTTTTTATATGGGATTTATCAAAGAAACGCGCAATAACATTCGCGGCATGAGGCGCTCTCCGAACTGGCTTCAGGCTTTCTTCCGTCAGTACACTTTCCTCGCTCTGGTCGCGTTGTCGGTCATCGCCGGGATGATGTTCGGAGCGACTGTAGCCTATCAGGCCAGCATGACGCAGGAGGCGCAGGAAGTCGCCGGACTTGCCAACTACAGACCGAACCTGGTGACGCGAGTCATCGCCGCCGATGGAAAGACGGTCATCGGCGAGTTCTCGCTCGAACGTCGCATCCCCGTAACCTACGATCAGATTCCTGACCGCATGAAGCAGGCTATCTGGGCCGTCGAGGACGACCGCTTCTTTCAGCACATCGGAATCGATCCTATACGTCTGGCCATGGCGGCCTTCAAGAACCTCACCACAGGGCGCAAGGCCGAGGGAGCTTCCACCCTCACACAGCAGCTTGCCCGCGCGCTGTTTTTGTCTCCTGAAAAAACCTACACCCGAAAAGTGAAAGAGATTCTGCTCGCCCTTCAGATAGAGCGCACCTACACCAAAGAGCAGATAATGGAGATGTACTGCAATCAGATTTTTCTGGGAAACGGGGCCTACGGCTTCGAAGCCGGAGCGCAGGTCTACTTCTCGAAATCGCTCAAAGACCTCACGCTCGAAGAATGCGCCATGCTTGCCGGGCTGCCGCAGAGGCCGAGCGAGTACAACCCGACCCGCAATGAAAAAGCGGCCATCGACCGCCGCAACATAGTCCTCTATCGCATGCACGAAGTGGGATATATCCCGGACGAGGATTATCAGCGGGCCAGGGACGCAAAAATCAATCTCAACCTCAATCTTCAGCAGAACAATAATAACTCCATCTTCGGCCATTTCGTGGAAGAAGTCCGACAGGAAGCCGAATCCACTTTCGGGACCCGCCAGACTCAGACCGGCGGAATGAACATCTACACCACCATAGACCCTGTGGCCCAGCGCGAAGCTCTGCGCGCCGTCCGCCGGGGCGTGCATTCATATCAGGATCGTCACGGCAAAAAATGGAGAGGCAAGCTGACCAATGTGCTGGAAGCGAAACTGGCTGCTGATGTAAACCTCTATCAACACCCCGACTGGATGGACGACTACATACCGGGCGAGTATGTCTACGGACTGGTGATGAACGTCAACGCCGGCGGCGCGGATGTGAAGTTCGGCGAATACAAAGCGGTGATAACCGAAGAGCACACGCGCTGG
>CAZPQE010000086.1:0-13079 GCA_964588615.1 uncultured Clostridia bacterium | reverse complement strand
GCTCCGACGCGGCGACCTTGCAGTGTTCAAGGTCAACAAGTCCGACCCGGCAGTGAGAAAACTCGATGTCACGCTCGATCAGTTGCCTCTCGTCGATGGCGCGCTGATCTGCCTGGACTCGAAAACAGGGGAAGTCAAAGCCATGGTCGGGGGTTATGACTTCTCTATGCGAAAGTTCAACAACGCGACGCAGGCCGAGCGACAGACGGGTTCGACTTTCAAGCCTTTCATTTATGCCGCAGCCATCGAGCGGGGCCTTACTCCCGATTCGACCGTGAGCGCGGCTCCGTTCGTCGATCCCGTAACGGGATGGTCTCCGGCAAACTACGACGGGTCGGCAGGCGGAGGGGCGATGCCTATGCGCACGGCCCTGCAACATTCGCTCAATGTCGTCGCTGTCAGGCTGCTCTCGATAGTCGGCGTGGATCGCGGCGCTGAGATCGTCAAGCGGTTCGGGCTGCCCAATCCCATGAAGCGGGTGCTGCCGTCGGCGCTCGGAGCTACTGAAGAACCGCTGCTCGACATGGTGAGCGCATACTCGTCGTTCTCCAATCAGGGCATCAGAGTCGAGCCTCACCTCATCAGGAACGTGACTGACCCCGATGGCAACGAGGTATGGAAGTGGGAGGTGGTGAGCCACAAAGTCATCTCTCCTTATGTCGCGGCGCAGATGCAGGACATGATGCGTGGGGCGGTGACGGGAGGGACAGCCGGTTCGATTCAAAGCAACAAGGAGCTTGCCAAACGCATGATCTGCGGCAAGACCGGCACGGTCAACGATTTCACAGACGCCTGGTTCATAGGCTATACGCCGTCTTACACGGCAGGCGTATGGATAGGCTATCCGGGACTCAAGCGCACGCTGGGGCAGGGCGAAGCCGGGTCGGTCGCCGCTCTCCCCATGTGGATTCAGTTCATGGAAAAATTCCTGAGAGACAAGCCGAGCGATCAGTTCCCCAAGTCGCCGCCTGCCGACAGAGAGATAATCGCTCGCAGGGCTGAGACCGAGCGCGAGATGCAGAAGATAGCCGCCGAAGAAGCTGAAACCCTGGCCGACGATGAGACCTCGGACAAAGCCAAAGACGCTGCGAAGGACGACGATGACGATGACGATGATTCGCATAAGAAAAAAGATGAGCGATCCACGCGAGCGAGGGAATCCAACCGCGAAGGAATAGTCACTCTTCCCCCTCGCCTTCGCCCGATGCCCGAGCCTGAAAAGAAAAAGAAGAAGGACAAGAATGGATAAGCTGTCATTCGTCCTTCGTCACTGGTCATTTGCAGATTGCGCGCGACGAATGACCAGTGACGAAGGACGAATGACCGGAAAGAAATGCCTGTCTTCATCGTCGCAGTCGTTATTGCCGTAATCATCGTGTGGTGGATGAGCGGCCAGCGCGCGCTCTCACGCAATGAAAGAATGTATCTCAAGCGGCGCGGGTATGCGGTCGAAGGTCGCGCAGAAAACGAGCGGCCTGTCGAGCGCGACACCCGGCTTCTGAGCGTCATCGATTCTCTTTCTGACATCTCGCCTTTTTCGCGCCAGCGCGCGGCGGAAGATATTTCGCAGATGTGCATGACGGGTCGCAGGGATGAGCGCATGTTTTCGGCTCTCGTCTCGGCCCTCGATGACTCTCAGCCTGCGGTGCGCTCGGCAGTCGTCGCGGCTCTTGGTAACTTGGGAGACAGGCGCGCAATCGAGACGCTCACTCGCAGACTCGAAGACGAAGAAGCCATACAGGTGCGCGCCGCAGTCCGTCAGGCTCTCTCAAAACTCGGCGCGAACGATTGAAGATTGTGCAAATCAAAGTCGAGAGAACTTACTCTTTCACAACCTGGAGAAAAAAGCATGGCAACCATCCGCGCTTTTCGCGCTCTTCGCCCCGTCAAAGAAAAAGCCGCTCAGGTTTCCGCAGTCCCCTACGATGTCGTCAGCACAAATGAAGCCCGACAGATCGCCGAAGGCAATCCGTTAAGCTTCCTTCGCGTCTCGCGCCCTGAGCTTGAAATGAGCGACGACACCGACCCCTATTCCGATGCGGTCTATCAGAGAGCCGCCGACAACTTCGACAAGTTGAAACGAGACGCGCCGCTCCTCATAGAAGACGAGCCGGGCATCTACATCTACAGTCTGCGAATGGGCGACCGCTCACAGACGGGCATCGCCGTCTGCTCTTCAGTCGATGAATATGATTCGGACATCGTTCGCAAACATGAGCGCACGCGAAAAGACAAGGAGGACGACCGCACCCGTCACATCCTCACGCTGCGGGCGCAGACCGGGCCGGTGTTTCTGACTTATCGCGGAAGAAGCGAAATCGACCGGATAGTAAACGATGAGATGAAAGCTGAGCCGCTTTACGATTTCATCGCGTCAGATGACATCGGGCATACCATCTGGCGAGTCGGCTCTGAAGCAAGCGAAAAGCTCATCGAAGAATTTCGCCGCGTGCCTCTGCTTTACATAGCCGACGGGCATCACCGGGCGGCAAGCGCAAGCCGGGCGCGCGCGCGCCTCAAAGCCGAAAACCCCGATCACACGGGCGATGAGGAATACAACTTTTTTCTCACCGTACTCTTCCCCGCCGATCAGCTTCACATAATGCCCTACAACCGGGTGGTGAAAGATTTGAACGGACTTTCGCCTGACGAGCTTATAGCGGCTCTTGAGCAGAAATTTTCAGTGACCCGGGCCCGGTCGCCGATGCCTGAGCGAAAAGGCGAAATCTGCCTGTATCTGGCGGGCCGATGGCTGAGACTCACAGCAGACAGCATCGATGAGAGCGATCCTGTCGCATCGCTCGATGTGAGCCTGCTTCAGGATCGGGCGCTCGATCCGATACTCGGGATAAAAGACGTGCGCACGGACAAGCGCATAGATTTCATAGGCGGCATACGCGGAACAGCCGCGCTGGAAAAAGCCGTAGATGAAGGTCGCGTGGCAGCAGCGTTCTCGATGCATGCGGTGACGGTCGATGAACTCATTCGCGTCTCGGATGCAAATGAAATCATGCCGCCCAAATCGACATGGTTCGAGCCTAAGCTGAGGGACGGATTGTTGAGCCATTTGATTTGATGCTAAAACGTAAAACGTAACCGGAGGAAGCCTCTGTCTTTCGAACGATATCGGTCGATGTTTCTTATTGGCCCACCAGTGGAGTTGTTTTCATGAAATCAGTTTTTCTGGCACTCACAGCAGTATTTCTTTTCCTGTCTGTCGCTCCTGAGCAGACGACAGCGCAAAACAAAAAGCTCAGAGTGTTTCGCGGCAGCGTCGCCTTCAAGCGCGTCGAAATGAAACTGACCTTCGGCGGAGAGAATCTGTCAGGGGCTTACTTTTACAGCGCGATAGGCAAGGATATTTCGCTCAAAGGCAGAGTCGATGCGAAAGGCAACCTCTCTCTTCAGGAATTCGACCCGGCAGGCAAACAGACCGGAAAATTCATCTGCAAACTCGTCGAAGCGTCGGATGAAAATCCGCTTGCGGGAATCACTGGCAAGTGGTCGCGCCCCGATGGAACCAAAGAGACGGATGTTTATCTTACCGAGCAGAACGTCGAGATGACCAGCGGATGGCAGATCGTCACGAAGGTCGAAAAGATGCCGCGACTCAATGTGACTTTTTATTATCCGCAGATCGTCGGCGACAGCCCGGCTCTGGCAAACTTCAATCGCCGGGTCGTCGCGCTGGTGTCGAAAACCATCAAGAAATTCAAAGACGGAGAGCCTGTTTCTGGCAGATCCAATCTGGACGCCGACTACGATGTGCTGCTTGCGACTAACGACATAATCAGCATTCGCTTCAACGCCGATACTTACTGGGGCGGCCCGTATCCGAATGCCTATCACTACACGGTCAATTACAATCTGCGCGAAGGCCGCGAAATACCGCTGGCTGATTTGTTCAAACCCGGACTCGATTACAAACAAACAGTCTTCAAACTCGCTGTCAGAAGCGCCGTCGGGCGGATGAAAGAATTTGCGGAGGCGGAAGGGCGAAAAGAAGAAACTGCGCCCGACGACCTCAACGTGAGCATAGACGAGATGCACTGGGAAACATGGGCGATGACTCGCCGGGGGCTGTACGTTTATTTCAGCCTCCCTCACGTTATCGCGGCGCTGGAAGAAAACTTCATCCCATACCCTGAGATGAAAGACATGCTCAATCCGCAAGGCCCGGCTTCTCTCTTGCGCAAATAAACCATGAACGTCCTCGTTCTCAACTGCGGAAGCTCTTCGATCAAGTTTCAACTGATCGCCACCGACCTCGACCTGATCGAGCAGAACGCCGACCGCAGACTCGCTCGCGGAACCATTGAGCGCATAGGCGGCGAGGCCATCATCACGCTTGAGTCCGCAGGCCGCGAGAAGCAAAGATCGACTGCCCTGCTCCGCGACACCCGCACCGCAGTCGATCTGGTCATCCGCTGGGCCTGCTCTGAGGATTCGAACATCGCCGATGTCTCATCCATCGCCGATGTTCATGCAGTCGGGCATCGCGTCGTCCATGGGGGCGAGCGATTCACTCACTCTGTTTTGATTACCGATGAAGTCCTCAAAGAGATAGAAGACTGCATAGAACTTGCCCCGCTTCACAATCCGGCCAACATTCGCGGCATACAGGCCGCGCGCGATCTTTTAGGCGCGGGCCTTCCACAGGTCGCCGTGTTCGACACCGCGTTTCATCAGACTCTTCCCGATCACGCATACCTCTACGCCCTTCCCTATCAGCTTTATCGCCGCCATCGCATTCGCCGCTACGGATTTCATGGCACTTCGCATCGCTACGTCGCATATCGCTATCGACAGATTCGCGGGCTTGAGCGCGGAGAGACCAACATCATCACTCTTCATCTGGGCAACGGCTGCTCGGCGGCTGCGATTCGAGCGGGCCAATCCATCGATACCTCGATGGGGATGACTCCTCTCGAAGGGCTGGTCATGGGCACGCGCTCAGGCGACATCGACCCTGCGATCATCGAGTTCATCGCCGCAAAAGAAGGGCTTTCGATTCGTGACATCGACACGCTGTTGAACAAACAGTCGGGACTCATCGGCATATCGGGGCTGACGAACGATATGCGCGAGTTGCTTGATGAAGCGCGCGAGCACAACGACCGGCGGGCGCGGCTCGCTATCGATATATTCTGCTATCGCGCCAGAAAGTACATAGGCAGCTATCTGGCGGCGATGGGCGGAGCCGACGCCGTTGTCTTCACAGGCGGCATAGGCGAAAACTCCGCCGAGATTCGCGCTTCGATATGCAGTGGGCTTGAGTGGATGGGACTCGAACTCGACGCCGAGCGCAACTCGTCTCACACAGCAGGGCGCGAGGGCGCGATCAGCAAAGACGGCGCGCGACTCTCGGCTTATGTCATCCCTACTGATGAAGAACTGCTCATCGCGCGTGACACGGTGAGAGTGGTGCGCGCCGCGCCGCATCGATATTGAAGCGCCGCTTGTCGGCTGCCATCAAACGATATAAGATCGATGCCGCCTTCCTTTTACAGGAGCAAAGTTATGAAAGTGCTCATCGCCGATAAATTCCCTGAAAGCGGGCAGAATGAACTCAGGCAATCAGGCTTCGAGGTCGTCTGCGACCCGGAACTCAAGGACGACGCGCTCACTCAAGCCATTGGTTCGACCGGCGCGGACATACTCGTCGTGCGCTCCACGAAAGTGACCGGTGGGATGCTCGAAGCCGGACGTTTGAGCCTGGTGGTGCGCGCGGGCGCGGGCTACAACACAATCGATGTCAGTACCGCCTCGGCTCGCGGCATCTACGTGGCCAACTGTCCCGGCAAAAACTCGGTCGCCGTCGCCGAACTCGCCTTCGGTTTGATACTGGCCCTCGACCGCCGCATACCTCAAAACGCCGCTGACCTCCGTCAGGGTCGATGGAACAAGAAGGAATACGGCAAAGCGCGCGGTCTGCTGGGTCGCACTCTCGGACTCATCGGCCTGGGGCAGATAGGGAGCGAGATGATTCCGCGCGCGCGCGCCTTCCAGATGCCGGTCGTCGCCTGGAGCCGCTCGCTCACCCAAGAGCGCGCCGAAGAACTGGGCATCGAGCGGAAAGACTCGCCGCTGGATGTCGCCCGGTCTTCGGACATCGTCAGCCTTCACGTCGCGCTCAAGGACGAAACCCGCAATCTCATCGATTGGAAATTCTTCGAGGCGATGCGCGAGGGAGCTTTCCTTATCAACACCGCGCGGGCCGAGGTCATAGATCAATCTGCGCTGGAGCGCGCCGTAGTCGAGCGAGGGATTCGCGCCGGGCTGGACGTTTTTGCGGGCGAGCCTTCCGCAGGGACGGGCGCGGTCGAAGATAAAATATTCGCGCTCGAAGGCGTGATCGGAACTCATCATATAGGCGCATCGACGGATCAGGCGCAGGCGGCGATTTCAGACGAGACGGTGCGAATCATCCGCGAGTACAAAGAGACGGGGCGCGCGCCCAACGTGGTCAACTTGGCCAGAAAATCGCCCGCCACTCACCTGCTCGTCGTCCGCCACTACGACCGCGTTGGAGTGCTTGCCGACATATTCGATCAGATCAAGGCCGCAGGCATCAACGTGCAGGAAACTGAAAACATAGTCTTCGAGGGCGCGCTTGCCGCAGTCGCCCGCATTCATCTCGATCAGGCTCCGTCGCAGGAAACCCTCGAAGCCATCGGGTCGCGCTCGACTGATATAATCGAACTCAGTCTGGTGAAGCTGTAAGAACCCGGGCGATCATTGCGACTCGCTGTCCGGTTAGAAAGGCTCAACGAAATGCCTAAGAGCAGGCATTGCAAGAAACCTAAGCGCAGAACGGTGTACGCGGGCCGCGACGAGCGGATAAGCGTGATGCGCCGGGTGTCTCATTTTCCATTGCGCGAGTGTCGCATCAACGACGACTGGTCGGAAAGCAGACTGGCAAATTTAACTTTTGCCCGTAACCGACCGGATGGACATGTCGCCATCGGAGTCTTCGTCGTCGATCTGGGATGCCTCGGCGTAAAGTCCGCCTTTGCCAACCCTGACATAACTCTGGTCAGGTACGAGCAACAGATTGTGAGAGGCGGCCAGACCAATCAGATTCTTTTCGATCCTGCCTGCGCTGTCAAAATGATTACCGGAGCGGTTGAGTATGCAGATAAACTCGGCTTCAAACCAGACCCGGATTACTACTATTCGCGGGAAATCTTCGGAGACATCGATCCTGGAAGTTGTCAAGAGACCTTCGAGTATGGCGGCGACGGAAAGCCGTTCTATTTTGCCGGGCCTTATGATGATGCTGATAAGATAATGAAACATCTGATGCGGAAGCTAGGGCCCGATGGGTTCCATTACCTGATTCCTCTCAACCCTTTTGACTCGGAAGACGAATCGGAACTTTATGATGATGAGGAGGAGGAAGAAGACGAATTATGACAGAGAGAATTTATAACTTTTCAGCAGGACCGGCGGTGCTTCCGCTCTCAGTGCTCGAAGAAGCGCAAAGAGACCTGCTCTCGCTTCCGGGCGTCGGAATGTCTGTACTCGAAATAAGCCATCGCTCGAAGGTGTTCGACGAAATCATCAAGGGCTGCGAGGCCGACATACGCACTCTGGCCGGTGTCCCCGACAATTACCACGTGCTGTTTTTGCAGGGCGGAGCGTCTCTTCAGTTTTCGATGGTTCCGATGAACCTGCTGCCCGAAGGCGGCAAGGCAGATTACATAATAACCGGCGGGTGGTCGAAGAAAGCGATGAAAGAAGCCCAGCGCATAGGCCAGGTCAATGTCGCGGCCTCGACCGAATCGGAAAACTTCCGTCGCATCCCGCGACAGGATGAATTGAAGCTGGATGCGCAGGCCAGCTATGTTCACCTGACTACCAACAACACGCTATTCGGAACCGAGTGGAAAACCGACCCCGACACAGGCAGTGTGCCTCTCATAGCAGATGCTTCATCCGATATCTTCAGCCGACCCATCGATGTCAGCAAATACGCGCTCATCTACGCGGGCGCTCAGAAGAACCTCGCTCCGGCAGGCGTGACTCTGGTCATAATGCGGGATGACCTGCTTGCGCGCAGTCCCGCCAGCCTTCACACGATGCTCAACTACAACACTCATGCAAAGGAGCGGTCGCTCTACAACACGCCGCCGAGTTTTGCCATTTATGTCATGCGGCTGGTCGTAGGCTGGATTCTGGAGCAGGGCGGGCTTGACGCTATCGCGCGCCGCAACGAGGAAAAAGCTGCTCTGCTTTATGACGCGATAGACGCGACGGATTTCTATCGCCCGCATGCTGAAAAAGATTCCCGCTCGCTGATGAACGTGACTTTCCGCCTGCCTGACGAGGAGATGGAAAAACAGTTCGTCGCTGAAGCGACCCGCGCCGGGCTTGACGGACTCAAGGGCCACCGGTCGGTGGGCGGCATACGAGCTTCGATCTACAACGCATTCCCGCGCGAGGGCGTCGAGGCTCTGGTCTCGTTCATGAAAGAGTTCGAACGCGCTCGCGGCTGATGGGTGAGAAGCGACAATCGCTAATGTAACTTAACTACCGACCGGTGGAGGCTACGTCGGGCTAATCCGTAAAGGGCGGCCCCAGGTCGGTCATCACATGGCGGTCAAATTGAAATGTCGCAGCCGTCAATTTGACCGAAGGAGTTTGTGGCGCGGATTTCCGATCCCGCAAATCAGACAATTATGAGAGGTTTGGTTTTGTTTATTTCGTGGAACGCCCTTTGCCATTGATTTATTGCCCTCGATGGCTCTCACATCGATAGCATCTGCATAAGGTCAGGGTGTTTCTGAAATGATGAATGCCGAGTTGTTCAAAATGGAACAGGGTCAGCCCCTCGAACCGGAGTATTCAATCGAGGAGATAAGCGCCTATTTCCTTGAACTGGAGCGACTGCTCAACCGCGTGGAAAACGCCACGACTCTCTATCAGGTGCTCGAAGTAGACAGTCTCGCCACGACCAACGAAATCAAGCTCTCATATTTGAGGGCTTCGGCCCTGCTCAATCCTTCCTACTATGGACTTGAGGTTCCGCGCTCCGACGAGCTTCTTCCCAAGATCGATGAGGCGTTCGAGAAAGTGTCCAGAGCGTTTAGCGTGCTGGTGAACTTCTCGAAGCGGGTGGAGTACGACAACGAGCTTTTTGGCCGGGCGGCTCAGAAAGCGGAAGAAGGGAAGCAGCCTCTAAGCAGCCCGGCTTTATCGGAAATGATCGCAGCCGAGATGGATCGGCAGAAGGACGCCTCTCCGGTCGCTCCGGCAGAGAATCGTCGTCGACATGAGCGATTCCGCCTCTCGATTCCCGTCCGGGTCAACGGGTTCAGCGCCGAAGCCGACGAGTGGCAGGAGTTGACGCAATCGGTCGATGTGAGCCGGGGCGGAATCCTGTTGAAGCTGCGCCGCTCAGTTCACGAGGGCAGCATACTCTATCTGACGATGCCTCTGCCGGTGAAGCTGCGCAACTACGATTATTTCGACACCTCCTACTGTATTTATGCGATAGTGCGATGGGCGCAACTGGCCGAGAAAGGCATCTGGCTTGCGGGCCTGGAGTTTCTGGGCGAGCAGCCTGTCGGCGATATATCGGACAATCCCTGGAACATGGCTCACGCCGACGAGAAGGATGATCGCAGAGAGGTTCCGCGCAAAAAGCATTCGAAGGTAGTCGGCATAGAGTACTTCGATCAATCGCTCGATTACATAAAACGCGAATCGGCGTTTGCCGAAAACCTCAGCCAGACCGGTATGCGAGTGTGCGTCAAGGATCCGCCCGCCCAGTTCGAACTCGTCCGGGTGACGAGCAAACCCGACTCATTCGAAAGCTTCGCCACCGTGGTCAACCGCTACGTGGGCAAAGACAGCTTCGAGAGGCTCTGCCTACAGTTCATCGAAAACGAATGGTCCGCCGCATAACGCGCTGCAAAGACGGCTTCATTAACATCTTCAGGCGCGTCCTGCCCGGCGGCATCGATGTCGAACCGGAGGACATCTTCAGGCGCGCTCCGGGTTCCCTCAGTCTGCGAGATGAGAGCCGCCTCGTGGCGCTCATACATAGCCCAGGCCGGGGTTAGGCAGCGCGGCTGCCTAAGGATAAAGCATTCTGACTTTTTCCGCCGTGTAATCGACCCAAGCTATGACGCGAAGTTTCCTGCCGTCTGTGTCGAGTTCGTAAACCAGATGCGCGATTAACGCGCCCGCCCTCGACGCAGTATTTTCGCGGCTCGCCTTCGAGAGCCGATTCGGGTGCAAGGGCGGGGGGAGCCGTCGAAGTCGGGGTCTGCGAAATGTCTGGTCGCCGAGCCTGTGTAATGGAAATCAATGGAGGATTCCAGGTACAGCCTTCTGTGTTGGAATTGAACGATCCTCAAACGGCAGTTGGGGAGACTGCACCCGAATTCGGCAAAAATCATGCAACTGCTCCTCATGTGACAGCGCGCTGCTTGCGCAGACTCCCGCGACTGGTCATAATCTTCCGTCCTGATCTATCAATGCGATGACTTCCACTGTCGAGACACTTTCACTTGAGCGAAAGCTCCGTATGTACGAGGCGGGCGAGGCGCTGCTCACCCGCGTGAGCTCTGAAACTTTCTCCGTCATCGATCTCGACCGCTTCCTTCAGGCCGTCGTCACTCAGGTCGGGCGCATGATGGAAGTCGACCGCTGCGACGTGATGTCGCTCTCTGCCGAGGGCGCGCTGCGCGTAACTCACGAATACCGCGCCGACGGAATCGATCTGCCCTCGTCTACCGGACTGCAACTGACAATCGATATGAAGCGGTTGCAGGAAACCGTAGATATCTACAGCCCGCAGGCAGTCGAAGACACTTCCTCGCTTCATCTGCCGCAGGTCGTGCGCGCCATTTCCGAAAGCCTCGGCAGCAAATCCGTTTTGATCGTTCCCATCACCTCGAACCGCGAACTGCTCGGTATGATCGGTCTCCATCACTGCCGCTCGTCTTATCACTGGGAAGAGGACGAAATAAATTTCATCCGCAATCTCGCCGGGCAGATAGCCATCGGCTACCGCTACACTCAGATTTACAGCGAGAAGGAAAAAGAAGCCCGCATAAACAAGGCTCTGCTCGAAATCGCCAACGACATCAACACCGGATCGGATTTTTCCGAAGTCACCTATCGAATAATCGACCGCGCTTTAGACCTGCTTCACGCTCAGGGCGCGTGTCTGGCGATAATGGACGCCAACAACTCCGATATTCACTTCACCAATTTTCGCTCGACGGATGAAGCGGTCGCTCTCAAGCAAAGCTCATTGAAACTTCCCCTTCAGCAGATGCTCCCGAAAACTGTCGAGCACGGGCAGATGCTCAAACTCCTGAGCCCCGATCAGAACGAATACACGAAGATATTTTTCACGCAATTCATCACGGCAGGCGCGGCGATAGTGGCTCCGCTCGTGGTAGAAGACAAAATATTCGGCGCGCTCATACTTCTGTGGGCCGAGCCTAAAACCAGTTTCGCCAACGACGCGACGGCGCTGGCCCTCGGAGTTTCCGATCAGCTTGCCATCGCGCTTTCGAAAGCGCGGCTGTCGGCTGAAGTCCTCCGCCTTCGCCGCGAGCTTGAAAACCTCCACCCCGAACACGGCAGCGTCGGCTTCGTGGGCAAGAGCGACAATGTGCGCCGCTGTCTGGAAATGGCTCTTTATGTGGCCGACTCTTACACCACCGTTCTGCTTCAGGGCGAATCGGGGACGGGCAAGGAGTTGATGGCCGATATAATTCAGTCGCGCTCGTCGCGGTCGGATAAACCTTACGTGAAGATCAACTGCGGTGCGATTCCTGAATCGCTCCTTGAAAGCGAGTTGTTCGGCCATGAAAAAGGGGCGTTCACCGACGCGCGCGCGCGTCGCATAGGAAAATTCGAAGAAGCCAATGGCGGGACGCTTTTTCTGGACGAAGTGGCCGAGATGAGTCTCGCCGCGCAGGTGCGGCTTCTGCGCGTGCTGCAAAACGGCGAGTTCACCCGCATCGGAGGAAACGAAGTCCTGCGGTCGGACGTGCGGGTGATTGCGGCCACCAACGTCGATCTGGAAGAAGCGGTGCGCGAGGGAAAATTCAGATTAGACCTTTTTTATCGGCTCAATGTTTATCCGATAAAGCTGCCGTCGCTCAGAGAGCGACGCGAAGACGTGCCGCTTCTGGCGCTGCAATTCCTTGAGACCTTCAGGAAGCGGTCGAACAAAAACATCACGGGCATAACTCAGGAGGCGCTCTCACGTCTCAGGCGCTACGACTGGCCGGGCAACGTGCGAGAGCTTGAAAACGCAATAGAGCGCGCGGTCATAATCGCTCAGGGGCAGATGATTACAGTCGATGATCTGCCCGATTCGGTGCGAGCAGCGGCAGGCGAAGAAGACGACTCGCGCGAAGCGGTGAAGATAGAAATCGGCGCGACGATGGATGAAGTCGAGCGTCGAATGATCCGGGAGACGCTTGCTTTTACGAAAGGCGACAAATCGCGCGCCGCCCAGATACTAGGCATAGGCCGAAAGACTCTTTATCGCAAATTGCAGCAGTACGATCAGCAGTAGTCTGGAGTCTGGAGTCGAGAGTCGCAAACCATCCGCTCAGATAGTCAATTGAAAGTCGAAGACAAATTTCGTCAACGATGTAGTGGATGTCGATCATAAGAGACGCGCTTGTCGGCACAGCGTGCTGTCGCAAAAGAACGACCATTAGCCATTCTGTCGAAGAAGCGAGCAAAGGCGATGGTCTTGCATCAGGCTGACGCATCAGTTTGAAGAATTCCCGTGCGCAAACGACTCTCACCATCGAATCAAGGAGAAACCTTTACATGAAAAACCCCAGGTCGCATGCCACGAATATGCTAGTCGTAGCGGTTAGTCGCCCGCGCAATGTGATTGCGCTGACGCTCATCGCAATGCTTTTGTGCTGGTCGCTGCCAGCGCAGGCTGCCGCCGGAAGCCTCGATCCGACTTTCGGAATCGGGGGCAAAGTGAGTACCGATTTTTTCGGAGGCGAGGACTTTGCCAATGCAATGGCTATCCAGCCGGATGGCAAAATTATTGCGGGTGGACATTCGTTCCTCTTTCAAGGCCTTTC
>CAZPQE010000085.1:0-16676 GCA_964588615.1 uncultured Clostridia bacterium | reverse complement strand
GTTGCAGACCTGCCGTGTACCACGATGGCAGTGACACGGGATCGATAGGCATCGATCATGAGATTTGGAAGCGGGTCGTAGCGCAGCCACAGGCGATAGCCGTCTTCGGCAGTCGTTCGAAGGCGCGGGGTTGAGTGCTGCTGCGCACGGTGAGCGGGAATAAGACATTCCGCGATGAGAGCCAGTAGGATGAGGGCAAACACCCCCTGCTTGAGCCAGGGTCTTTTTGACATCATTTTTCACACGACCTGCTGTATTGCTGTTCGGGCCGATGTTACCACAAGAATCAAAATCAGCCGACTGCGATAAAATCGCCGCCGAACGGGCACGGCGGCAGTTCCACTGCCCTGCCTTGATCAGCGATGTTAAGCATTTCGAAATGAATCAACATGGATAGACAGGATAAAAGTGATGAGAAATTTCTCTCATCACCTTTATTACCCTGCCCGTCCTGTCCATCCACTGGCGTGTTGATTCATGAGCACATCTTTACTTTTGCAGGGCCGCAGGGGGTCGAGACCGAGCGGCCCTTTTTTGATTGAAACCTTGCGCTAAAAAATAAACCTCACCTGGAACTGAATCCATCGTGGAGTATTGTCCTGCGCAGTGACTTTGGCAAAGTTGGCGCTGTTGATGTCCGTATTTGGCCCCTGCCAGTGGACATTGTTGAGCGCGTTAATGAAATCAACCCTGAACTGCATGCGCATCCATTCGGTCAGGGTAAGGTTGCGGGCCAGGTTCAGATCAAGCTGATTCATGAAATCCTGGCGCAGCCAGTTGAGTCGGTTCGGGAATATGCGCCTGTGGAACGAGTTGGGCTGGAAGTTGAGCGGAATCACGTTCGAGTAGGTGCATGGCTGATTGTTCTGCGGGCCGCAGATGCTGCCCATCTGCGTCAGCACAGCCGGGGTGACGATGCGGCGGATGCGAGCTTCATAAACCGAGCGGTCGGCTGCTGTGTAGTCGCGCGCCGCGCCCGGCAGCAATTGCCAGTTGAACCAGGCGTCATTGGTCCTTTCCTCGCGCGACAGCCGCAGGTCTCTCAGGTCGTCTCCGTAGAAGAACCAGTTGCCCAGGTCGTAAGCCGGGCCGCTCTGAATGTGATATATCGCGCTGACCTGCCATCCGCCAAGCACCGAGCTCAACACTTTCGTGTCTGAAAGGAGTCGCTTGCCTTTGCCTACAGGCAGTTCCCACAGCGCGTTGAAAAAGAAGTGATGCGGACGCGAGTTGTTGCCCGGACGCCAGATGGGTTTACTGTCAAACTCATTGGCGAAAATCACGCGCTCTTTATTGAAAGTCCACACGTAGGACGCCTGATATAACATTCCGTGAGAGAACCGCTTGTTGAGACTGAGTTCCAGGTGGTGATATCTGGATTCTCCAACAGGCACGCGCGAATCGGTCGATCCGTTGAGATGCGTGAAGGGCCGTAGCAACTGGTGTTTCTGTCTGGTCGTGCCAGTGAAAAATCCGTTGCTCGACAGATCCTGCCACAGCACTGGATTCTGCGTCTGTAGAAAGGCGAAGTTCGTCGTTCGGAACGGATTTGGCCGGTTGGAATTCAAGTCGGTGGCCAGAGCGTTGTTGCGGAAAAGACCCGTAGCCCAGTACTGCTCCGGCAGCGCGTCGAGCCGTTTGCTGATCGAGATGTTGTCGGAGTAAGAACCCAGATAGGCTATCTCGAACACCATGTCCTTCGTGATTTCCCGCTGAATTCCCACACGCCATCTCTGCTGTCGCGCATGACGCCATTCGCGGGGTATGTAAGCCAGATTGCGGCCTGCTCCGGCCATCAGTCCCAGCACGTTGCCCACAGGCGTGTTGAATCGCGTGCCGTCACTTCGCACAGGGAACGGATCGCTGAATATGGTCACGCCCCTGCCGAGATCGGCATTGTTGAAGGTCAGGCCATTGTCATTGGTAAGAGTCGTGCTTGTGTCGCGGCTGTAGCCCAATTGATTGAGGTTGTTATCGAGCACATTGTTGGTGTCATAGAACAACCCGTATCCGGCGCGGATAACAGTCTTGTCGTTCCACTGATAAGCGAAGCCGAGCTTGGGCATCCACAGATTCTGGGAGTCGTGCGAAGTGGTCGGGCCTCCGTCCTGCCCCAGATAAACTGATCCGCCCCTCACCTGAAACTGACTTGCCGGAAGCTCCGGGAGCGCATTTGCGGCATAAGCTGCCTCCACAGCCTCAGAGATAGGCAACTCGGCGGCGGGATCGAAATTCACAAGCGCGCGGTTGAATCGCTCCCTGAAGCCGCCCTCGCGCTCGAACCTCAATCCGAGATTGATGGTCAGCTTGGGCGACACCCGCCAGTCATCCTGCACATAAGCAGAGTAAAACGGATTGGACAGATAGATGCTGTCGTTGGCGGCGACGCTGATGAATGTCGGCACTCCCAGCATGAAGGACGCCCATTCGAGTCCGAGCAATCCGGCTGTTGTCGTGTTGTCGGCCTGCCTCACATAGTTGTTGCGGAACTGGAAAAAACCCGACGTGTTGCCAGGGGACCCGAACTGGCGATAATGATTTCGCAGATCGAAGCCCGCCCGCAGGCTGTGAGGACTGAATATCTTGGACAGTTCTCCGCGCACCGTGCCGATGCTGAATCGGGTCTGTCCCGGAAAGGCGCGGCTGAAATCGGAGTAAGACCCATCACTGAAATCGAGGATGGGCAGATGATTGAAATCTCCCGCCCGCTCGGTCAGATAATCCGGCAGACCGACGGAGCCAGGACCGAAACTGCGTTGCACCGCATTTTGCGTGTCGCCGTCACGGAAGCGATTGTAGGCCACTGCGAAGTTGAGGATGGTGGTCGGGTTTACCGCAAAGACGTAGTCTACCGTAACCGCCATGTTGTTGCGGTTCAGTCCGTTCTGGTGCAATCCGCGAGCAGTCTCATAAGTCCAGTCGCCGCGATCTTCGATGAAGTCGTTATAGCTCCATCGCCCGAACAGCTTGTGCCGGGACGAGATCGTCCAGTCTATGCGATTGCCATAAGCCTCGTAGTCCCAGTCGAAGGGGGTTGCTGTTGCCAGATAGTTGTTCACTCCATCCGCACCGACCACTCCTGGCACATCGTTTGGAAGAGGAATGAGGTCCAGATATTTCTGGTAAAGCGGATTGAGTATCGGGACCTGGTTGTTGGGAAACGGCTGGCGCACTACGCAAGTCCGCCCGGCTCCGCAAACTCCTCCTGTGACTTGCCTCGCAGTGCGTGGGTCATAAATCTGATAGCGCACCGGGTCTATCCTGAGCAGGTCTGAAAAATCGCCCCTGCGCTGGGCAAGCGTGGGCACGGTGCGACGCACGGCGAGAAGTTCTTCAGTCTTCACTTCCTTGAGACCATTGTAGCTGAAAAAGAAAAACAGACGGTCTTTTCCGTTGTATATCTTGGGGATTATCACCGGCCCGCCGATCACTCCGGCCCAGTTATTCGAACGTCCCGTAGGCTGTCGCTCCTGACTGCGCAATCGCTCGGCCTCGGCAAAATCGCCGCGCTCCTGGGCTGCGACTATGCGGCCCCAGTACTGAGCGTTGGCCGTGCTCTGGGTGGCATTCCATCGCTGCTGCCAGTGCTGCCAGGTGAGCGTGCCGTGATAATCGTTTGTCCCGCTCTTTGTCACGACGCTTACTGTCGCGCCGCTCGAATGTCCTTTTGAAGCGTCGAACGGGGCAGGCTCTATCTTCAACTCCGCCACCGCGTCTGTGTAAGGCAGATGACCGATGCGGCGGCTTCCGCCGAGGTTCGGCACTCCGTCGAGTGAAAACTCCGTGCCCCCGACTCCTCCGGCCGCGTTGACCTGAGAAGCGCCGATGTTCGAGTGCGGTCCGAGGTAATTGGCTGCGGCAGTCCATTGGATGCCGGGCGCGCTTCTGGCCAGGATGATCGCGCTGTTGTTGAGCACGGGAAGGTCCATCACCTGGCGATTGCTCAAAGTGGTCGAGCCGCTGGCGGTCGTCGTTTCAAGTATCGGGGCGTCAGCCACAACCGATATCTGCTGGCTCACCGCGCCTACTTCCAGCTTCACGTTGATGTTGGCGCGGCTGCTGACGCTGACGATCACTCCCTTCTGAGCGAACTCCTTGAAGCCCTCAGCCGTCACGGTTACAGAGTAGGTTCCGGGCAGCAGGTACGGAAATTCGAAGTAGCCGCTGTCGCCGGTCACCAGTTTTGAAATCGCATTGGTTGCGGTGTTTGTAATGACGACGACGGCTCCTGAGATGACCGCGCCTGAGGAGTCCTGAACCGTCCCGATTATAGTGCCTCGCGTCTCCTGAGAGAATGCTGCGCTGCCTGCCAGGAGCACCAACACCAGACTCCTTGCGACAAGCAAGTGTAATGCTTGCATCATTGATCTGTTCCCTCTGTTCATAAGCTACTTGTTTTTCCGACCCGAGGCGAGCAGCTTCGCGCCACAGGTTGGAAGGGATGCCTCCATTTCATCCTGAAAGTAGAATTCTATGGGTTGAAGACCGCCCCGCCTGAAGGCCTTGCCTGCCAGCCCCCATTTCGATGGAGGCCGGAAAAGACAGGTCTATAAAAAGCGAGCCAGCCCATTTAGAAGTTCCCATCAAACAGCCGTGATGCGACGCGCTCGATTTTCCGCCGTGTAACAGTGCGGCTTGAAGCGAGCAGACAGTAAACGGTCCCCGCGAGCGTGCAAGCTGATAAGGGCCGCAAGTGTTGCCGCGCAAAAGCAGTTCGAGAGGAAGCTTGCGCTCATTATCCCGATCCTCCTGAAAGTGATTTATGGCGCTTTTTTCGGCGCTTTTCTGGTCTTCCTCGCTGTCGAGTCTGCGATCGGGCGGAGGACGGGCGGCTCGGAGAAAGCTGAAAAAGCGTCTTCGACATGTCCGGTTTGAGCATCGCCCCGGTGAATCCATACGCGATAGCGAAGCGTAACCGGGCGACCAGGCTCCATCTTCGCAGGCTGAACTCCCGGCCAGGCGACGCCCAGAAATCCGTAATTGTCAGCGCCGCGCAGCGTCCAGCCTGTGGGAAAACCGGGATTAGAAGGATGCTGGAAGATCGCTACTCCCGAATCCTCCGCGCTGCCTGCGAATTTGCCCGATTCGTCCGCCCAGGCCGCCGTTTGCAGATCGCTGTCTTTAGCCTGAAGCCCTGAAGTCGTGACCAGACTGGTCCCCTGACGTTTGGTAAGACGCAACACAAACCCGCCATAGCCGCTGTCGACCTGTCCGAGGATTTCTATCGGTTGAAGCGCCCGCCAGGTGATCCTCACATCAATGGCGCGGCCATGCTCTCCTGCGCGAAAGACCCGCACCCAGACCCACTCATCCATCACCTTCACTTTTCGGTCCGTGAGGTGCCATGAATTTTTTACTCCGAGGGTTGCGCACACCGGGCCGACTTCCTGCGCCAGCCACATTTCAAAGCTTTGCCGGATGCCTCGGATGTGCCACAGGTCGAGTTGCTTTCCTTCGACCGTAACTCTCGGCCACATCCACGACAGTCCGCGATGGTGATAATGGTCAGCCGGGAAATCGTCGGTCATAGCGCGTCCGTCGAGGTCGTAAACCGGATGGATGTAGGTCGAGCGTCGCCGGTCTTCGGGAGAGCCGGGAGCCAGTTGCATCCCGTAGTTATAAACAAACACCGGGCGGTCGCCTTCGAGAAGCTGCATTCGCCCGCCATCGAGCGACACGAATGAGAACGTCGGTTTTGTCGGCCTGACCACCCTCAGTTGACGAGAGCCGGCGGCGACACCTTCGGGCAGCACGGCGCACAGCATCCTTTGCAAATCGACCCCGTCTGGCGATTGAAATAGCGCGGGCGCGTCCTGAAGCAGAAAACTGTCGCCTTTGGCCGAGGCGGCCTCAAGCACCTCTCCCTGCTTCGCGCCTGCGCCCAGGGCTGCTTCGACCGGCGCGGCGACGGAAAGGGATTTGGCAGGCAGCAGGATTTCCACCGTCCTCCCTGAGTTTGCTGACGCCGCCAGCAGCAATCCGAAAAGCGTGAGCGATACTACAGGCACGATTTTTCTTCTCATCTTTCAATCACCCCGCTTTGATTTCCATCTTGTGAGTGTCAAATATCTGACGCCTGCCGCTCTCCCAGGCCTTGAAGCACATGATCGAAGCGACCGAGTGAGCGTGACCTGCCTCTATCGGAGCATTTGGTCGAGAGCGCGAGCGCATGCACTCGACCCAGTTGCGCACGTGACCTTCTCCCTCGACGCGCGGATCGTTCTGGGCCATCGCGGGATTGTTTTGCGTCGAGACCGGAACGGCAGTAGCCGTCTCTGCCACAGGCTTTTGGACCGTGACCGGGCTTGTGAGCGCGTCGGCCCCGCCTCCCTCGCCGCGCGCCGTCCAGCTTAGGGTGTCGAAAGTTCCTTTTGTGCCATAGAACACAATTTCCGGGGTCGTGTGCCTGTTGCCGAGCCTGGTGGAGTAATTGAGGATGAATCCCTTCGGGTATTCGAGGATGCAATCGAGCGTGTCGGCGTGCTCGCGCCCGTCTTTCCAGACATAGACGCCGCCATGGGCGACAGCCGAAGAGGGAAGGGGATCGTCCATAAACCAGATGGCCACATCTATGAGGTGAGAGCCGAGCAGTCCGGGCGTGCCAACGGTGAAGTCCTTATAGAGATGCCATCGTCGGAAACGGGCGGCGTTGAACGGCTCTTTAGGCAGAAACATCAGGTATTGCTCCCAATCGACATCCTCCTGCCGGACATCGCTGAAGTCTCTGGCCCAACGTGGCGCGGCGTCGTGCCAGGCGGATTCGACCTCGCTGATCTTTCCGATAATGCCGGACTGTATGAACCGGGCGCCTTTCTGATGGCGACGATCGCTTCGGCGCTGAGTGCCTACCTGGACGATGGTCTTGTTCTCGTTGACAAGTTTCAGCGCCAGATTGGCGTGATCGAGAACCGTGGCCATGGGCTTTTCGACGAAAGCGTCCTTCTTTTGTCTCGTGGCTTCTATGAGGATGGGTGTGTGGGCAAAGTCAGGCGTTGCGATTATCACTCCGTCCAGGTCTTTGACGGCCAGCAGGTCGGTATACCGCGAGAAGGTCTGCGGCCTGGTCTTCTGCGCGGTCTCAAGCCTTGCGGCTGTCCTCTCCCGGTTGACCCTCCACACGTCGCAGAGGGCTGTCACTTCGAGGTTCATCGTCGAGGCGAGCCTGAGAGCTTCGCCCAGCAGGTAATTGCCGCGACTCCCGCACCCTATCAATCCGATGCGCAATCGGTCGTTGGCCCCCAGCACCCGTTGCCTCAGCCCGGCAGTCAGGGTCAGCCCCGCTGCTGTCGCTACTGTCCCCTTGATGAACTTTCGCCTCCCGGGTTCATTTCCTTCCATTATAGTCTCTCCCATTGCATTGCCCCGGCTCAGGTAAGCGATCAGCGCCTACTGGCTCAATGCTGGCTCGACAGGAATCCGTGCGCGGACAGGATAATAGATGATCCGACAAAGTCGAATAAGATAATCCGGCTGTCGGAAGTACACTTGCATGACGAACTTCAAAAACCTCAACAACTTTTCCACTTCTCGTGTCAAAGCTCTCTTAGGGCTTCATCCAAAAGTCCTGGCCGATCTGCTCTTGAAAGTCCTCCCTGAGTTGGAAAATCGTCGTGGGCTTCGCCTGGCTCAAAGGCCAGACCGCAAACGCCCTCTGCTGCCCAAAGACGGGCGGCCTCGTGAAGTTTTGCCAGTGTATAAAGTTCTGATGACCCTCATCTACCTTCGCCACAATGTCACCCACGAAGTTGTTGGCGCTTTGTTTGACTGTCGATCTTTACGCCTTCCTGAGACGCCGTTTTGAAAGAGGCAGACGTAATGGTCAACCTGTAAACGCCCACCTGAAGATCGTTGAACAGGTAAGCTCCCCTCTCATCGGTGGTCGCGCTCTTTGAGACGCCCGTGTTGGCGTTGAGCACCTCGACCCTGGCCCCTTCCACGACCGCGCCTGCCTGGTCTGTGAAATTTCCAGTGAGCGAACCATAAAGCACCTGAGCGTCGGCGGCGCGCGGCGCAGCCAACGACACTATGGAGATAATGAGAACAGGAACCAGGACTGCAGGCCGCGCTGCGCGCTGAGATTGCCTGGGTTGGGTTGTGCTGGATAATGCTCCGGCGGAATGAAACATCTGTGTTACCTCCTTGTTGGGTATATTCAATTTCCTCGACCCCGCCAGCGTGGTGTCACATCTGATTCATCTCCATCCTCTTTCTCTCATCCACTCCGCTTGTAAACCATACCACCAAATCTCGGGGACGATTGAAGGAAAAGCCTTCGCCCTCTTTCTGTCTGTTCAGCGCCCCTGCCTCTCGTCACTCCTGAACCTCTGGTTTCCCTGACTCATCGGACCGGAAAGCGGGATATTAGTTCGAGACAACAACAAATAGGCGAAAAAAGATTCAGGCGACCGATGGGGCGCCGAAATGCTTTTGAAGAACCAGAGCGATAGTGCCGCGCAGTCTGGGTTGAGCGGACGGGTCCGCCGGAACGATGCGCGTCGGAGCGTGAGTGAAATTACGCTCCTTTACGATTTTCTCGACGACTGGCCCGATTCTGTTCCAGAGATAGGTCACTTCACCGACGAGGACTATCGCATCAGGAGCGAGTCCCGTAACCAGCATGGAGATGCCCAGGCCGAGGTAGTGAGCCATTTTATCGATGGCGGCATTTGCCTTATGGTCACCCTGTTGAGCGAGGCGAAGGATGTCGTTGAAGGTCGGGACGGATTCAAAGGATGCGGACTTGCGGGCGCGGGCAGGCGAAGATGGTTGAGCATAGTATCGAACGGCGGCCTGATTCGAAGCATAGACTTCCCAGCAGCCCCGGTTGCCGCACCTGCACTTGACGCCATCCTCCAGGAGGGTGATATGCCCGAATTCGCCGGCCGCCCCTGTCGATCCGCGCACCAGTTGGCCGTTGATGATGGCTCCGCCGCCGATTCCTTCTGCGATCGTGATGGCTATTAGGTTTCGCACGCCCTCAGAGTGCTGACCGAACCACATTTCTGCAAGCGCGCAGGCATTTGCGGCGTTCTCCTGCTCTACGGGAAGGCCCATGGCCTTTTCGAGCGGAGTCTTTAAATCCACATTATTCCAACCGAGGTTGGGAGCGAAAACCAGTTTGTTCGTGGCCAGATCGATTCGACCCGGCAGGCTCAGGCCGATGCCCTCGCAGGTGAGTTCCGGACGCATCCTGACCAGGTTGCGGAGGCGCGGAACCAGGTCTGCTATGAACCTGTCCGGGTCGTCAGCCGTAGGAATGGTCTCCTGAGCCAGGAAATGCGCGTCGATGTCCGAGAGCGCGATAGTAGTCTGAACGGGGCGAATGTTGACTCCGATGACCCCGACGCGCTCTTTGTTGAGATGAAGGAATCTCGGCCTGCGCCCGCGCGGCGCCCGCCCGTTGGCGCCCTCCGTCACCCATCTCTCTTCGATCAACTGCTCGGTGATGAGCGAGACGGTGCTTCGTTGCAGCCCCGAATATCGTGCGAGATCGGCACGCGAGATGGGCTGATGAGTGCGAACCAGGTTTAGCACGATCCGGCGGTTTATGTCGCGCGCCGTTTCGCTTGTCGCCACCTGAAAATTTGTCAGATCGATCTTTCTCATCCCATTCGACCTGATCCGGCCATCGAAATGAACTTTAATTCGATATCCGAACTATATCGCCGATCTTCCTTTTCCGTCAAGCTCAAATTTGAGGATTGGGCCAAGATTGTAAAGTGAAAGCAGAATGGCTCCTGAAAATGCGCAGCCTTCAGCCAGACAGTTGTGCGTTCACGATTTCTCTGATAGAGAGATTGCTCTGGTTTATTGACCTGACGAGAGTATTATGGCTGGGGCAGGGCGGGCTATTGAAGACAAGGAGAGGTATTGAAGGGGATGAATCCGGCAGCAGGCAGAATAATAGAACTCGTTGGAACTCTCGCCGCATTGATCGAAAAGGAGAGCGAGTCTAACAGAAAGGTGATTTCTTCGCTGATCGAATCAGTGAAGCTGTTGCAGGGCAACACGGCAGACAGGCGGTATCAGAGGCTTATCGCGGAATTGAAAAAACTGGATGAGTACCTCGGGCTGCTCGACCGGATGGCTCGCGGCGATATGCTGATGAAGATAGAGGCCCAAGCCCGGTCGTTGACTGCAAGCCCGAAAGACGGAGCCTTTCTCGAACGATTGCTGGCTCTCTTCGGCCAACCCGCGTTCCCCGCAAACCGGATTTGCTC
This sequence comes from uncultured Clostridia bacterium, assembly GCA_964588615.1. Classification (GTDB taxonomy): domain Bacteria; phylum Acidobacteriota; class Blastocatellia; order UBA7656; family UBA7656; genus UBA7656. The sequence goes on along the minus strand of CAZPQE010000085.1, from coordinate 6,456 downwards.
TCTCCTGCTCGACCTGGTGATCGAAGCCGTAGGAGCCGAGCGCGGATTCGTCCTCTTTTATGTTCCCGAATCGACGGAAGGCGAAATAGTCGCGGCCAGAAACTTCCAGACCCGCAACCTCACTCTCGAAGAGTACAATTTCAGCCGCACTGTGTTGAGAGAAGCCTTCGACTGCGGCCAGCCGCTCCTGCTTGAGGACGCTTCGCACGATCCTTCATTCGCCAGGCAGGCAAGCGTCATAAAATTTCAGATTCGTTCGGTCATAGCCGCGCCCATTTGTTACGGCGGCAGGATCGTAGGATGCATCTATCTTGAGAACAGAGCGGCGGCAAGCCTCTTCGATGAGGATGACCTCAAGCTTGCGGAACTGGCCTCCTGCCTTGCGGCGTTCTATCTTCACCATGCCCGGCTGCTTCCCTTCGAGTTCGAAAGGAGCGCGCGGGTTTTCTTCGACGCCGAGAAGGCTTCCAGAGAAATCATAGGGCAGGACCCCAGGGTGATTTCAGTTCTCGATCTGATAGCTAGAATAGCTGACTCTCAGGCTACGGTGTTGATAGAAGGGGAGAGCGGGACCGGAAAGGAGCTTGCAGCCCGCGCACTTCATTATCAGAGCGCGAGACGCAATAAACCGTTCATCGCCATTAACTGCGCGGCCATTCCTGAAAACCTTCTTGAGTCGGAACTCTTCGGCTACGAGAAGGGAGCTTTCACCGGGGCCTCAGACCGATACATCGGTAGGATAGAGCAGGGCGAAGGCGGAACTATTTTCCTGGATGAAGTGAGCGAGCTTGCCTATCCTCTTCAGGCCAAGCTGCTCAGGTTTCTTCAATCGAACGAATTCCACCGTCTGGGCGGAAAGGATGCTATCAGAGTCGAAGTGAGGATTCTGGCCGCCACCTCCAAAGACCTGACTGCTCTGGTCAGAGAGGGGAAATTTCACGAGGCTCTTTACTATCGCCTCAACGTGATACCTCTCCGCTTGCCCGCCTTGCGCGAGCACAAATCGGACATCCCGCTGCTGATCGATCATTTTCTGGCGAAGTTCTCCGCCGTCTATTCCAAACAAGTCCGCGCCGAAAAAGCTGTCTGCGACTGGCTCTCTGAGTATGCTTTTCCGGGAAACGTGCGTGAGCTTGAAAACCTCATGCATCGTCTTGTGGCTCTGGCCACCGATGACAGGATTAGGATCGGCGATCTTCCGCGCGAGATGCTTGAGTCTTCCGGTCATCGGGTCGATCTTGCCGGCGACCCGATTCACCTGGCCTGGCAGACTCCTCCGCTGGATATGGACGACCTGCGCCGAAGGAGGCTGGCAGTGCGTCAGGCTCTAGTCGAGCAGGAGCGCGCGCTCGTGGAGCGGGCGATAGAGGAAGCGGGAGGCAACCTGACGGAAGCGGCCAGACGGTTGAAACTCCACCGTATCACCCTGCACAAGATTTTGAAGAAGTCCGGCAGCGACGAATGAAGAGTCTATCTGGTGTTGTGCAGCAAAATCTTGGTGCCTTCCTCAAATCGCACTTCAATCTTGTTTGGCGCAAGCGAAGTGAGCACCGAGCCGAGACCGAACTTGGGATGGTTGATGACATCGCCTTCCGAAAAGTTCGAACTCATGCTGTAGGAGCGTACCGGAGCGTTGGGGTTTATCGTGTAAGAAGCGGTTTTGCTTCCGCGAGGCGATCTTGTCCCGGCGGTTTTCGCGCCAGTTGCGGCTTTCTTCTCGGCAGATGGTTTCGATCTGTAGTTGTGAGTGCCGCCGCAAGTCGAGCAGGTGACTTTCTGAATCTTCTCTCCATCCATGGCGGTGATCGTGTGAGTGCGTTCAAGCTTGCACTTGCCGCACCAGGCGTTGATGTCCATGCCCACTCGCGGGTTTCGATATAGCATAGCAAAACTATACCACAGAGGCAGCAGGCTGGATAGTGGATCAGAGAAGCTCGCGGAGCTTGCGCGCGGCGCGAAAGTGAATGCCGTTGGACTGGTCGGGGATTTCGCCGGGCCTGAACAACCCGTCGACCCATCTGAGGTATTCGCCTATGGCGCGTTTGCCCGCGACGTGAGTTTGCAAGGCTCCCTTGTTGACTTCGGCGTAGACGTGATAAACCATTCCGTCGCGTCCGAGATAAACGCCGTTTTCCCACAGCCCGCGCCTGATCTCGTCTCCCTCGACCCCTAGCGCGTCGCCCTCGACCGCTATCCTGACGTTGCCTTTCAATTCGCTTTTCTCGCCTGACATAACTCAATTTCTACAGCATTCCCGCGACAGCGCGCAATGGCAACGCGCTGTGGTAAGCTTCAATGGTCTTATGCTCAACATCCATTCGATCAGATGCTCGCTGGCTTTCGCTCCCTACATTGAAAAGCGCGTCCGCGCTTTTCTCATAGACGGAGCCTTCGACTCGACGGTCGTCCACCAGGGAGGCAGCGGATTGATCATTCGCGCCGATTCGCATATCCATATCCGTCATCGGGGGGCGGAAGTTTCGCTCGGACGCGCGGAAGCGGCCCATTACCTGGAGACGATCGAATTCCGTTCCCGGTCTTACGACCTGGCCAGACTCTCGGATGAAATCGTGCTCGCTTCAACCGGCTCCGCCATTATGCTCTCGCATCCGCAATCCGAGATGTGGCTCGATTCGGAAACCACCCTCAAGCTGACAAGAATCGCCGCTGGCGAGCCGGTCGATCTGCCTGAGTGGATCACTGCTTCATCAGGAGGAGGCCGCCTGCTCCTGAGCGATCAGCGCAACGGGCGATGGGCGCTTCTCTCCAAAGAGCATTTAGCCGAATTCAACCGCCGTCTGAAAAAATTGCCTGATGCCGCAATTTCGCGCCGCACCCCTTCGCCTCCGACCATTTCGCTCAGAGGAGTGACCGTTCATCTGCAATCGATATTCGGCCTCGCTCGCTCGCTCGATTCTTTCGCCGAATCAGGCCAAGTCTCGCCTTTGACTGACATCTGCCCTGATTTCTATCTCAGCGCGGAGAAAACAGGCGATGGATTCGAGATCAGGGATTCGACAGCGAGCGCGCCGCTTACGCGCACTGAAGCGCGCAAGTGGTCTTCGATTATTCGAAATGAAATCGAGCGCCTTCGCGCCCGCGAGTTTCACCGGGGCGACATCCGAACGGTGGTCGCCCGGACTGAGCAGGGACTTTGGGTGTTACAGCGCGGCGATGAAGTCTTCATCAGCCCGCAGTCATTGAGTGATCTCCAGTCGGATGAAATCTCTGGCGATGATCCTTCGCTCGTGATCCAGAGAACGAAAGGATACCTGCTCCTGCTTGACTCGCACACAGGCGGGTGCGTGGCGCTGGATGAAAGCGAAGCCGGAGAAATGGCCGACTGATCCGCCTTGCATGGCCATGTCTCGATGCTGTAAAAAGTCCGAAATCAGTGGACATTTTGCGCCAACTTCATAATCGGAGAAAAAAACATTGAAAAAAATCGCGCTCGCTTTTCTGCTTCTCTCGCTCGTCAGCCCCTTCGGGGCGCTGGCCCAGGGAGGTGAAGACATCAACGCGAGGATTCGCAAGGAGGGGATGGAAAACTCGCGCATCCTTCGCACTATGCACTACCTGACCGATGTGTTCGGCCCGCGCCTCACCGGATCGCCCAACCACAAACGAGCCGCCGAGTGGGCGGCAAAGCAGATGCAGGAATGGGGATTTGACAACGCTCACCTCGAACCCTGGGACTTCGGCCATCCGGGATGGCTCAACGAAAGGCTGACCGCTCACATAATCTCGCCTGTGAAAGACTCTCTGGTCTGCGAAGTTCTGGCCTGGACGCCGAGCACCAGCGGAGTTGTCACCGCTCAGGCTTTTCATTTCGTCGCCCCCGAGCAGCCGACTCAGGAACAACTCGCCGCTTATCTGGACAGCGTGCGGGAAAAGGTCAAAGGCAAAATCGTGCTGGTGGGCAAGCACCAGTTCGTGCCGGTAAACACATCGCCATCGCCACGGCGCATGGACGACCAGCAGGCCAAATCGCGCTTCGATCCCGCAAACCCCAACGCGGGCCAGTTTCCTGGAGGCCCGCGCGGAGGCGGCCCTCAGCAGAGGCAGGACCCCTCGAAGCTCACGCCTCAGCAGATTGCCGAACAAACAGATAAATTCCTCCTCGAAAGCGGGGCGGCAGTCCGGGTCAACGATGCTGCCAGGGATCATGGCCAGATTCGCGCTTTCCAGAATCGCACCTATGATCCCTCGAAGGTCGTGCCTACGGTGATAATGCGAAACGAGGATTATGGCCGAATCACACGGCTGCTCGCCGACTCGACTCCAGTCGAACTCGAATTCCACATCGTCAACCGACTCTACCCTGAAGGCAAGACATCTTACAATATCGTGGCTGAGATTGCCGGGACGGACAAGAAGGACGAAGTAATAATGCTCGGCGGGCATCTCGATTCGTGGCATTCGGCGACCGGAGCGACCGACAACGCCATAGGCTGCGCGGTGATGATGGAGGCGGCGCGAATAATCAAAGCTCTCGGCCTGCGCCCTCGAAGGACGATCAGGGTCGCGCTCTGGGGCGGGGAAGAGCAGGGGTTGCTCGGCTCGCAGGCTTATGTCAAAGAGCATTTCGGATCGGCTGAAAACCCAAAGCCGGAATTTGAGAAGTTCGGCGGGTACTTCAACATCGATTCAGGAACGGGGCGGGCGCGCGGGGCAAGCGTGTTCGGCCCGCCAGAGGCGGCTCAGGTGCTTCGTCAGGCGCTTGCGCCTTTCGAAGACATCGGATTTATGGGAGCGATTCCATCAAAGAGCCGGGGGCTTGGGGGGAGCGACAACACTTCTTTCAATCAGGCGGGGCTTCCCGGAATCGGAATAGGTCAGGACCCTATCGAATATGGAACCTACACCTGGCATACGAACCTCGACACCTATGAGCGTATCATCGAGGATGACGCGAAGAAATCGGCGATAGTGATCGCGGCGGCAGTTTATCATCTGGCAATGAGAGATGATCTGCTGCCGCGCTTCAGCAAGGAAACGATGCCTCAGCTTCCGCCCCGTCCCGCGCCAGCCGCGCGGCCCGGAAATTGAGAAGGCATTTCGCATTTGGAGAGCGGGGACTTGTCCCCGCTTTGGTCTCGTCCGGTCGGGAATCAAAGCTGCGACCTGTCGCAGCACTCCAGGTATTTTCACTTCATAAAGCGGCTTCTTCTTCGGGAGGGATGTTGTCGAGCAGGTGTCCGAGTTTTTCTTTCTTGGTCTTGAGGTAGTTGATGGCGGCTTCGTGCGGTTCGGGGTCGATGGGAAGGCGCTCGGCTATTTCTATACCGGCGGCTTCGAGGGCAGCGATCTTTTCCGGATTGTTCGACAGCATTCTAACTCGACGAAGGCCGAGTTGCTTGAAAATTTCGGCGCAGCATTCGTATTGTCTGAGGTCGGCTTCGAAGCCGAGCGACAGGTTGGCTTCGACCGTATCCATCCCGTCATCCTGCAACCGGTAAGCGCGAATCTTGTTGATGATACCTATCCCGCGCCCTTCCTGCGGCTGATAGATGATGACTCCGTGTCCTTCCTGTTCGATGAGCTTCATGGCGTACTCAAGCTGTCGCCCGCAGTCGCACTTGATGGAATGGAACACATCGCCCGTCAGGCACTGCGAGTGGATGCGAACCGGGCTGGCCTTTTCCTCAGAGAGTTCTCCTTTGACGAGCACGACGAACTCTTCGCCCGTAGGCCTGCTGCGGAAGCCTACGATCTGGAACAGTCCGAACTCGGTCGGCAGGCTGGCCTGGGCCAATCGCTCGACGCCGTTGCAGTTTTTATCCTCATCACTCTCTCGCATGGCTTTCATCTGTCCGATTGTAAGAACCCGACATGGAAGCGTCAAGGTTGGCGTCCGAAAGAATTGCTATCGCAAGTTTGTTGTTGATATATTACGGCAGGCAGCGGAGAGAATTCTGTGAGCGATCTCGAAAAAACGTTGAAGCTCGACCTGCGTGAAATCGAGCGGGGGGGAGTCAAACTCCCTTCGCTGGTCATCCTTCAGGGGCAGCCGCTCGGTTTGACCGTACACCTCCAGCAGGAGCGCACGGTCATCGGGCGCGGGTCGAAAGCCGATGTGATGCTGATGGATGAAGTCTCTTCCCGGCTGCATGCCGAAATCATCCGTTTCGACGCCGGGCCAGATTGTTCCGAATATTACATAAACGATCTCGACTCGACCAACGGAACCTACCTCAACGGGGCCCGCGTGCGCTCCGAGCAACTGCTTCAGGACGGCGACAAGATAAAGATCGGCAACTCGCTGATGAAGTTCGCCCTGCTCGATCAACTGGAAGCCGAGTTTCAGGAGCGGCTCCACCAGATGACGGTGAGAGACGAACTTACGGGGCTGCGCTCGCGCCGCTCGCTGTTTGCCGACCTCGACCGCGCCGTCAACCAGTCTCTCGCAAGCGCCGGTCAGCAGCCCATCGCAGTGCTGATGCTCGATCTGGATTT
>CAZPQE010000084.1:0-16708 GCA_964588615.1 uncultured Clostridia bacterium | reverse complement strand
GACCTGTCGCTTCCTTGTCATCCGGGTTGAGGAACTGCCAGACGCTTTGAGTCAGCATACCGGGAATGTTGGAAATATCAGATAGCGTCGGGTTCTTCAAAATCTGAAACTGGTCGTCATAGACGAACTGGCCATCGAGGGAGTTCCAGTAAGCGAGAAAGGTGATGAGCAAAACGCCTGCGATCAGCATACGCTGTCTGGTTTTTTCGCGCCTGGCGTCGAGGGCCTGCCCGCGCCGCTGTTGTCGAGCGGCGGTCTCAACTCTTGCGGGCGATTGAACAGTTTTCTTCCTCGCGCTTTTTCGATTCGATGGCATAAAAGCTCGCTTTGCTTTGAATCGGATTCAGGATGAATCAATTTATTTGATCGATGACTTCTCGTCAACAACCCCGGTCGGCGAAAATTTGACTCGCCTTTTGCTCCGAAATATAATCGCGTCGCCCTGAGCCGGGAATTTTTTTCTTTATCGAGCGAAGCCTCTGCATCAAAAGGCAGGGAGGACATAAAACATGACGAGACTACGCATTCTATTTCTCATCGCATCTGTTTTCGCATTCCTGCTTGTAGGCTGCAAGTCCGAGCAGGCCCGACGGCTGACCATCGCAACCGTGAATAATTCGGACATGATCATCATGCAGAGGCTCTCGAAAGATTTCACCGAGAAGACCGGCATAGAACTCGAATGGGTGGTGCTCGAAGAAAACGTGCTGCGGCAGCGAGTGACCACCGACATTGCAACAGGAGGCGGACAATTTGACATCATCACCATCGGCGCTTATGAAACTCCGATCTGGGGCGAGCAGAATCGCCTCGTCGCATTGGACGATCTCGGAGAGGATTACGATTACAATGACATTCTCGAACCGGTGCGCAATGGCCTCACCCATAAAGGCAAAATGTACGCCGCTCCGTTTTATGCTGAAAGCTCTTTCACTTTTTATCGCACCGATCTTTTCAAAAATGCCGGGCTCACTATGCCTGAAAATCCCACGTGGGAGCAGATCAGACAATTCGCCGCAAAGTTGCACGACCCGGAACATAAAGTCTATGGCATCGCCCTGCGGGGCAAGCCGGGCTGGGGCGAAAACATGGCTTTCGTCACCACGATGGTCAATACCTTCGGCGGTCGCTGGTTCGATATGGACTGGAATCCACAACTGACATCTGCGGAGTGGAAAGAGGCAGTGAATTTTTATGTCGATCTCAGTAACAAGTACGGCCCGCCCGGAGCGAGTTCGAACGGTCACAACGAATGCCGCGCATTGTTTGCAAGCGGCAACTGCGCAATGTGGATCGATGCCACCTCAGCCGCCGGGTACATATTCGATAAGAACGAAAGCAAAGTATCCGACAAAGTGGGATTTACGAACGCGCCTACAGCCAGAGTCCCCAACGGCGCTGGCTGGGCCTGGTCATGGAGCCTCGCGATTCCGGCTTCATCGAAGAAGTCGGAGATGGCCAAACAGTTCATCAAGTGGGCGACTTCGAAAGAGTATGTGAGACTGGTTGGAGAGAGAGAGGGCTGGACAGTCGTCCCGCCTGGCACGCGAAGATCGACTTATGAGAATCCCGAATACCTCAAGGCCGCGCCGTTCGCTCAATTCGTGCTCAAGGCGATAATGGCTGCCGACCCTGCGCATCCGACCGCGCAACCTGTTCCTTATACCGGAGTGCAGTTTGTGGCGATACCGGAATTTCAGGGCATAGGCACACAGGTCGGTCAATCGCTGGCTGCTGCGCTCGCGGGCCAGATGCCGGTCGATAAGGCATTGGAGACGGCGCAATCGGCGACCGAACGCACGATGAAGCAGGCAGGTTATATCAAATGACTTTCAGTTGAAGGAACCGCTTTGCTTTACATGATCGTCGAGCATTTCAAAGGTCAGGACCCGGTTCCTGTTTATCGTCGCTTTCGTGATCGCGGTCGTCTGATGCCCAAAGGGTTGGAGTATGTATCAAGCTGGGTAGATGAAAAGCTCGGACGCTGCTTTCAACTCATGGAAACAGATGATCGCAGTCTTCTCAACCAGTGGATCGCAAATTGGAGCGACCTCGCCGAGTTCGAGGTTTATCCGGTCATCACATCGAAGGAGGCGGCAGAGCGGGTTGCGCCTTTTTTGTGAACTGGGCAGATCGATCTCTTGCGCTTCAATTAGCAGAAATTCAATATGAGTAAATTTGCGCGCACTTTATCTGAACTGAAAAAGAAAGCGGTACTTTCCTGGCCTGACGAATTGCTCGAAAGGGAGGCTTCCGTCAGCGTTCTTCCTTTGTTGCTCAGGACTCAGGATAAATTCATCAGCGTTCTCACGCTCTGCGATTCCGACCCGGAGGCATGGAAGAAGTGCGTGGATATATCGCAGGACATGAAAGGGAATCTCTTCCTGAAACATCTGATGGTGTTGAGTGATCTGGGCGGAGAAGCCTTGAACAAACTCCCGCCGATTGAAAGGCATTTCAAAGATGGGCGGATGAATTTTGTCTGGAGAGAAAAAAACTATGCCTATCAGTTCAAGGCCATTATGGGAGATGTGAAGCTCACCAATTCTGCGCTTCGCGTAGATGGCAAAAAGCTGCTCACTGGTCATCCTCTCGACCCAAAAATGGAGGATGTCATAATAATCCTGCTGCACGGCGGCTCTTCCTTTGGCGATTCTCTTCCAAAAGACGTGAAGGACAAATGCGCGATTGGCGGCTTGATCGGACAATCGGAGCAAATGAACAAATTCGTCAAACAGAATTACATCCGTGTAAGCCGCCAAATTTCAGGAGCCACTTCAAACAAACTGGGTCAGCTTGCGCAGGATTATGTTACCGAGACCCTGAAGGAGAGGCTCCCAGGATGGCAGTTCAGGAAAAATGGAAAGATTCCGGGAATCAGCCATACCAAAGGGGAAACGGAGATGACCTTCGATGTTGTAGCGAAATCGCCTGCTGGAAAGTATTTTGCTATCGAAGTGAGCTTTCAATATACGACCAACAGCGTGATCGAACGCAAAGCCGGGCAGGCTCAGGCGAGAGCGGATATGATTCATGACGCGGGACACAAAATATGCTATGTAATCGATGGAGAAGGAAACATCAACGTCAGGGAATCCGCTGCCAGGACTCTCTGTCAGTTCAGCGATTGCACTGTTGCCCTGTCGATAGACGAAATTGGATTTCTGGCCCAGTTCCTACTGGCAAACATTTAGCCAGGTTTTAGTGAAAGGCTTATAAATGGCGCATTGGAGCGAGAACAGCAGGAAGCTTGAACAAAGCACTATCGAGATAGATGACCTCTCCCTACTGAAGACCGTTAAATCCGACGAGCCTGTTGTATACCTCTTCTGGCTCCCCTCTAAGAGAACCAGCGATGATGCGGCCAATTCTAAAGACGCCTTTTCGATGATCGCTGAAAGCTGCGGCAAACTTAATGAAGAATCTACTGTGTGCGTTTTGACTACGCCGCCAGACGCAGCGATGCTTTTGCCTCACCTTGAGAAATCGCTCAGGTTTCAACTTTGGATAGCGGTAAAGAAATCTCCTGATTCTTACACCGATCAGGCGGGGATGCTTCCTGACAGCCATGCGGCCCTTCTCGTCCTTACGAGGTATAAAAAGACACTGGTTCATACTAAAACAAGAATCAAGTATACGTATTGCCCTGCTTGCGGGAAGACGACCAAGGATTATGGCGGCAAGAAGCATACCTATCACGAGTATGGCACGCTGATGTCCGATGTATGGCGGGATGTGGAATGTGATCCAGGCAGCAATATTGATGTAGTGGCAGATCGTCTCCGCGATCTTTTTGGATTGAAGCCTTATGAACACTTTTTTCTCATTGACTTGAGAGAATGCGAAAAACTTCTTCCGCAATCCCGAAAGCAAGCGGCGAAGTCATCTAAGTCTTTCAACCAGGAGCCGGAAAGCGGTATCCGCCTTGATAGCCAGCTAATGAATGAAGATTGTCTGGAGGCTCTGGCCTCGCTGCCCGACGATTCAGTTGATTTCTGCTTCGCTGATCCACCCTACAACCTGAACAAGAAATACGACAGATGGGACGATGCGATTGAATCTGTGAGATATTTCGACTGGTGCGATAAGTGGTTATCGGAACTCTGCCGGGTTCTCAAACCCAGTCGCACTCTGGCCGTGCTCAACATACCTTTGTGGGCAGTGCGCCATTATCAGCATGTTATCTCGATGATGAACTTTCAATCCTGGATTGCATGGGAGAGTCTTGGTTTTCCGGTGCGAATGATAATGCCTGCTCACTATGCCATTTTATGTTTTTCGAAAGGCAGTCCGAGGCCGTTGCCCGGTTTGTCCGACTTCAAGGGCAATATCGCAGAAGAAGCCTGTCTCAAACCATTGAAAGAGTTTTATTGTCTTCGAGCCACTTGTATAGCCAGAAGGCGAAGCTCAGGAAAATCTGACTGCTCCGCGATAAGTGATATATGGCACGATATTCACCGGCTCAAACATAACAGCCGTCGTGTAGATCACCCTTGTCAACTTCCTCCGCTACTGATGAGGCGGCTCTTCGCTTTATTCACCAATCCCGGCGAGATCATCCTCGATTGTTTCGATGGCGCGGGAACTTCCACGCTAGTCGCGCGCCAGATGAACAGAAGTTTCATCGGGATAGAACTTTCGCAGCAGTACCACGAAATCGCTCTGCAACGCCACGAACAAATCGAACTTGGCGGCGATCCGTTCGGTAAAGCTGATCGGGTACTGACCGCCAAAAACAGCCCTGTGCAACGATTGCCCAGGCAGAAGTATGAAGTGGCGAAAAAGGATTTGCAGATGGATGTGAAGCGAATCGCCCGCCAGTTAGGGCATATCCCGACTAAAAAAGAGGTGGAGGCTTTGAGCAAGTTTCCAATCGAGTATTTCGATAAGTATTTCACCAGTTGGGGTGAAGTATGCGCCGCAGCGCGCACGACGGGAATGACCGAATTGCCTCAAGACAAACCTCTGGATTCAGGCCAGCTTGAATTGTTTTTCGATACGGCCAAACAATAGCAGCGCGGATTGCGCATAGTTTGTAAACTGTGCGCCTGATCTTCCTGAATCTGACGGAATGCTCATGACCAGAGCGGGGTTGAGACGATGACAAGAAGTCGCCGCGCAGGAACGCTGTCTCTCATATCGCCTTCTGTGCTCGTCCTGCTGCTGTGGATGATCGTTCCTCTGGCGATGACTCTATGGTTTTCCTTCCAGCGATACAATCTGCTCAGTCCTTCCCAAAAAGGGTTCGCCGGTTTTGACAATTACAAATCGCTGCTGACCGATCCGTCATTGTGGACTGCGATGGCCAACACTCTCGTTCTGGTCATCTCGGTGCTGGCAATAACAGTCGTTGCTGGAACCCTTCTTGCTGTGCTTTTCGATCAGGAGTTTTTCGGTCGCGGCGTCGCCCGCCTGCTAGTCATCGCTCCTTTTTTCGTCATGCCTACGGTGAGCGCGTTGATATGGAAAAACATGCTCATGCATCCGGTCAACGGGCTGGTCGCTTTCATCACTCGCTCTCTCGGCTTTGAAGCCATAGACTGGTTCGGCGACTGGCCGATGACTTCCCTCGTCATCATCGTCTCCTGGCAATGGCTGCCCTTCGCATTGTTGATACTGCTCACCGCCCTTCAGTCGCTCGACAACGAGCAGAAAGAAGCGGCGCGCATGGACGGCGCGGGGCCGCTCTCGATGTTCTTCTTCATCATCCTCCCGCATCTGAGCCGCGCCATCAGCGTGGTCATCATGATCGAGACCATTTTCTTCCTCTCAGTTTTTGCCGAGATACTCGTCACCACCTCGGGCGGGCCGGGACTGGCGACGACTAATCTCGCCTTTCTGATCTATATCCGCTCGCTGCTCGAATACGATGTCGGCAGCGCGTCGGCGGGCGGAGTGATCGCAATCGTTCTGGCCAACGTCGTGGCCTTCTTTTTGGTGCGCGCCATCGCCCGGACGCTGGAGACTTAGAAAATGAAGCGAAGCATGTTCAAAAAACTTATCGTCACGCTCATAGCCTGGAGCGCCGCCGGAGTTATTTTCTTTCCGATCTTCTGGATGCTGCTTGCAGGGTTCAAGACCGAAATCGATGCCATAGCCTCGCCGCCGCTGCTGGTCTTCGAGCCGACGCTTGAAAACTACTCGGCAGTACAGAGTCGCGCAAATTACCTCAACGCGGCGACTAACAGCGTGGTCATTTCAGCAGGGGCGACTCTGCTTGCGCTGGCCTTTGCAATCCCGGCTGCTTACGCGATGGCGTTCTTTCCGACCCGGCGCACGCGAAGCACGCTGCTCTGGATGCTGTCTACAAAAATGCTGCCGCCTGTGGGCGTGCTCGTTCCGATTTCTCTGCTGTTTCGTGACCTCGGACTGACCGATACCCGGACAGGTCTGATACTCGTTTATGCGCTTATCAACCTGCCGATCTCGGTGTGGCTGCTCTACACGTTTTTCAGAGAAGTGCCTAAAGATATTCTCGAAGCCGCTCGCATCGATGGCGCGCGTCCCCGACAGGAACTCATTTTTCTGCTGATGCCGCTTTCTCTTCCCGGCATAGCTTCAACCGCGCTGCTATCGATCATACTGTGCTGGAACGAAGCCTTCTGGAGTTTGAACCTCACGACCTCCGACGCAGCGCCGCTTACGGCTTTCATCAGTTCGTTCTCAGCGCCCGAAGGGTTGTTCTGGGCCAAACTCTCTGCCGCTTCGACTATGGCGATCGCGCCTATTCTCATATTCGGCTGGATGAGTCAGCGCCAGTTGGTGCGCGGGCTGACATTCGGCGCAGTCAAATAACCCTTTGTCTTTTGTCCTTTGTTCGACTAACAACTGACAATTGACAACTGACAAGGCGGAGAAACGAATGGCAACCGTAACGCTACGCGACATCAGAAAAAGTTTCGGCCATCAGGAAGTGATTCGCCGTGTTTCGCTCGACATAGCCGACCGCGAGTTCGTCGTCTTCGTAGGCCCGTCGGGCTGCGGCAAATCGACTCTGCTTCGCCTCATCGCGGGACTCGAAGAAATCACTTCAGGCGATCTTTTAATCGACGGCGAGCGGGTCAACGATGTGCCGCCGGACGCTCGCGGCATCGCCATGGTTTTTCAAAGCTACGCGCTCTACCCTCACATGACGGTCGCCGCCAATATGGGCTTCAGCCTGCGGCTTGCAGGAGTGGCTAAGGCAGAGCGGGAAAAGAAAGTGCGCGAGGCGGCGCGCATACTTCAACTCGAATCGCTGCTGGATCGCAAACCGAAAGAGCTTTCGGGCGGCCAGCGTCAGCGCGTCGCCATAGGTCGGGCCATAGTTCGCAATCCCAAAGTCTTTCTCTTCGACGAGCCGCTGTCGAATCTCGACGCAGGGCTGCGCGCGCAGATGAGAATCGAGATAGCCCGATTGCACGAAAGCCTCAGCACGACGATGATCTATGTCACTCACGATCAGGTCGAGGCGATGACCCTTGCCGATAAAATCGTAGTCCTCCGCGATGGGGTGATCGAACAAACAGGCGCTCCGCTCGATCTCTATCATCGCCCGCAAAATCTGTTCGTCGCCGGGTTCATCGGCTCGCCCGCCATGAACCTCCTCAAGGTCAGGGTGAAATCAGCGAGCGAGACAGGAGTGACCATCGCGCTGCCGGGCGGAAGCGAATTCGAAGCGCAGGTGAAGGCGAACGATCTGAAAGCTGATGATGAGTTGACGCTCGGCCTGCGCCCTGAGCATCTGCGTCTGGAGGCGGAAGGCCATCTCAGAGGGCAGATAGTCGTGGCCGAACATCTTGGCAGTGAAACTTATCTCTATCTGCAGATCGAAGGCGGCGAGATGCTGACCATCGCCGCCGACGGCGACAACCCCGCGCGAGTTCATGATCTCGTCACCGCGCGAATCGACGGCAATAACTGTCACCTGTTTGACTCAAGTGGCCAGGCGATTCTGTGACGCAATCGATATTGTCAGGGAAAGAAGGTGTTTTATGTATCTCGAAAAATTCGATCTCACCGGTCGGGTCGCGGTCATCACCGGAGGGGGTCGCAACATCGGGCTGGCCTGCGCGCAGGCTCTTGCCGAGGCGGGGGCGAAAATCATCATCGCCGAAATCGATCCGCTGGTCGCCGCAACAGGCAAATTCGAACTCAGCAAGGCAGGCTTCGAAGCAGAAGTCGCTCTGCTCGACGTGACCAAACCGGCGGACGTTACCGCTGCTGCCGATGAGATAGTGAGCAAACACGGCGGCGTAGACATTCTGGTCTGCAACGCGGGCATCGCTTTCAACACCCCGGCTGAGGAGATGAAAGATGAAGAGTGGTTGAAGGTGATCGATATCAATCTCAACGGCGTGTTCTGGTGTTGCCGCGCATTCGGTCGTCACATGCTGGAAGCCGGACGGGGGAGCATCATAAACATCGGCTCTATGTCTGGGGTGATTTCCAACAAGCCGCAGCCTCAGTCGCACTACAACGCATCGAAAGCGGCAGTCCACATGCTGACCAAATCTCTGGCGGGCGAGTGGGCCGACCGGGGCGTGAGAGTCAATTCAGTCGCGCCGACCTACATCGAAACGGAAATGACCCGCAAGGGGATGAGCAATCCCGCGTGGTTTTCGACCTGGCTTGAGATGACTCCCATGCACAGAGTCGGCCAGCCGCCTGAGATAGCTTCAGTCGTTTTGTTTCTCGCTTCCGACGCGTCGAGCCTGATGACCGGCTCGGTCGTGCTCGCCGACGGCGGTTATACCTGCTGGTGAAGTCAGAGGCAAATCAATCCCCTCACAAGATGACGACTTGTTGGCCCGGCTTGCCCGCAGGCGCAAGAGTGTTTAGGATACCCGTTTAGTTCAAAATCAGGAGAAAGGCTCGATGATGACTACAATCGAAACTGTCAGCGCGAGAGAAGTGCTCGATTCGCGCGGCAATCCCACAGTTGAAGCGGAGGTCACACTCGTTGGCGGCGCGCGCGGGCGCGCTGCCGTCCCCTCCGGGGCATCGACAGGCGAAAACGAAGCCCTCGAACTTCGAGACGGCGACAAAAAGCGTTATGTCGGAAGAGGCGTCCTCAAGGCTATGCACAACGTAAACACAGCGATCTCGAAAGTCGTCATCGGTCGAGACTGCTTGAATCAGGCCGATATCGATCTTGCGATGCTCGAAGCCGACGGCACGCCGTTCAAGAAAAAACTCGGAGCTAACGCCATACTCGCTGTCTCGCTTGCCTCGGCTCGCGCGGCTGCCGACTGGCTCGACCTGCCTCTTTACGCTTACCTCGGCGGCCCCGGCGGGCGCACTCTTCCCGTGCCGTTGATGAACATACTCAACGGCGGGGCGCACGCGGACAACAACGTAGACTTTCAGGAATTCATGATCGTGCCGGCAGGTTTTCCGACTTTCGCTGACGCGCTTCGCGCAGGCGTCGAAGTATTCCACGCGCTCAAATCGGTGCTCAAAAAGCGCGGCTATTCAACTACCGTCGGCGATGAGGGCGGATTCGCTCCCAACCTCAAATCTAATGAAGAAGCGATAGAAGCCATAATGGAATCTGTCGCTCTTGCCGGATACAAGGCAGGCTCTCAGATCGCGCTGGCCCTGGACGCGGCTTCGAGCGAGCTTTATGAAAGCGGCAAATATCACTTCAAAAAATCCGACGGCTCTCGGAAAACTTCCGACGAAATGATCGCGCTCTTCTCGGCCTGGACGAGGGATTATCCGATCGTCTCAATAGAAGACGGCCTTGCCGAATCGGACTGGAAAGGATGGGTCGCGCTCACCGCAGAACTGGGCGACCGGGTGCAACTGGTTGGCGACGACCTCTTTGTCACAAACACCGAGTACCTTTCACGAGGGATACGCGAAAAGGCGGCAAACTCGATACTCATCAAGGTAAATCAGATCGGCTCGCTCACCGAAACGCTCGACACCATCGAGATGGCCCGCACGCACGGCTACACCTCGATCATCTCTCATCGGTCGGGAGAAACCGAAGACACTTTCATCGCCGACCTGGCTGTGGCCACCAACGCCGGTCAGATCAAAACCGGATCGGCCAGCCGCTCGGATCGAATAGCGAAATACAACCAGTTGCTCCGCATCGAGCAGGAACTCGGACGCGCCGCCCGGTTCGCCGGATTCAACGCATTCACCAGCGCAGACATCAGCCTGAGAGTTTCGAAGCGCAGGGCGAGAAAATAAGTCCTTCGTCCTTTGTCACTGGTCATTTGGGTTTTGCCTGAATAGCTTCACAGATTGGCGCTTCTTCAAGTGACGAAGGACGAAGGACGAAGGACAAGAAATCGATGAGCGGAGTCATCACAGGCACTCAAAAGCGCGTGCTCGACATCGGATGCGGGGTCAACAAGACTCCGGGGGCGACAGGGATGGACATCAATCCCCGCACCGATGCCGATGTGATTCACGATCTCGACCTTTTGCCCTATCCGTTCGAAGACAGCCAGTTCGATGAGGTCATAGGCCGACACGTCATCGAGCACGTCCGCGATCCTCTGGCCGTGATGTGCGAGCTTCACCGCATCACAAAGCCAGGCGGCATAGTCAAACTCGTCGCCCCTCACTGGACCAATCCAGACTGGGCGACCGATCTCACGCATAGAAACCATCTCAACAGCTACTCGTTTCGCAACCTCACCGACGAGCGCGCGGTTTTCCCCTTCTACACCGATGTGAGGTTTCGGCAGCGCGAGGCCCGCGTCAGCGTGCTCAACCTCTACAAGTGGATGGGCTTCGAGTTCCTCATCAACATCGATCATCGGTTCCCGGCTTTGAGATTCTTTCGCAAGACCTGGGAGCATTACCTCAATGCCATCGTCAGGGGGAAAGAGATTTATTTCGAGTTTGAGGTGATAAAGAATAAAACATGATCCCGAAATCGGAGATTGCGGTTTACTCGCAAGAAAGGCAGTTATGAAAGTAGGACTGGTAGGATTCGCAGGGTCGGGCAAGACAACGGTTTTCAACACGCTCACCGGGCTTGCGGCGGAAGTGGGCGGATACGGCGCGAAGGAGAAAGCCAACATCGGCGTCATCAAAGTGCCTGACTCGCGCGTGGAAGAGCTTGCCCGGCTGTTCAACCCAAAGAAAAAAACTTTCGCCGAAATCAGCTTCGTCGATGTCGCAGGACCGCCTGCCGGAGAGGGCGGGCAGTCGCACAGCGGGCTCGACCCGAAACTCGTTCAGCACATGCGAGAAGTCGATGCGCTCGTTCACGTAGTTCGCGGATTCGAAAATCCCCTGCACTCCGACCCTGCCGGCCCGGAGCGCGACATCCGCGCATTCGAAGACGAGTTGATTCTCACCGATCTCGTTCAGGTGGAGAATCGAATCAATCGCCTCAAGAAAGAGAAGGATTCAACCCGCGAACGCGAACTGCTCGAACATCTGAAAGTTTCTCTCGAATCCGAAATGGCGCTGAGAAACCTCGACCTCTCGCACGAAGAGATAGGAGTGATTGCCGGATTCCGTTTCCTCAGCCTCAAGCCGCTGCTGATCCTCGTCAACGTCAGCGAAGAGCAGGCGGCAGCGGAGCCTCCCGGAGCATCTCTCGAACCTGCGGCCACGAGCAATCTGAGGCTGATGTCAATGGCCGGGCGAGCCGAGATGGAGATAGCCCAACTCGAAGCCGAGGAGCAGAAAGCGTTCCTCGAAGACCTCGGCATCCGTGAGCCTGCGCGCGACCGGTTCATACAGGCCGCTTACTCGCTTCTGGATTTGATTAGCTTCCTCACCTCGGGCGAAGACGAGTGCCGCGCCTGGCCCATCGGTCGGGGAACGACGGCTCATAAGGCCGCCGGGAAAATTCATTCCGACATCGAGCGCGGATTCATTCGAGCCGAAGTCGTGCGCTTCTCTGACCTCATCGCGCTGGGCAGCGAGGCCCGCTGCCGCGAGGCGGGCAAGCTCAAACTAGAAGGAAAAGAGTACGTCGTGCAGGACGGCGATGTGATTCACTTCAGATTCAACGTCTGAGCGGAAAGGCGGAGAGTGTGGGAAGTCAGCAATCGAATGACGGGGTTCGCGTCATTCTCTTCGACATAGACGGGACGCTCATCAAGGCGGTGAGGCGAGGCGAGTATCGCGGGCTGATACGCCTTATGCTCATCGAGATATTCGGAACCTACGGGCGGATCGGCGAAATCGATTTCGCGGGCAAGACCGATCTCAGGATTTACCGCGAAGCTCTCGAACCTGCCGGAGTGAGCATGGAAGTCATTCGAGAGCGGCTTCCCGTCGTGGAAGCGGCGATGGTCGATATGCTCGAAGGTCTTGCGCAGACGGGCGAGTTGTTCCGCCTCTGTCCGGGAGTGAGAGAACTGCTCGACTCGCTTGCGTCCGACTCTTCGTTCGTCATAAGCCTGCTCACAGGCAATGTCGAACGCCTGGCACTGGCCAAGCTGAAAGTTGCGGGCATAGGAGAATACTTTCAGGTCAAGGGAGCTTACGGCAATGACGCCGAAGACCGCGACCACCTGCCTGAGATAGCCGCCCGCAGGATAAGCGCGAGCCTCGGAGAGGAGATTACCCCGGAACGCTTCCTCATAGTCGGAGACACGCCGCGCGATATTTCCTGCGCGCGTCATTTCGGCGCCCGCGTGCTGTCGGTCGCCTCCGGCCCTCACCCTGTGGAACACCTCTCACAATTCGAGCCGGATGGCATTGTCGAAGACCTCAGCGACACTCGCAGAGTAGTGGAGTTGTTGTCTTCTCTTTGAAACCCCTATAATGCCGGCGATGGCACAGGAACCTCGCTCGATACTCGTCGCCTGCCGAACCTCGTTCGGGCGTTCGCTGCCTCTGCTGCCCGCGCTCAAGGCTATTCGCACTGCTCACCCCGGCGCCCGCATAACAGCCGCCGTTCATCGCGGAATATGGGAATTGCTGCCCCGCTACGATCTCGTCGATGAAGCAATCGACCTGGGCAATGTTCGGCCTTCGGATAACCGGCTGATGAGCAGGCTCGGCCAGTTTGCCAGGCTGGCGAGTCGTGCGCGGAAGAAAGAATTCGATCTGGCGCTCGATTTTTTTCCCGCAGGCGATACCCAGTTCGCGGCTCGCGTTCTGGTCGGCGCTCGCACCATCGCCCCGTCAGGCGGCGGCTTTCTGGCGGGGCGCAGTCGAGCGGTAGATTTCGAGCGGAACTATTCGAGCGTGCTGCGCCAACTCGACATAAAGTTTGGCCAGTTGCGCCCGCAGATCGAGTTGACGGAAGAAGACAATGAATGGTTCGAGAAGCTGCTCAGGCGAAGCGGATCGAAAGGGGGAGAGCCGATAGTGGCGCTGCATTCAGAGATGGATCGTCAGCGAGGAAACTGGCCGGCGGAGAAATTCGGCGAAGTAGCCGCTCGGCTCCAACCCGAAAGAGGCGCAAGGGTCATCGCTTTCGATGAACCCTGCTCGAAGGAATTCACTCAGGCGGTGGCGAAGTTTCTGCCAAAGGGCGCGATACGTATTCCTTCGCCCCGCGCTGTTGAACTGCTTGCGGCGATGGCCAGAGCCAGCCTGATAGTGACCGACAATCGCGGGCTTTCATGGGCAGCCACCGCTCTGGGCGTCCCGGTCGCCGAACTGGCCGAAGCCTCAGCCTCAGTAAAATCAGAGGCCCGCACTCACCAGGTGATAAGCTCGTCTTCTTTCGGGCGGGTGAAGAGTGAGGATGTTCTGGAGGCTGCAAGCCAGTTGTTGATGGAGAATCGCTCCAGCCTTCTGTTCCAGCGTTGAGCATTTTGACAATCCTCAAAATTGTGTATAATTCCACCCGCAGACAGCAGAAATTCAGCACCGCATTCTGGACCGATTAGTGTCAGGCTTTTTCTCACCAACCGAAGGAGGGAGTCATGAAACACTTGCTCTGGGTAGTAGGATTGGTCGCCTTGGGTCCAGCGATCTGGTTCCTGGTGCAGTTCAACAACGCTCCGTCAGCCGATGAGTCATCGGAAGGCATGCGCGATCTTATTATCGCCGGCGTGTTCTTCCTGATAGCTCTCATCTGCTTTGCTATCTTCTTCTTCATCCGCTTCCGGGAAGAAGGGGAACAGGACATCAGCATCACGAAGTTTTAGCGACCCTTGATTCTGGAGAACCAGCCCTCGTGTCGTCGAGTGCCCCGATGCATGATGACACCCGACGACATAAGGCCGTTTTATTTTCAGACTGCCGCACCACGGGCTAACGGGCGGCTGACTTCGGCGATCCGCTCGACGCCTCTCTGAATAGCCTCCATCGAGTTCGCGTAGGAAATCCTTATATGCCCTTCGACGCCGAAGGCCGAGCCTGCCGTCACCACCACCTGCGCCTGGGTCAGAAGATAGCGGGCGAAATCCGATGATGTTGGCAAATCGCCCCCCAGGAGTCCCTTCACGCTTGGGAAAACATAAAACGCCCCTTCAGGCATCAGGCAGCTTATCCCCTCGATGGAGTTGAGCGCCGGAACTATCCATTCGCGGCGGCGCTGGTATTCGGCAAGCATCTCGCGGACGGAATCCTGCGGCCCGTTGGCCGCTTCGATGGCCGCTTTCTGAGTTATCGAATTCACATTCGATGTCGAGTGGCTCATGATCTTGAGCATCGATTGAATCCACTCCCTGCGCCCGAGCGCAAAGCCCACTCGCCATCCGGTCATCGCGTATGTTTTCGAGAATGACCCGCACACCAGCACCCGCGACCTCATATCGTCAGGCAGCGTCCCGGCTGTGAATGGAGCGGCGGGAGGATAAGCGAAGTGGAGGTAGCACTCATCGCTGATGACCAGAAAATTCTTTTCTTCGGCCACCTCGACTATTTTGCGAAACTCGTCGGGCGGGATTACGCGCCCGCTCGGATTATTGGGAGAGTTCAGTATCAGCAGTCGCGTCTTGTCGGTCGCCGCCTCGCGCACCCTTTCGGCGGTGAGATAAAAATCCGCCGCCTCAGTGTCGATGAAGACGGGCGTGCCGCGAAGGAAACGGACTATTTCGGGAAAGGTCACCCAGTAGGGCGAAGGGATGATGACTTCATCTCCCGGATTGACGACCGAAGCCAGCGCGTTGAAGAGGGCCTGTTTGCCACCGACGGTCACGATGACTTCCGAGGGGTCGTAATGAGCGCCGAACTCTCGGCTCATCATATCGATTATGGCACGCTTGAGCGGCGCAATTCCTGATGCCGGAGTGTAGCGGGTGAAGTTCTCTTCGATGGCGCGCTCGGCGGCGTCCTTGATGTTGCGCGGGGTGTTGAAGTCCGGCTCGCCGGCTCCGAAATCGATTACGTCATAGCCCTCGGCCCGCAGCCTCTCGGCTTCCATCAGCGAAGCCATCGTCGAAGAAACCTCAAGGTCGGCCACGTAGCAGGATTCTTTGAAACTGTTTTGCGTCATTTGACTTTCTCGTGCATCCTTTTTTCTACAAGTTCAGGGACCAGGCCGCTGATATGGCCCCCCAGACGGAACACTTCCTTCGTCAGCCTCGAACTGAGGAAAGAATATTTCTCAGCCGCCATCAGAAAGACGGTTTCGATCTTGGGCTGCATGCGGCGATTCATCAGCGCCATCTGCAACTCGTACTCGTAATCGGAGACGGCGCGTATGCCGCGCACGATGACCTGAGCCTGCTTTTCGATGGCGTAATGAACGAGCAGTCCATGAAAGGTCTCGACCTGCACATTCTCCCAGGGAATGACCTCGCGGATCATCTCCACTCGCTCGTCCGTCGAGAACATCGGGTGCTTATCGACGTTCACCAGCACCGAGACAATGACCTCATCGAAGAGCTTCGAAGAGCGTTCGATGATATCGAGATGCCCGTTCGTTATTGGATCGAATGAACCCGGATAAATCGCTCGGCGACCCAAAATCTCTCTCCTGAGTACAGCAGGCTGCCAGCCTGCTGCTTCTCCAATATTCGTCTCTGACGACAGGGAATACTCTTTGAGTTCTCGGCTGATTAAGCCTGCGATACTAGCACAGAGCTAGTCCTGCCTGCCAGTCTCATAGAAAGCCAGCGCGCTGTCGCCCTGCTTCACCTGTCGAAAAATCCTCAGACCGCCATAATCTCGGACGGGTTCATCTTTCGATCTGCGCTCTACGATCACGACAGCATCAGGCGCAAGCAGAGGGCTGGAAGCCAGCCGGGCGAGAACTCTCGAATAGATATCAGAATCATAGGGCGGATCGAAAAAGATTATGTCGAATCGCTCATCCCGCTCTTCCAGTCTGCTCATTGCTCGAAGCGCGTCGCTTGCGATGATCTCATACTGATTGATTCCGAAGTAGCGAAGATTGTCTTCGATCACCCGGCAGACGCGGCGAGAGTTGTCGACGAAAACGACTCCGGCGGCTCCACGACTGACAGCCTCGATGCCGATTGCGCCCGACCCGGCGCAAAGGTCGAGAAAGCGGCTGCCTTCGATCTTGGGTGAAAGGATGTTGAACAGGGTTTCGCGCAATCGGTCGGAAGTTGGCCTCACCGCCAAGCCTTCGGGGGCGCGCAGTCTCCTGCCTCTGAGTTTTCCGGCTATTATTCTCAAGATCGGTTTCGGTGTGATGATAGATGACAGAGGGTGATTTGACCATCGGAGAAAATGTGGCGTCGGGGTTGTTGTGAAGTCACCGCGATCCTCGACTCCAGACTTGTCAGGCTGCTTTCCGGCGATCGAAGAAAAAAAGACGAGATTTTCCGCAGCCGCGCAAAGATTTTTCTTGACATCAGCAAATGGCATTTATAGCGGCTTT
>CAZPQE010000083.1:0-16787 GCA_964588615.1 uncultured Clostridia bacterium | reverse complement strand
CTTTGACAACTTTCGCTTGCGCGTACTACTTCTTCACACGATTTCGTGATGAACCGAGATTTTTAAAATCGAACGCGAGATTGATGAGCGTGTCGCCGCGCTCTATGGCGTGCCGCTCGACCCTGACGCGCCTCTGCAAATCGCCGCGCCAGAGACAACGTAACCCCCTTTCGCCTAGAGGCTTCGTCGGACGCCGACGACGGAGCCGCGATTCAACAAACAGGCGAACAGAAGACAGATCAACTCGCGCCGCATCATTCCGCTACAGTCGAATCGGAAGACGACGAAGAGATTGAAGACGACGAGCAAACCCAGGAAGACGCGGCGGCGGAAATCACAATCAACCGCGCAGACTTTTCGATTGACGATCTCGACTATAACGAAATCATCGCCGAGATTCGCGCCGTCTTCTCAACCGTTGCAGAGCTTGACCGCGATGAGGCTATTCGCCGCGTCTCGCACTCTCTCGGCTTTCGTCGCACAGGCAACCGCATCTCTGAAGCAATCGATTCCGCGCTCATCGCCGCCGTCAAGCGAGGAATAATTTTCAATGATCGCGGAAGGCTCGCGCTCCTGACGCGAAACATAGGCGACTATACGCGCGATCAATTGATCCTCTCGATGCTCACGGCGATGGGCTACGCCTGGCAGGAGCGCGACGAAGCCATTCGCGCTGCCGCTCGTCACATCGGATTTACGCGCACAGGCTCGGCGATTCAACGCGCCTTCAAGTCAGCGATCAACGGCGCGATCCGTCGCGGATTGCTGGAGGCGGACAAAAAGCTTATAAGGAAAGCGAGATGATCAATATCTCGATTCCCGATTTACT
Organism: uncultured Clostridia bacterium; assembly: GCA_964588615.1. Lineage (GTDB taxonomy): Bacteria > Acidobacteriota > Blastocatellia > UBA7656 > UBA7656 > UBA7656. Next base: position 15,958 of record CAZPQE010000083.1, on the reverse strand, counting down.
GGTAAAATGCGCCACAACAGATCAACCGGAGGTGGTTTCATGAAATGGCGAGTTGTGCTTGAGCAGGATGCCGAGACGGGTGATTGGGCGGTGTGGTGTCCGGAGCTTCCCGGCTGCGCATCGGCTGGAGAAACCGAAGAAGAGGCATTGGAGAATATTCGAGAAGCGATAGAGTTGTACCTTGAGCCAAGCCCGATAGAGCTTGCCGCCGGAGCCATAACGCGAGAGATAACGATTTAAGGAGCGAGCCGATGCGGCACCTGACGGCGCGATCCGTCGCGGATTGTTGGAAACGGACAAAAGGACGTTGGGGTTTGCTTGATAGTGAAACGCGGATAGGAGGAAATGATATGGAAGAGAAGATGCAATTGACGGCGCTCATTCAACGCGAGGAAGACGCTTACGTTGCTTTGTGTCCGGAGCTTGATATTGCGAGTCAGGGCGATACGGTTGAAGAAGCGCGAGAGAATCTGATTGAAGCCGTCGAGCTATTTTTGGAAGATGCCGACCCTTCTGAAATCGAGCGCAGGCTGCGCACAGAAGTGTATGTTACGCGATTGGAGGTTGCCGTTGGGTAAGCTGCGCGTTCTGTCCGGCAAAGAGGTGTGCGCGATTCTGGCCCGTCATGGTTTTGTCAAGGTGCGCCAGCGCGGCAGTCACATCGTTGATGCAGAAGCGAACGGACGATTCGACGATAACCGTTCCTGTCCCGAATCACTCTTCTCTAAAAACAGGCACGTTACGATCAATCATCCGACAATCCGAACTGCCGCGATCTTTGTTTGAGGCAGACTGACGGCGCGTATTTTTTATGCAGACAAGTGGAGCGACCGCGAGTCGAAGTACGAATGGCTCAAAGCAAACAACATTGTCGCGCCGAGTATTCACATCAACGCACATAGATGGGATTCGAGTATATCCATGGCCTCATCTCTCCGTCTGCCTCAAGCCATCCTTCGACGCGATATACCCCTGCCTCCTTCAACTTCAAATCGATGTTGCGCCCCTCGACTCTTTTTATCTCTTCTCCGTTGCGAAACAACTTCAGAGCGCAGGCTGCGGGCGTCTCCGCCTTTATCTCCAATCCGGGCTTCATACTAACTTCATCGCCCATTATCGAAACAGTTTTGCCGCTCGTTTGAGCAACGAAGGCAAATCCGGTTGGGTCGCACAGCCAGTCGTGCGAGACATAAGCGCGTCCGGCCCTGAGTGCGTCTCGAACATCTCGTTCCGCTAGTTTCCCTGCAAGGATGTGAGTGCTGACGTAGCGAAAACTCCGCTCATAAGGATCGAAATCCAGCGTGGCTATCATCTCACCCGGCCTGCGCCCCTTTAACATCTCAACCACGCCTGCAGCCTGCTCGTTCGTTATGCGCGTCTTTACGGGCCGACTTGTAATATAACCGACCTCGATGGTCTTCTCATCCGCTGCCGCGATGGTGAAGACCTGATTATGATGGCAATCATTTGCCGCCACTCCGGTCAGACGGTGTTTGATGGAATCGCTGTCCCACTTTTTCATTATGGGAGCGAGATAATCCTGCTGGGCGGCGAATACCTCCTGCGGGTAAAGAGCGAGAGCCTGTTCGATCTGGCGGAGCCTCGCGATATCGGATAATGCGCCTCTGAGCCACAGGTTGAATTCCGCCTCATCCTTCACGTCAGTGTGATTGTTGTAGATTTCGAGTCCGTCGAGATTATCAGTCTTCCAATCCAGCTTCTCTTCGACGTGTGAGAGAAAGATGTTGCCTCCACCCTCTTTGACTATCGTTATGAGTTCTTCCTTCGATTGTGAATTCCTGTGGCGGATGGATGAAAGAGGATAGAGCAGGAAGCCGTCGGCTTCCGCTCCGGGGATGAAGAGGACTCCCTCGTGAATTCCGCGCCAGCTATCATCTATGAAGTCGCCCTCAGGCCGCCGGTGATCAGTCAGCATGATGATGTGAACACCAGCGGCCTTTGCTGCTTCGAGCATTTCAGGTCGAGAGCCTCCAGTATGTGGCGAGTCCTGGGCGTGCGCGTGGAGAATGGCTCGAAAGTCCTTCAAACCGGTTTTGAGTCGGACACTCTGGCGGCTGCGCTGATAGCGAGCGCGGCTGTCATGAACAGAGCGCAGATGGTTCAGGCTCATGCGCTCGACGCTCGTGTATTTTCTTCCAGGCCCGAGTTGCGATTGACTGAAGCTAAAGGCAGCCAGGATGAGTAGCAGAGATAATGCGCATACAGAGCGTGTTTTCATGCGAGAGATTCTACTACAGGCTCGAAGAAAATGTTGGCGGTTGAGATGGCGACGGGCCGCTCGGAGGAAATGAAAAAACAGGCTGTTTGACCTCTCAGGGAAGGGTTGGTAATATGCCAACTGCATCGAGTTTGCCCGCGTAGCTCAGGGGATAGAGCGTTGGTCTCCGGAACCGAAGGTCGCGCGTTCGAATCGCGCCGCGGGTATTTTGATGGCCGCCGTAAGGCGGCTATTTTCTTTAGTTTACGGAGATTGCCGGTCATAGGTTAGAGCCTCAATTTACCTTATTGTGGTACGTTTCCACAATAAGTACCACAGTATCAGGAATGATCGCTCGCGCCAGAGCCTCTGTTGCTTCCTCTGATACTGCTTCGCTGACGTGTGTATAGACATCAGCCGTCGTGTCTATGCGAGAGTGTCCGAGAAGCTCCTGCGCCATCTTCAGGTCGCGGGTTTGAGCATGAACTATACTCGCCGCAGAATGTCGGAACAGGTGAAACCCATGCGCTCCGCTCACCCGTTCGATTCCGGCTGAAGCGATGGCGATGTACAGCACATCCTTACGAAGATAATCGGGATTGAGTGGAGCGCCGTCTTCACGGCAGAAGACGAAATCATTCGGGCCTGTCCATCTCGACGCGCCGCGATGCTCTTCCAGCATTCGAGCGAGCAAAGCGGGTATGCGGATGCTTCGCAGGCTCGATTTAGTTTTGGGCAAGACCAGTTGGCCTTTCCAAAGACTGTGAGTGATTGTGATCAGCCTCGCGTCAGCGAAGACGTTTTGCCATCTGAGCGCAAGCAGTTCGCCTGCTCTGAGTCCCGTAAGGGCGACCGTGATAAACAACGTGCGGTAACGCTCAGGGATTCTTTCAAGCACTCGCCTGATTTCCAGGGCTGTGAGCGCGGGCTTTTCTTTGCGCTCCCACGAGGGCCGATGAAGTTTCCTTCTCACCGGGTTGACTTCGATCAGATCGTACTCGACCGCAACTTCAAACATCAGACGAACGAGCGTGTAGAGGTTGAGCAGATATTTGTTCGACACTCCCGTAGCGTGAACATCTTCGAGGAAGTTGGTTATGTGTTCTGGCCGAATCTGGTTTATTATTTTCTTGCCGAGATGCGGCAGAACATATTTGTCAATCAGTGATTGATAGCCTCCGATGGTGGAAGGCTTATAGTTTCTGTTGGCGACGAAAGAGCGCCAGAGACCTTTTGCAAAGCTCTCGAAGGTTACTGACGGGCGAGGCGAAGATAGATTGGTCTTGTTGATCTCTCGCATACGCCTGTTGGCTTCTTCGAGGGCTTTTTTCTTTGTAGGACTGGCCAGCACTTCAGTCTTTTCCTTCCATCCTGACTTTGCGCGCGGATCGCGTACCCGATAGCGCAAAAGGTAGTAATCAGAACCATCCTCGCGCTTGCGGGTGACGACAGAGCCGCGTTGAAAACTGCTTCGGTTATTACGGGTCACAGACTGTCTCCTTTCGGTCGAATGTGGCCCGTTCTTTCTTTTCTCAAAAGAATTATACAGGCTATCTTTCATCGAAACTATTCCTTGTTTGAGCAGAGTTTGATTCGTGCTGCGCGAGCCAGCCTTGAAATGTCTGTGATTCGGGATCGAATCTCAGATACTTGCCGAGCTTGATATGCGGCACGCGGTCGAGACAGTTCTTTCGACAATGCTTGTAGACCCATCCGACTTGGACTCCGAGGTAATGAGACAGGTCTTCAGGAGTCCACAGCTTCGGTCTTACTCTCAATCCTAATCCTTGCTGACTGCTCATCTCTTCACCTCATCGGCCAGCCCTCGACAGTAACAGTGATCTCATGGCTGACCCGTTCAACAACGTACTTCTAATCTGCCTCTGCATAGTTCGGCGCATGACAGTGTGAACACTCCGACTCGTCAGCCAACAACCGGGAGCCGCAACCATCGCAAAAGTGAGGCGGGTTGAAAGGGAAGGCTTGAGGCTGCGGAGAATGCGACGGATCGAAAGCAATCTCATCGGTTGGGATAGCCATATCGCTTCCCTCAACCTTGTAATACTCTCTCCCCTTTACGTTCTCAGCCTTCCCGGTCACTATTACCGGCTGGTCAAAGCCGGAATTTCGCCATATTGCAGCGCGGGGAAAATCGCCGTTTTGACTGCGGAGGTACGGCTCCGCAGTATCCCTACTTAAACCATTGTCTGCGCTAATGGTTAAGGACGATTTTTTTGGGGAAAATGCCTCGCTGATGTTATTTGCTCGCGCGTTTTCGTCATCTCCCCTATTAGTCACAGTTGGTGAGGTGAGAGGCGCGTTTTTTCTTCTGCTCAGGGTAGCTGTTCGTTTGAGTTGTTGGCTACGTTTGCGCCTTTGGCGCTGACGCGCTTCGGGAGACAGCGCCGCATCGAAGATTGAGGCAACAGTTTCAACCGTCTGATTCTTGACGTTGACTATCTCACCATTTCCCATCTCCATATCAAGGCAGGTATCAACAAGCTTCTGCGACTCTTTCTGGATTTGCTCCATTGAGGGTAGGCGACGTTGGTAGAGCTTTGTTATCGGGTCGAAGTCTTTAACTTTGCCTGCGGATTCCTGCGGTTCTGCAGGCTTGTAACGCGCCGCCACTTCGGTTGCCGCTTGCTCTCTGGCTTTCTGACTGGCGATCTTCTCTGCGAGGCTGGGGGAGTCAGGGTAAGCCGACTTCCACACTGCTAGATGGTCGGGGAGTAAGGTTGCGGCGAGTTGTTCGGCTTCCTCGAAAGGCTTTTCATCGATCTGATACTTTGACGCTGGACGCAGGCTTCCGTCTGGATTGAATCCGCCCCCGCGCTCCTTCCTTATGAAAACCGGATAACTGCCTTTGAAGGCTTCAATGGTCTGATTTATTCGGTCGGAGCCGAAGCGTCTTTCTGTTTCAATGTCGCGGCCTTCCGGGTCGCGAAGGTAAGAAGCCAGATGAGAACCACTCAACTTAAAAACCCTTCGCCCGTTGGCAACGATTCGGGCCGCGAGGAAGGTGCGAAAAACCTCATCCGAGATATTCCACCTTGCGAGCATCACGAAGATTATTTGCTCCCGGCCTGTAAGGTTGGCTGGCTCTTGAGATGTATCCGGGTCGCTTTCTACAAAGCAAATCGCGTTTGTGATGGTCATTTCGCGATAGTCCGCCCGTTCCCATTTATCGCGATAAAGACCGCTGCGACGAAACAGGCGGTCGATTTGCTGCGGGTCTTTAGTGTGTCTTGCCAGAGAGCAGCAGAGTGCCATATCTGCGCTGCTATGGTCGCCTTCCGGGTGTCGCTCTGTCGGATAGCCTGAGCAGTCGCCTTCCCATAGGCGATGAAACTTCTCATTGTATGCCCTCTGGAATACTTCGTCATCGGAGAGAGAAGAAGGATTTGACTCAGCTTGTCTTGCCTCACCTTTTTGCTTTGGTTTGGCCTTCGTTTTCGGCGTCTTCAACTCTGTGTCTGCCTTAATTCGGTGATAAAGCGCAATGGCTTGGGCCTCTCTGTCTTCAATCGTCGGGGGTGTGTCCGGCACAAGATCGCCAGTGATGGTAAAGAATCGTCCTTCCGAATATATCTCGATAGCGTGGCCGTTCCATTGCCGCTTGTTGATTCCGGGGCTAGGTAACTGGCCCTCGCTGATGATGTGAATACCTGTTCGACTCGGAGAGAAGTCCGAGTAAGAGTAAACTTCGCGCATGATCTCAAGCGCCCAAGTCGCAATTTTGCCAGTCGCAGGATCAACGCACTTGTCTAAATCTATGCCTATGAACTTGCCGCCAAACTCAAACCCAATCCCGTCATAACCTCCGCGCTGGTAAGCCCTGATTGCATCTTCGAGTGTCCCCCATGTTTCGGGGTTATCTGCTTCGGCAGGCTTTTTAGTTATCGGGTCGTATGGCATTTTCGTCCATTTGAACTCATCTTTCCCCTGCCGTTTTTGATACTTCCACACAACCCAATGCTTGAGACTGCGCAACTTGTCGGGGATGGTTTCAATGATGGGAGCCGCGCACGAGGGCCGCTCGGCGGAGTTATTGATGTGATCTCGTGTGTCTGCCAAGATTCCCAAGCCAATAGCTCCAAGAAAATTTTGCCCAGCGGTGCTGGTCACACTCGCTGGGTCTCGTCGTCTGTTAGTGATCGTTTGCAACGACGAGTGCCGCCCTTGCCTGCTTCTTCTGCTCGCGCTCAGAAACGAAGCGGTCGATCTCCGCTGCTTCGAAGAGGTGTTGGCCGCTCACTGTTCGCGTGGCGGAAAGCTTTCCCTCTCTTACCAATCGGCGAAGGTATTCGCCGCTGACGCCTGCTCGCCGTTCAGCGTCACCTGTAGTTAAAATAACGCCGCCCATTTCTGCCTCCTCATGTTTGTGTTTCCGAACACGGATGAGCGTATCACGAGATTGAAAATCGCAGTTAGAAGAAAGGCCCGACAAAATCAGTCTATTTTCGCGGGTTTTTGTCCGATTGTCGGACTTAGCGGGATACTACACGGACGCGGATGGAGTCGATGTTCCTGTGGATGAAATCATCGATGTACGTATCGAGAGAGATATCAAAAAAACGATTAACATCCCGGCGTAGATGTGATGTATCTTCAGTCCTATAGAGATCGATAGAGAGAACCTTACGTGGAAGTGATTTCGATAACTTCTCCGGGCTAATATCAGAGTTTGAGCGAATCTCATTCTCACAAAGTTTGGCCAAAGCTTTGTTGAGATGAAGTCGAAGAGAAAGCCGGTTATAGTTTGAAGGCCGTCCCTTTTTCCTCTTCGTGTTCTCATCTGGAAAATCAAGCAGGCGATTACCCAATGAGGCGAGTTTGCTCATGAGATTATCATGCGATGGGAAGGCTCCCATCAGCTTTCGCTGTACACCGATTCGAGGTCTCCATATTTCCTCAAGACAGCACACGGAAGGATTCGAAGGGCTGAGTACCTGCTTAAAGTCATTGTCGGGCTGCCAGATTTCGCTTGCATGATAAAAGACACGTCGCCGCAAAAAAACAATTTCTCCAGCAGCAACGAGTCCGTAGGATTCTTGGAAAATTTTGGCCAAAGGCTCAAAATATAGCATTGAGCATGGCGTATGATCTCCTAAGTTGCGTTGCTTGAGCCACTCAAGATAATCATCAACCGATGGGATCATCAACCCTATACCCTCAATCGTGAAGTCCTTAAACTCAATGTCGTAGCCCTCGCCGGGAATATGAAGTGAAACCAATTGGGTTGCTAAGTCCTTAGCAACTTTTATGTCAAGCTCTTTAAGCAAAAGGTCGACAGATGGCGAAGGAGCAAGAATGTAAACTGGTAATTTGATTTCAGGCTTGTCAGGAAAACCGATCACAATACAGCACGAAGCTTCTCTTTCCACCTCTTCCATAATCGCCTCCCCTTGTAAGGCATCCCTGATTGTCTCGGCTCACCAACCGCGCTCAGGGTTGCGCGGCTGTCCGCTGGTTCATGACGCCAACGTAAGGCGAGCCGAAAGCTTACACCTCGCTACTCATCTTGGCGGATATTGCTGGACTTTAAGATTCCGACAATGCCGCCTGATTGCATCGAAGTCGTTTTTGTCGCGTGTCAGGACGATCACGCCTTCACGCGCCGCACTGACTGCAAGCAGGCAGTCCATAGCAATATCCTGTTTCGCTTTCGATGTGAGTTTCGGCGCTCTGCCGCCTGATTGCTGTTTGCGCTCCTGCGCAAGCGCGAATGAAATGCGGCTTGCTGTGAGCCAGTCTTCTTCAGTTGGAATGATGAGCAGTTCGGATTTCTTCGTCTCTCGCCATGATGCTTCATAAGCTCTGCGCTCTCTCAAATCGTTGCAGGCAGTCATCAGTTCGAAGAACACAACCGATGATGCGTAAGTAGTCTCCGGCAGTTTATAGGGATCATACACACGGCTGATGACGAGATTGGTATCGAAGACATATTTTGGCATCGTTCAACTATCTCTGTGTACCCGCTTCTGAGTCATAGCAAACGCCTTCGACATCGCACGCGCGGCAGGCGATTTATCAACCTTGAAGCTCGCGGTTGCCTTTTTTGTCACGCCCTTTTTTACCTGACCATTAGTCTTTGTTGATTCCGTAGTTGGTTTCTTGTTCTTCATCATCGCCTTGTCCTTTTCTCATGCGCGTTTTTCTTTCGTGTAACCATTGCGGCTCGCGCTCGCTTTTGCCCTCGCTTGCTTGTGCGCTTGCGACTTCTTCGCGGCCTTCTCTTTTTCAAGCTTTGACGGTCGACCCGGCTTGCGGTCTTCAACAAGCTTCAAAGCCGACTCTTCTACCAGATACACTTTGCCATATCGCTGTGCTGGCAATCGCCCTTCTTGAATTAGAACCTGCACGCGCGACCGATGGACGCCTAATCTTTCCGCAACCTCGCTTGTCGTTATCAATCCCATAGCCTTTCTTATACTCCAAATAAAAATATCTGTCAATGTCTATAGATTTCTCTTGACAAACTATAGTCAATCGTCTATAGTTTATTTATAAGGCTGATGGTTCTTTGATAACTGAGCGCGAAGTCGAAAGGGTCTGGTAGTTGAATCAACATGCCGTGCTGAGTAGGCAACGGGCGCAAAGCAGGAACGAGTAAGGAACTCACCCGCCGACAACACGCAATCGAAACTTTCACCTGAAAACAGTAAAGGCCGAGTGCTGATAACACCCGGCCTTGAATCTCCGGCCCGCTGCGAACGGGCCAGAAAAGGTAAAACAAACATGCCAAGCATAGACAACTTTCTTTCCGAAGTCTACAGCGAAGAACTCCATCAAGTGAGCGAAGCGGAGTTTGACGAAGTGATGATGCTCGCCTCTCAGGATGATGAAAGCGAATGGGCAGGCTACGACGAATGGTCTGAAGATGTTGAAAACTTCGAGATCATCGACGGTCGCGTCCATCACAAGCCGCAGCCTCAGCGCGGCTCTTTCATTATGGGGATAGAGGTATGACCTGCGTGCTGTGCAGTGGCGCAATCCAGACGGGTGATGAAATCAACCTTCATCACCCGACACCGCGCAGCGAAGGCGGTACTCTCACACAGCCCACACACCGAGATTGCCATGTAGCGCACCATTCGACACGGGGCGACTTTCGAGAGTGGGGCCGACAGGGTGGCCAGAAAGCAGCACTGACGATGCGATGGGCTTTCAATCTCCTGAACGTCCGAAAGCATCCGGCCTACCAGCCGCACCGCGATTATTACCTGATGAACTACACCAACGCGGGATGGAGTGCAGGATTGATATAAACACAGCGGCAAGGGAGAGAAAACAATCTCTCCCTTTCGCTTTGATGGAGGAAAAAACATGAGCGCACCAATACAAGCACAGACACAAGGGCCGCAGATTGAGCAAAGACCCGTTTGCTGGCTTTGCGAACGAAAGATCGATTTCGCTTCTTCGACAGATAAAGTCAACGGCTTGACAGTCCATCGTCATTGCGCGGATGTCTGCCGATGGAGTACCGATACAGTTTTCTTTCTCGCTCGCGGATTCAAGCCGAAAGAATTAGCCCGCGAATTGTTCGGCAAGGATTTCTACAATCTGACACTTGCCGAGCTTGACGCGATGATCGCTCACATGCAGGCCAACAGGCCAAAACCGAGAGAGCATCATCACACCTGTTTTCAATGCGGAGTCCGGCTTGGGTGTTACAGGGAAGGTTGCACGGAAAGGGAAGGCGAATGCCGACCGTGCCACGAAGGATTCACGCAAAGCGAATGGAACCGCTATCACCGCAAGAATGGCGACGGATGGAATTGATAATTCCGGCAGGGCTGCGACTGCCTCACCAACGCAGAGAAAGAGAAACGATATGTCAACAACTACAACAGCAAGATTTCCACTTGGGCGAACAGTAGCGACTCCGGGCGCAATCGAAGCCCTCGCGCGAGCAGAGCAAAGCGCAATGGAGTTTATCTCTCGGCATCAGCATGGCGACTGGGGCGACTTGTGCGAAGAGGACAAAAAAGAGAATGAGTTTTCAGTCGACAAAGAGCTTCGCATTTTTTCCGCCTATCACACTCGGCTTGGCGAAAAGATATGGATCGTTACAGAAGCCGACCGGAGCGCGACGACTGTTCTTTTGCCGAGTGAATACTGAATCAAAAGGCAGGGGCGCGATGCTGCCTTAACAACGCGCAATTTACAAATATCAGTTGATGCTATCCAAAGCCGCTTCGAGTTGTTCGATAACTTCAATGGCTTTTTCAACCTCGCGGCGATGGACACTACTCCAATCAGCATGGCTCAAAGGGTTGAGAATGACTTTGCGATACCTTTGAACCTCGATAAGCAATTGGTTGGTTATCTGCGTCCAGTTTTGCGCGTCTCTTGCCTCTTTCACTGCGAGCCAGAAATCTTCGGATTTCAAATCGCTGGCTTTTTCTTTGTAGCGGATTTTCAGCCCCTTCTTCTCGCAGAACTTATTCAGCTTCGCCTCGAAGTGCGTCCGCGCGTAAACGGCGGCTGCCTTGAAATCATTATCGTTCAGGTGTTCTTTGGCCCGCTCCAAAAATTTCCTGTCGGGCGCGTAAACAGGCACATCTCGTTCATCAGTTTTAGTGGCAAAAAACTCGACACATTTCCAATTGCCATCCGCCCTCTGACTTTGGATGTGATTCTTAACGATGTCATACCATGCCTTATCATAGGTGAAAAAGAAAATTTGATATTCCCCGAAATGCTCATCCAGAATGTCCAGAACGGGCAGGCGGTTCGACATATCCAGCCCGATTAACACATCGTCGAGCGCGATGATTCTCAAACGGCTGATGGGCTGTAACAGCAAAGCCGCGAAGAAAATCGAAATCGCTATTGCCGATAACTTCGCCTCATTCAGAAATTGATGATGGTCTTCGCGCGTCTCTCTGAAGAATTTAACCTTCAATCCGACGATCTGTTTGTCGATCCTTTTCTCTTCCGCGTTGTACTCGACCCCGCCGAAGTTCAATTCAATTTCCAGCGCATAGCCGAAGCTATTCAGTGTCTCTTGCGCCTTGCCTCTCAATTCATCGAGTTTATTTCGCAAGCCGTCGTTGAATACCCTGATCCTCTCAATCAATGCCTCTTTCTGTGTCCGCGAACGATAGTTGAGATTTGCAAGAGAGTCGTTTATCTCCTGCCACTCTTCGCTGAATGGACGGCGGCTGAGATCGTTTTCAGCATGAGAAAGAATGCTCGTGAGAAGCAGATTGAAAATATTGACGGTCGAGTTTTCCTGTTGCAGAAAGTAGGTCGCCAGAAGCGATTTATAATCGATGAATCCTTTGGTCTTGTTGATTTCCAGAATCAACTGCTCGCCGGTTTCATTCCTGTTCGCAGACCATTCGTAAAGTTTTGCCTGCGGATTCGGATTTCGGCGCGTCGCAGCCGGGTCTGTGAAATGAATTTTGATGTAACCGTCGTCTGTGTTGATGAAGATATTGCGAAATGGGAATTGAGTGATGTCGTTTCTCTTAGCGGCGCATTCGAGGAAATCTCTCAGGGCGTAAAAGAGCGAAGATTTGCCGCCTCCGTTCTCGCCATAAACGAGAAGATTCTTGCCAGTCCTGTGAAGATCGATTTTCAAAGGGCGACCCTTGAAAGCGCGAAAATTCTTAATCTCGATTGAGGTGATTCTCATGCTTCACCGACGATGATGCGAATTGTGGTCACTCGCCTATGGCCTGAAGGAATCGGTCGACCAGATTCGCGTCGTAATAAATCCCATTTTGTTGCGCCTGCTCGATGAAAGGGCGCGCAGCCGAGATCAGTCCCGATGTTTTGGCTTTTCCCAACAGACCAAGCGAGCCGACGACCTGCAACCCAACGGCTAAGGCGGCGCGTCGCCCCTTCAATTCGTCAATGCAAACTCGTGAGATTTTCTGCTCCAAAGCCAACTGAATCACTGACGCTTCGCCATCGTCCAAAGCTATCGAGGCAAACGGCGCGAGTGGAGATTGCAATGGCAGCACTCTTACCCATGAAGGAATGTCGACGGGGTAGCCGAGCGCCGCTCCATTGAGAATTTCGGTTTCAACCTGAGACGGACAAAGAAATTCGTAAGGCAGTTGCGCGATGAGGTCGAGAGCCTGCATCTTCCCCAGCGCGATCAGAGGGCCGCTGTTGATGACGATCCTTTCACTCATGCAAGGCAAACCCAAGCTCCGTGGCAGCGTCTTCAGCGCGCAGGTTGCTCATAGGCACGCCGATTTGCGCGAGCGCGAATAGAAATTCGACACGGCTCTTGCCCGCAAGCCGCGCCGCTTCGCCAGATGATAATCGCCCCAGTTCATAGAGCTTTGCCGCCAGCAAAAATTTCGCTTCGGCGGAAAACTCCTCACTGTTCATGCCGAGTCGGAATAACAAATCGTCCTGATACTCGATTGTCAAAGTGTGCGTCATAGCTTGTCTCCTGTCAGGCTCATTCTACGCGGAGATTTCAACGCCTTCAATGATTGTGTAATCTTAACCGGCAAATCGCTTCACGACTTCTATGATGCGGATGCTTTCAATCGTATCGAGGAAGAAAATGTTTTGTCGGATGATATGATCGCGGTCGAAGAGACGTTCGAAGATTTGCCATAGCAGCCAATCATTTGAGTTCGATTTCGGAGAGGATTTTAACCCCTGGCGTTTGCAAAGACCTGAAACTTTCATCGTTGGTCAGGAACGAATCGCAACTTCGGCTTTGAAAGGTCGCCCAATGAATCGCGTCCGGCAATTTCAATCGGACTCTCGCTCTGCACTCTGCGGCAGCCTCCAGAACTTCCCGGCTGACCGGCGCAACATCGAAAACAGGCGTGGGCGAAAGGAAGTCTTTGTAGACTTGCCCGATTATCGCGTTTCCATCCTTCAAAGGCTTGACCAACACTTCCGCCAAAGTCAATTCGCTCGTTACTGCGATTATTTCAGCCGCGTCCAATGCCTCTAACAAAGCCTTTATTTTGTCGGCATAATTGGCAAAGCCTTCGATTGCATAGATGATGATATTGGTATCGAGATAAACGCGCTTGCCCAGCGCATCGCTCACTGATCCCATAGTTCGCGCTCCGAGCGTAAAAAGGCGTCTGCTTCGGCTGAAGTTTGAAAAGCTCCCTGACCTGATCCGAAACGAGAGGCGTAGCTGATCGCGGGATGAGTGTCGGCAGGCTGCTTTTGTTCAAGTATCTCAGCAGCCCGTTTGATCAACTTCACCAATTCGTCCGGCGGCAACGATTTGGCCTGATCGAGTATTTCCTCAAGCTGACTCATCTTCATTGCTCCTTTAGCCCCGAGTTTACACAACCTCACAAGCATTCGCCAATTGTAATGGAAGCAAATCGACTTACGCCTTGCCCTCGATAATGCGGATGCTCTCTATCGTGTCGAGGAAGAAAGTGTTTTGCCGCAGCAGGTGATCGCGGTCGAACAGCCGCTCGAATATATGTCCGAGCGCGGCAAGTTTGTCGCCCTTGATCGCATCCATCGCGGGCAGACGTTGAGCCATCAGTTGAATCTTTCAGAGTTTGTCGTACTCGGCGGGTTCGACATCGGGAACCTGCGCCAGCACCTTCAATGCCTCTTCCCAACTGCCACGACGAGCGCGCTCTTCCAGATAATCTCTGGTCAGCCAGACGGACACTTGAGAAGCCAGCGCGATGGCTACCAGTTGGTCAACTGATATGTTTTCACGCTCTGCGAGCGATTCGACCTGCTTGTAGAGCGAATCCGGTATTTCCGTTTTAATCGTCGTCATGGAAGTTCTCCCATCCGCCGCAAAAATTCTCCGGGCGTAAGGAGCGCGATGCCGAAGCGTGTTGCTGCAATCAGATCGCGGGCGTTGCAGGTTATGATGAAATCGGCCTGAGCGCGCACAGGGTTCTACACTCGAAATTCATTCATTGTAATTACTGAGAAAAAGTTTGCCTTCGTAGTCAATCAAAGCGAGGCGAACCTGATCGAGCCAGCCTCGTCTGCCTAAAACATTTCGCGGAAAGCCGTAAAACTCGGCAAAGTAGATCGTCGTGTCAATCTCCAGACCGAGGGTTATCAGCTTTACTTCATGACCATAAGCGATGAAAGAGCCGGTCGCAGTGCCTATCCTCTGTTTTGTGCCGCGCTCGATTTCGATGTCGAGTTCTTCTCCATGCTCGCGTTGAAAAATGCAGAAGCTCGCGCCTGTGTCCAGTTTGGCCTTAACGCGAGTTTGTTTTTCGGCGTGGCTGAGGGTTGCGTCGAATGAAATACCTTCGAGTCCAGCATCGTATTCGTGGAGCAGGCGAAAGGTAAGCTGATGCGACACTCTTTACCATCCTCCGAATGGCAGGTCAGGCTCTTTTTCCATAAGCACGACGAGCGGGAGCGCGTCGCCAAACTCTGCGGCTTTCTCGCGGGCCTCCGCATAAACCGCTCTTGCATCCTCGCCGTGACTGAGCAGGTTATCGCCAACGAGGGCCACCCATTGTCCGGCGTACTTCTCGCGGTTCTCCGTCAACCACTTTTGCTCAAGAGCGTAAAGCTGGGCGGAAGTTTTCGATTTATCTGAAACCAGCGTTGACATCGCCTTCACCTCTGCCGGTCAGTCTAGCATGGGATCACTATTAACGCACTCTTCGATGCTGATAAGTTCACGCCTTGCCCTCAATGATGCGAACGCTTTCTATCGTATCGAGGAAGAAAATGTTTTGACGTATTGGGTGATCGCGGTCGAAGAGCCGTTCGAATATGCCTCTCAGCGCGGTCAGCTTGTCGCCTTTTATCTGATCGAGCGCGAGCAGACGTTCAGCCATCAGAGGCTCGAAGAATTTCCTTCCCGCCTGATGAATTTCTTCAGTCAGGTACAACTCATAAACCAGCGCGTCTATCAACTGCCCGAAATAACTTTTCATCAGTTGATCGCGTGCATGGTTATGTAAAGTAGGGTCTTCTATCATTAGCGCATGAATGTGGAGCAAATACTCGACGAGTATTGCAATTGCAGAAGAAACAGGCGGCTTATTTATTGGCACTGGAAGCTGTTTTATATATGTAGTTTTCACTTGAGCAAAGGTACGACCCTTTGTCTCTTGAGAAATGTATGCGTATAGATAGGCAAACAGCTTTGAATTTAGTAACCCAAGTAAGAACGAGGCAGAAACAATGTCCCATGTTTCGTGTTTAGACACGATGAGATGAATGGTCTTATCAAGGAAATGACCTGAATTATCCAGTGTGGCAATGATCGTACTAGCTGTCTGCCGATAAATGATTTTTGGAGAACGCTTAAAAAAACTTTCAGTAAATCTAAAGGTATCAACTTGGGGATTTAAGAAGTCTTGATAATTGTGACGCAGCCAATTATGTGGTGCTGTGTAGTACCATTTATTTACATCTCTCCCCTTGAGAAAGGGTATATCCTTTGAGTGGTTCCGCGCGCCTGAATAAAATACTCTATCACCAATTGAGTCACCATCTCGTTTCTTACCCTTTCCCA
This sequence comes from uncultured Clostridia bacterium, assembly GCA_964588615.1. Taxonomy (GTDB): domain Bacteria; phylum Acidobacteriota; class Blastocatellia; order UBA7656; family UBA7656; genus UBA7656. The sequence continues at coordinate 284 of CAZPQE010000083.1, read as the reverse complement.
TTGTCCAGTAATTAAATCCTACATCTTTGACATGAAAGGTGAGTTCTATAGGCTGAAAGCGTACATCGCTCAAGATCATCTGAGTAACTTTGTCAGTATATTTGAACTTATTATCTGTTCTTGGTATTACAACAAAAGATTTGGTTTCCAAATCTTGTATGGAGGTTTTGGCAATTCTTAACTCGCTATCATAAGGTGAAAGTAGACTTGAGCATTTAGAGCCGATAAGGACGGGTGCGATTTAAAGTGCGACACAAAATTAGGCCGCTGCTTGACGAACTCGC
>CAZPQE010000082.1:0-17148 GCA_964588615.1 uncultured Clostridia bacterium | reverse complement strand
TAACAGCCCGCTGCCATCGGCATCCAGGCGCAGGTGGGCGCGGCTGCGCTCGCCAGGACATTTCTCTCGGCGAGCAGCCCGCCTTCGCCCGCGATGCTCAAGGCGTATCTGATAAATTCGGCGACATACCTTACCGGAGAACATGCGGGAGGCAATCTGCCCGCGCCGCGCCAGGGCTGGGGGCTGGTCGATCTCGGTCGCGCATTCGACAACGCTGCGCGAAAGCTCATTGATCAGACTCATCTTTTCACCGAAAGCGGACAAAGCTTCGAGGTGCGCGGCTCGGTGGCTGATCGCTCCAGACCGTTGCGGGTCACTCTCGCATGGACTGACGCGCCGGGCTCGCTTGCGGGCGCGGCCATAGTCAATGACCTCGACCTCGAAGTCAAAATCGGAGAGACGACCGTTTATCGCGGCAATCGATTCGCGGGAAATTTTTCAGTCGAAGGCGGCGATGCTGATCGAATGAACAATGTCGAATCCATAATCATTCCTGCGGATTCGATTCCAGTAGGTTATCAGGGCAATTTCACCATCACCGTCCGCGCGGCCAACATCGCCTCAGACGGCGTGCCTGCAAACGGCGATGATCTGGATCAGGATTTCGCTCTGGTCGTCTACAACATCGCTGACCCGCTGGAGGTTCCTCCGCCGACCGCGCCGGTCATAACTTCGGCGAGTTATTTCAAGAAGACTCTATCGATCACAGGCCGCAACTTCACTGCCGCCGCGCGCGTCGAGATAAACGGCGCGGCTATCACCTCGCCTTTCAACTTCGATGCGGCCACCAACACTCTTTCGATCAGAAAGAAATCCCGCAAACTCAACCTCGCTTCAGGCGACAATCAGATAGTAGTCATCGAGGGCCTCGCCCGCTCGCAATCCTTCATCCTGAGACTGTGATATCGATGAAGAAACGGCAGCACTGCCAGCGAACTTGGCAATGCTGCCCTGTTTGTGAACCAGTCATTGTTGAGAAAAGGAATTACGGCACTCGCATCCAGCCAGTCCAGCCGCTGCCGAATGCGTCAAAGTTTCGCTGGTAGAGTTGGTTATCCGTGCCGCGCACAAAAACGTCTAAGCCAGCATAGCTCCGAGAAGCCACGGCAGGAGCGTCATACGTGCCTCCGCCCAGAGAGTACCAGCCAGTCCATCCATACTCCCTGAAGCTTCTGCCATAGCAGGCATTGTCTGTCCCGCGAACAAAGACATCGATCTCATAAGCGTCCCAGGAAACAGCCGTCGGAGCCGAAGCCAGCACCCCGTCAGGCACAAGCATCCAGTCAGTCCAGTAAGAGCCGTTCCAGATTTTTTGATAAAGCCGGTTATCCGTGCCGCGCCCGAACAGGTCCAGCCTGTTAAAGCCCCTAGAAGATACGGCAGGCGCGTCGAATGTGTACCCGCCATGGTAAAACCAGCCAAGCCATCTCGACCCATCCCAAACAAGTGTGTGAACGGCATAGTCTGTCCCGGTAACAAAAACATCCATTCGATTCGACCCCCACGAGACCGCCGTCGGAGACGAAGTCAACACTCCGCCCAGAGGAGTCCAGCCCGACCAGTTAAAACCGTTCCAGGTATTCTGATAAAGCTGATTGTCTCCGCCGCGCACAAAGACATCCATGCGATTTGGTCCCCACGATGCTACGGCAGGAGCGCCGATGATGTAACCGCCCAGAGATTCCCAAACCGTCCATGCAGACCCATTCCATGCTCTGTGCCAGCAGGCGCCGTCTGAACCGCGCGTGAAGACATCTAAAGTGTTCGAGCCTCGCGAAATCGCCGCCGGGGCCGAAGACATCTCGAATACGCCAACGGCATCCCAGGCCGTAGCGACTGCCTGATGTACCCAGGGAGCGTTGGGGAATTCTCTTTTTGCGACGCGAATCGTTTCCCTGCGTACATCTGCAAAACGCGCGCTCTTGGTGAGACCCGTCGTGAGGGCTTTGTAGAATATCCACCGCGTGGTCGAATATCCCATCCGGGGAATAGTGGCTCTGCTCAGGCGGTGGGTTCCGCCTTCGGCCAGCAGATAATAGACATGGTTCATGATGCTGCTGTTGGTGTGTACTCCGCAGTTGTCGTTCGTATCTTTGTTCGGTGTGCATGCGCCTTGAAAGGCTCGAATCGAATAATGATCCGGGAGACCCAGACTAATGGGGTTTGCCATATCTCGTGCTGCTCCGCCTGCCTGGAAAGGAGTGACGAAATCTTCGCCTATCAGATAATCGAAATTGCTGCCGAAGTAGCGTTCCACTTCTGTGCCGAAGATGTCAGCGAATGACTCTTCAACCGCTCCCGACTCGCCCGCGTAGATAAAACCCGCATCCGAATCGGCATCCGAATCATCCGGGATGATGTAATCGATCATCGCATGGGTATACTCATGGCCGACCACATCGAGCGAGACGAGAGGATTATTATTGAGGCGATCTCCATCGCCGAAATACAGTCCGCTGCTGCTTCCAAAAGCGTTGTTGAAGTTGACGCCATAATGGACGTAGAGGTTGACTCCCGCGCCATAGCCATCCAGCCCCAGCCTTCCATGCTGGGTGCGGAAGTATTCCCACGCCATCCTCAATCCGTGATAGGCGTCAACGGCGACCGTCTGACGATCGTTGTAGGGCGTGCCATTGCCCCATGTGTTGTCACTATCGATGAACTCGAATCCATTGCCCGTAGTGTCATTGTTCATGTCTCTGACTTCTGAGTAACCCCGGTCGGGATCACGAAGCCTGAACTGATTGCGGGGCAGAGTTTCTGAGTTGACATACACGCTGCCGCTGTAAAGGCTGTTGCCGTAGGCGCTCGTCATACTGTCGTAGCTCCAGACGATGCTTCCGTCTCTGGCGTCCACGAAATACTGATGGTGCGCTGGCCCGGACTTTTCATCCGTGATTTTCAGCCCGACCTGATACACAAGCGTCGCGCCCTGCTCGTCTTCGTGCTTGAAAACCCGATGAGGCAACACAAAGAGCTTCGCATTAGGCTTGCTTGCAAACACGCCGGTAAAACCCAGGTCCGATGTCGCCGCCGCGATGGCCTGCTCGGCACTCAGCACCGCAGTCGTATCGATGCGCGCTTCTTCAAACACGCGCCCGCTGAAATCCTGCATGGATCGTTCATCGAGATGCGCGATCAACTGGCCGCCGAAGACCGGGACGCCGTTGTGAAACTGACTCAAACGCACGTGGGTCTGACCGATGTCATCTTCATCCGCGCCCAGCAGCTTGAGTTCGGCCTCGGCATCGTTTATGCCTTCCGTTCCTGGCCGCTCCTTGAAATGAGCAAGGGTGCGTTGCAAGGCCGACTCCACCCACTCAGGCCGCTTCTCCTTCTTATCGCGCCCCTCGCCTTTTTTCGATTTGGTCTCACGATATGTCTTGACAATGTGGCCCCGGCCTCTGCCTTCAGCAGGCGGAGGGTCGGATGACTGACCCCGCGCGCTCAAGAGCGGAAAGACGGAAGTCGATAGCAGGGTGATTACGATCAGTAGCATCATGCTTTTTTTTCCATACTCGCTTTTCATATCTCTAATCTCCTGAATTGAATTTCAATCTTCCGTTGGCTCAAGCCCTGGGCTTGTCGTGAACCGGAAGCGAGTGAAGCTGATTGAGCTTCACTCGCCGCAATCAGATGAAGGTGAAAGCCAAACAGGTAATCACCTGTATTGGTGATTTTGTGAGATCGGAAAGCGAGGAATGGATAAACAAACGAAGGTCTGAAATGACGGCGGGAGCGGCATCAAACTATCCGGTCGCGCAGAGCCTTCGAGACGGCTTCCGACTTGGAGTGAACGCGGAGTTTTTTGTAGACGCTGCGCATGTGGGTCCCTATGGTGTTGACGCTGCATCCGAGCGAGGCGGCTGCCGTCTTGTAGCTGTGACCCTCGACGAGCATCCGTAACAATCGCACTTCATGAGGCGTCAACCGATAGTCGGCATGATCAGGCGGACGCACATCTTTGAATAGCGAAATCACCCTTCGCGCCACTTCCGGCGACATCGGCGCTCCGCCGCTCGCCACTTCCTTGAGGCTTTCCATCAATCGCGCCGGAGGCGTGCGTTTGAGCAGATAGCCGGAAGCCCCCGCGCACAGGGCTTTGAAAATTTTTTCATCATCTTCGTAAACCGTCAGCATGATGAGTTGTAACCGGGGCCAGCGATCCTTGAGCAGACGGATGCCTTCGATGCCGCTCATTCCGGGCAACTGAATATCTACGAGGACGACATCAGGCAAGTCATCGGCTATTTTTTTCAATGCTTCTTCCATCGAGCCGAAGCATCCCGCGCAGCGAAACCCTTCGGTGCTGTCGAGCAAAAAGCCGATGCCTTCGCGCAGCACGCGCTGGTCTTCGATAATCGCCACTCTGATGATGCTGGCTGACATACAGGAAGTTTACAAAAGGATCGTCCGTCAGTCACTCACATACACAGGTGAGGAGGGCGAAAGGCTCCCCGCTTCGCCTCAGCTATTTCGAAGAGTTCCGCTCATCCCCGCCAACCCGGAAGCGCCGTCTGTAAGGAACCTTGAGAGTGAGGGTCGTGCCGTTCTCGCTCGATGACACTTCTATATTGCCGCCCAGGGCCAGAGCGCGCCGCCGTTGGCTCACAAGCCCGTTGCCTTCGCTGGCTGCCGCAACGTCGAACCCTTTTCCGTCATCGCTCACCACCAGCACCAGCAACGCCCCTTCGGTCTTCATCTCGATTTCCGCCCGCCTGCACCTTGAGTGGCGGACTATATTATTGACGGCCTCTTTGAAGATGAGAAAAACCTGGCGACGCATATCCGCGCCAAGTTTCAGGTCGCGCTCTGGAGCGGGAGCGTGAAAATCGAATTCGATATTGCGTCCGGGCAAAATCTCGCTGGCGAACCGGCGCATCCGCCGCGCAAGATCGCTCAAATGATCATGGCGGGGGTTGATCGCCCAGACGATATCGCTCATACCGTCGAGCGCCTCCTGCGAGATGCGACTTATCAAAGCGAGGGTGCCTTCGACCTGCTGTTGCTTCGTTCCCAGTTGCTTGCTGAGGACTTCGTTGAGGACGGCTATCTGCGACAGGCTCGATCCGATATCGTCGTGCAGGTCGGCGGCTATGCGCGTTCGCACACGTTCTATCTCTACAAGCCGGGCGACGCGCGCGCGGTGCGCGCCGTAAAGCAGGGCGGTTATGAGCAGCGCGCTCAAAGCCAGAAACCACCATCGCCGCCAGAGCGGAGGCAGTATGGTGAAAGCGACCGAAGCAGGGTCGGCGCTCGTGACACCCTCAGCATCGATGGCTCGGACGAGGAAACGATAACTGCCGGGACCGAGGCTCGGATAGCTGACTGTGCGCTGGAATGAAGGCGCGCTCCAATCCTGTTCCGCGCCTTCGAGCTTGTATTGATACCTGAGAGGAGCCAGGAAACTTATCGATAAAAACTCAATGCTGATATTGCGCTGACCAGTACCCAGATGAAACTCTCCGACCTCGCTCTTTCCCAATGCTGCGATGGGTTGCGTCTCGCCTTCCACCATCACCTTCGATATGACTACCGCCGGAGGATCGCGCTTCCTGTCCATATCGGGGACGAAGCGCGACAACCCGGTGCTGGTTCCGAACCAGAGCGATCCCTGATGATCGCGCAAAGCGACATTGACGGTCTGATTAGCAAGCCCGTCGGCTGTCGCATAGTGACGCATTCTCCCGTTTGAATCAATCCGATCAAGCCCCCGCGTCGTGCCGATGTAGACGCGCCCCTCGTCGTCGTCGGTCACGCACCACACATCGTTGCTCGACAGCCCCTCGTTTGTCGTGAGCGTGACGAACGAGGGGCTGTCGTCGGTCACATCATCGAGTCGGCTCACCCCTCCCCGGCTCGCCGCCACCCACAGCCTGCCCTGGCGATCCGTGAACAGACTTCGAATGAAGCCCGCCGCGACGCCATGAGTGAGCATCTGAAAACGCCCATCGCGATAGCGCGCCACTCCGCCGCCTGAAAACCCAAGCCAGAGATTCCCCGCGCGATCATTGCAAAAAGCCGACACAAGATTGTCCTGCGTCAGCGGCAATCCGCTTGCAGAAGAATGGTCGTGGAAGCGACCCGTAGCTCTCTCCCACCGGAGCAGCCTGCCGCGTTGCCCGGCATACAGGCTGATCCACAGATCGCCGCGAGCGTCTTCATATAAGTTATAAAAATCATATCCGGGCAAACCGTCGCGCGTGGTGTACAAAGCGAGGGGGCGCGCGCGCGCCAGATCGCGGAAATGGTTGACTCTCGGAAAGCGATAAAGCCCCGACGCGCAGTAGACCCACCACTCTCCGGCGCGATCCTGAAAAAGGCCGCCCAGTCTGGTCAGAAATGAAGCGACCGGGTTGAATCGCTGTCGGTCGAATTCGGCCAGCTTCATGCCGTCAGGCGTATTGGCGCTTACGAGAATTTCTCCCGACTGCGATTCGAGCAGACTCAGCACTCCGTTGCTGATAAGCCCGTTTGATTTGGTATAGATCGTAAAGCCGCGCAACGCGACCTTGATCGCTCCTCCAGGCGAGCCTATCCAGAGGTTGCCGTCGCCGTCTTCAGCCAGACACCAGATTTCCAGTCCGCTCAGAGCTTCGTAGCTTCTGAAAGTCGATTTGTCGTCGGCAAACAGCATTTCATTCAGCCCGCAATCAGTCCCGACCCAGAGCCTTCCATCAGAGGTCTGACAGAGCGCAGATATAGTGTCGCATTGCAATCCGTCGCCGGTCGTGTGGCGACGCGCCACCGCCCGATTTGCCTGCGGGTCGTCGGCGATCAAAAAGAGACCGTCTCGTCGGTTGCCTGCCCACAGTCTGCCTTTTCGGTCTTCGACCAGGCCCATCATATTGCTGTTGCCCAACAGCCCGCGCCGCGCGGCAAAACGCTCCGTCCGGCCCTCGGACGACAACCTGTAGAGACCACTGTCGGAAGCCGCCCACAACCGGCCCCTATGGTCTTCGATGAGGCTCCTGATGACCGAAGGCTCGTCGCGCGGCATCCCCATCTCGACCCGGTGAAAGATGACCTCATCGCCTGCGACTTCGATCCTGTAGAGGTTCTTCCAGGTTCCGCACCACAGATTGCCAGCGCGGTCTTCGAGCAGCACGGTGATGCGCGAATCCATCTCGTCTGAGCTCGGTCGGTGAGAGACGAACATCGTCGTGGCATCGGGGTTGAAGCGGCACACCCCGCCTTCGGTCGCAACCCAGTAATCGCCGTTGCGAGTGATGAGCAGGTCGTTGACCCAGTTCGTGGGCAATCCCTGATCGGCGGTGTAGTTTGTAAAAGAGTATCCGTCGAAGCGCGACAACCCGTGTTCTGTGCAAAACCACAGGAAGCCGCGCGGGTCTGAGACTATGCGGCTTATGCGGTCGCTCACAAGCCCGTCGGCGGAAGTGTAGACCTTGATGGGCAGTCGCTCGGCCCTGATTGCGACTGTGGCAGTCAGCCAGACCGCCACTGCGAAGATGGCTTTGACGAAAGCGCGCGTAGCTGGGGATAGTCCGTTGTCCATAGCTGACGACAGGACATTGCCTGCGACGGCTCTCTTTCAGAGCGTCACGAGCAGGAAAGCTTTTTCACGCCACACCGCTCCCTCACAATCGAATGTTGTAATACCTGATCTTGCTGTTGAGAGTAGTGGTGTTCATTCCCAGGAGTTTTGCGGCGCGCGACTGATGGCCGCCGGTTATCTCAAGCGCCCGGTGGATTAGTTCTATCTGAAAACGATTCACTTCGTCATAAAACGATATGCCCTGCGTTAGATCGATCTGCGAGGCCAGTCGCTGCGCGCCGGACTGAGAAGCCGCTTTCTGAGGGTTGAGTATTTCTTCGCGCAGGTCTTCGCGGTTTATGGCCGGGCCGTGACTGATTATCACCGCGCGCTCGATCACGTTTTCCAGTTCGCGGACGTTGCCCGGCCAGTGATAAGCCTCCATCGAGGAGAGCACTTCGGCGCTGAGTTGATCTGAAATCTGCCTGCCGTTTTCAGCCGAGTATTTGCGAATGAAATGCTGGGCCAGAGGGAGGATGTCCTCGCGGCGCTCGCGCAGAGGAGGCAGGCTTATCTGAATGACGTTGAGGCGGTAGAATAGGTCTTCGCGGAACGCCCCTTCATCTACGGCCTGTTTGAGATCGACATTGGTGGCGGCGATTATTCGCACATCGACCTGTCGGCGGGTGGTATCGCCAAGCGGCGTGAAATCGCGCTCCTGTATTACGCGCAGCAGCTTGGCCTGAGTCTCCATCGAAATCGTGCCTATCTCGTCGAGGAAGATCGAGCCGCCGTCGGCCACCTCGAAGTACCCTTTCTTGGCTGCGACCGCTCCGGTGAACGCGCCGCGAACGTGGCCGAAAAGTTCCGATTCCAACAACTCGGTGGGGAGGTTGGCCGAGTTGACGGTGACGAAAGGCTTGTCGGAACGCGAACTCTGATTGTGAATCGCGCGGGCGATGAGTTCCTTGCCCGTTCCCGATTCGCCCGTGATGAGAACCGTAGTGCGGGCGGGCGCGACCTGCTCGACGAAGGCGAGGATTTCGAGCATCTTCTCGCTGTGAGCGATTATCTCTTTGCGCTCGGTGCTGCGCTTGAGCGTCTGGCGAAGAGCGCGACGTTCTTCGTCCTTGCGTCGGCGGCGTATGCCTGCGGCTATGAGGCCGAGAATTTCCTTGTTGTCGAACGGTTTTCTGATGCAACTGAAAGCGCCGCGCTGCCAGGCGGCGATGGCCGTGTCGAAGGTCGCGTAGGCGGTGATCATAGTGACCACGGCTTCGGGGTCTACGCGGAGTATGCCTTCGAGCGAGCGCAACCCTCCCATGCCAGGCATCGATATGTCGAGCAGCACAAGATCGAAAGGGCGCTGCTGGAATTTATCGATGCCCTCTTCGCCCGTGCGGGCCAGTTCCACCTGATAGCCCTCAGCGGCAAGCAGGCTTTCGAGCACATCGCGCATGACTTCCTCGTCATCGACGACGAGGATGCTTCCTTTTTTGGCCATAGTGAGAAATGCTAACAGTTTGCCGCTTGCGACTGCCAGCCGACTTCAGGGAATGGGAGGCAGTTGAAGCCGGGCCATGAGTTTGTTGATGGCGTCGCGCGCGATCTTTCGGGGCACGACGAGCTTGAATCCACCCGACTCGATCCCCATCTCAGCCGGGATGAGGAAGAAAGCGAACAGACGGGTGAAGGTGTTGACTCTTATCCAGGCTTCGAAGTGGAACTGATTGCCACGCTGCTGGATTTCGAGCATCATCGGGGCGACCAGTATGCCGTGACCTTTTTGAAAGAGTCGGCCCGGCCCGGTCGATTGTTTGACTCCGAATCCTGTTTCGTTGGCCCAGGCGGTAATGATCGGCCAGGGATCGTAGTTGAGCATGTAATCGCGTGTGGTTCTGCTGCCCATCGATGCTGTCTCCTTTGCTTGATCTCGCGGGAACGCGCCTGCGATTTTAATTCATCGTGGGCGGGGAATGGAAGCCGGTTGCTGCCTCCGTCTCATTTGAGACTGAGTTGCTTTCTTATCAACTCGCAAAGGCTGTCTTTGATTTCCGAATGACGAGGCACTGGCGATTGTTTCCCGTTTCTGGGATTGATTTATATATCGTGATTCTGCCCGTGACGTTTCAGATAACATCCTGCGCTGACAAGTTCGCGGATGAACGCGCGCCGCTTCACACCTCTACCCCTATTTCTTTGGACTGGATTTCGCCAGAAGGTAAACCTTCATTCTCTTCCATCATGAGGTGGTAAACTTCGCGGATATTTTCTTCGAGTTCTTCAAGCGATTCTCCCTGGCTGAACACGCCTGGAATCTCCTTGAGCCTGCCAACATACCAGCCTTCATCCATCCAGTATTCGAGTGTGAAATGCCTCAACATGACATCGCTCCTCCGGCGACGATCAATCGCTGGCGGCCTGCATCTGCCGGGCGGTTGGAAGCTTGATGATGAAATGCGCGCCATCTCCGCGTCGGCTCTCGACGAACATTCGACCGCCGTGCTCCTGGATTATTCCGTAGGAGATGGCAAGCCCTAGTCCCGTGCCTCGACCGACTTCCTTGGTGGTGAAGAACGGATCATAAATACGCGCGATGTTTTCAGGGTCTATCCCCTCGCCGGTGTCCCGGAAATCGACGACCAGCGATGTATCGACCAGGCGGGTTTGAATCGCCAGCCGCCCTCCGTCGGGCATCGCATCGCGGGCGTTGAGTATGAGGTTCATAAACACCTGCTGAAGCTTCGACGCGCTGGCATAAGCAGGCGGGAGATTGCGTCCGTAGTTGCGAACCAGTTCCATCTCCGCGCTGCGAAGCTGCGGCTCAAGCAGCTGAATGGTGTCATCGATTACCCGGTTGATATCGACTTCGCGGAACTGCGCGTCGCCGGTGCGCGAGAAGTTCAGCAGGTTGTTGACTATTTCGGAGGCGCGGAGAGTCTGAACGCGAATCTTTTCGAGAACCCTGTGCTTGGGATCGATTTCAGGAACCTGCTGAAGGAGCATCTGGGCGTAGGAAGAAATGCCGGCAAGCGGCGTGTTGACTTCGTGCGCCACTCCCGCCGCGAGCAGTCCTATCGAAGAGAGTTTCTCGCGCTGCATCAACTGCTGTTCGAGTTGCGCGCGCTCGGTGACGTTTTCTATCACGATCATCGCTCCGGTCACCACTCCGCGCGCGGCTTCGAAAGGAGCAAGAGAGATGTTGAGCGTGAGCGGGCGACCGTCTTCGGTCGAGGCGCTGTATTTGTAGATGTGATGCGATGAACTCAGCGCCCACCCTTCGCTCCCGGTCGCGTTCTGAATCGTTTCGATCAGATCGGCGTCCAGCACTTCGCTCAACGGGCGACCCAGCGACCTTCGACGAGGGATGCCGAATATCTCTTCGAGCGCACTGTTCCAGGTCGTGACCAGTCCGTCGAAATCGACGACCAGTATGCCGACGTTGACGCTCTCGATGATATTTTCCGAAAACTCCTTGAGGCGAGCCAACTCGTCGGCCTTTTCCATCTCCGAGCGATAAAGCAGGCTGTTGTCAATGGCTATCGCTACGTAACCTGAAAGGGCTTTCAGCAGATCGATGTCATCGCTCGTGAGCAGCCCGCCCGTCTGCGACCGGCCTACTCCGATCATCGCCACCATGCGGTCGCGGACCACGCACGGCACATAGTAGAAAAGCTCGTCTTCGGAATGATCCGCGCCGTTTTCAGTCAGATCGTCGTAATAAGAAAGCTGGCGAAGCCCGCCCGTGTCGAGCGTGGCGTCGAGGTCTTCGGCCACGACATAGCCGCGCCCCAGCGACCGGACGCGGATGATTTTTTTGATATTGTCCGGAAGGCCGACCTGCGACTCTATGCCCGAAGCGTAAGCGAGTTGATAGCCTGAAGCGGATTTTTCATCTTCGATGAAGATTGCGATTTTGCTGACCGGCAGCACTTCTGAAAGTCGCCTGACGAGAGAATCGAGCAGGCGCGGAAGGACTGTGGTTTGAGCCAGCGTTCTTCCGAATTCTTCAAGCTGAGTTCTGAGGGTGTACCTCTCGCCGTAGAACCAGCGGTCGGCCCACTCCTTGAGCTTGTTCTTGATCGGAGCAAATACCATCGTGACCAGCAGCATCACGGCGACGACGATTGTGCGCGTCCCCCAGGAGTTCAGATCGGCTTCGGCCCAGATGAATTTGACCAGATCGATTACCCCCAGCAGCACGGCCATGTAAATGGCCGCCACCACGATTATCGCAAGCACATGCACGAAGCTGCGCCTCATTATCACATCGACGTCCATCAGCCGGTAGCGGACTATCGAGTAGCCGAACGAGAGCGGGATCAAAATGAGCGGCCCGTAGGCGAACTTACTTATCAGCGCGGGAGTCTGAATTCCTCCCAAAAACGGAGCTATGTAGAGCGCAACGAACGGAAGCACGGATAGTCCCAGCCCCCAGATGATCCACTTGAGTTGCTGTCGGAGCAGAGGCTTCTGCGAGCCTATGAATGTGCGTATGAGTATCGCGCTTCCCAGAACGAAAAAGATCGAATACTGCAAAAGCTCGGCTGCGCCCAGGAGGTCGCGCACGGCGACCAGCGACCCGTTTTTGAATATGGTCGATTTGTAATGAAAGAGAATTTCAGCGGCTATGAGCGCGGCGGCGGGAAGGTAAAGCGCAACGGCCAGCGCGGGTCGGCGCACCAGCACACCCCGCCCTGAAGGGAAGTTTGCGCAGAAGTGCAGAAAGAGCGGGGCCAGCAGAGCCAGCGCCGAACGGTCTGTTATATCGATTATTTTGTCGAGCCTGGTGAAAGAGAGCGTCGAAGAATAAAAATAAACTATGAAGGAGACCAGGAACCACGCATAGAAATGATAAGTGAAAGCGGCGCGACTGCGTTTGAGCAGCACGAACAAACCGATGGCCAGATAAACCAGACCTATCAACCCCATGTAAAGTTCGCGCGAGAGGTCGCGCAACCGCGTTGCCACCTTGAAATCGAAATCGTAGATGGGCGCTTCTATTGCGTAGATGTCCTGAAGCGCCGGGTCCGGGTGTTCTATGGCGTAGCGGGCATCGCCGTCGATTCCCTGGCGTTCGAGGTAGAGAGAGACGGTTTCGGCCTTATCGATTTTTTCGTACTTGCCTTTGTAGAAAACCGCGCGTATGTAATCGCCTTTCCTGACGACGTGATGGAGCGGAGAGAGCGGGCTTATGGATTTTGCCTGAACGCCGTTTGCCGTATCGACCCATTCGATACGGTCATCGGCTACGGGCGTGGCGCTGAGTCGATCGCGGAGGTTGAGCACTCCTGCGACAACAAGCGCAGCCGTTATGGCCAGCACAGCGATGAGCTTGAGCTTGGTCGTCAGGTCTTTCATCGATCTAACCCCGCGCGCGCGACCGGATCAGAGCAAAATCCGTGCAACGGTCACTGCCTGCTGCAAATATTCAGAAAAAAGAGTTTCATTATTAACCGTGCGACTATGCGCCGCTGCCCTGTCCGAAAATACGGACGATATCCAGATTTTTGGATGCTCTCTTCACAGGGGCATCTTACTTAAACGCAGTCGAAAGGCGAGCGCCTGCAAATCAGCAAAAAAATTCAGCGCCTCCTCGCGTCAGAACCTGAGCGACACTCCGACGCGGATCAATCGGTGATACCGGCTTGCTACAATCTCCTGTCCGCCGTCGGCTATGCTGGCCTGCTGGTCGAGAAGGTTCCTCAAATCCAGGATTGCCTGCCACTGGCCAGGCATAAATCCGAGACCGGGCAATTCCTGCGTGAGCGACACGCTGATGTTCGGATCGTAAGTGGCGATCTCTCCCTGAAAGGGATCGATCGCGAATATGGCTCGTTCGGGAGCGAGCCTCAAAACGGTAGACACCTTCGTCCCAGTGCTCATGAAGTTGGCATCGACGCGGGCCGAAAAAACATGGAAGGTGTCGTTTTGGAACAACTCTGCCGGTTCGGTTATGCCCCGCTCATCTATCCTCTGCCCCTGGCCGAAGGCATATCCGACCGAGCCTTCTACCACGCTGTTGATTCGGTGATGATAAACGACTCTCAGGCCGCGAGCGCGGCCTGAGATCGCTTCGGTTCGCGCCGCGGGGGGGCCTTCCAGGGGTATGGCCAGCAATCCCACTCCGTGACCGGACACGGTGTCGAAGAAGGCCATCATCTCGACGGAAGATTTGTCGGTGAGAATCTGCTGGCCGCCGAACTGCAAGCGATAACTGCGATCCATCACCGGCTCGCCGCCCGAGGCCAGCGCCAGAGGCTTGGGCTCGGAGAAAACTATCTCGCCCGATTCGAAGTTGACCTTCGATTGAGCATCGATGGAAGAGCCGGGAGTCATCGCTGCAACGAGTCGCGTGCGCGCGGTCGCATCTACGGCGATGCCGAACCTCGGCAGCAGGCTTGTGCCTGACGCTCCTTGGGTGAAGCGGGCGGCCTCAAGCCCATAGACGATGAGCACCGGGCCTGAGACCTGCCAGGTGTCTGTGGCCGAAACCGAGAACTGTCCTATCGGCCCCTGCCCGCGACGCGAGAAGGTGAATCTTCCGTAGCCGAGAGCGACCGTCAGGCGATGGCGGTCGCTGGCATGCCCTGTGGCTGCGGCCTGAAACCTCTGCGGCGCTCCGGGGCTGAGACCGGTCTGCCCGCTTATGACCACATCGGCTTTGCCTATTCTCTCGGTCAGGGCGAAATTCACTCCCCTATAAGTTCCCGTTTCGCTGGCGGCTTCCCAGGCGGTTTGAGAGAAGGCGTTGACGAAGCCATGAAATTCAGGGGCGCGATCGGTCAAGGCGATGGAAGAGTCAAGACGGGTTTCTTTCTTTTGAGATTGATTGTGCTGGAAAATGGTGCTGCTTGCGCGGCGGGCGGCGAATTTGGGATCGAGGTTGAGCGTGGTTTCTTCTGCCAGCGTGTTGATACGGCGAAGCTTTATGGAATCGAATATGGTCACTTTGTTGGGCTTCACATCGGCGGCGAATTCTGCGGGCTTGAATCCTGTGGCTTCGGCCTTCACGCGATAGCGTCCGGGAAGTATGCCTGCGGCGACGAATTTCCCTTCCGTATCGGTGTTGGCGCGCTTGATCACCTTCTCGGATTTCGCGTCTTCGGGCGAGGCAAGCACCAGGACTGCCGCTCCGGGCAGGGGGTTGCCCTGACCGTCGCGCACGATGCCCTGAATCGAGCCGCGTGAAGAGGCGGCGGGCACACTTGCGCAGGCTATCGCCGAAATTGCGATCAGCCCCAAAAATTTAATCGCCTGTTTCATAATGTCACCTTCAAGTTGAGGAAGCAGGAAGATCGCCTGTAGGATTTTCAATTCTATCATCCGACTTCCGGCTGTCAAGCACCTGAGATTCATTCAACCACTCGACCAGGCGGCGAAAGGCCCGCCCGCGATGGCTGACTTTTTCCTTCTCTTCCGAAGACATTTCGGCGAAGGTGCAGCCCAGCGGCTCGTAATAAAAAACCGGGTCGTAGCCGAACCCTCCATTGCCGCTCGGAGAGTCCGTAATCACTCCGCGCGCTTCATCCTCGAAGACCCGCTCTCCGCCGTCCCATACGATGGCGGCTGCGCACACAAACCGCGCGCCTCGCTTTTCAATGGGCACGTCTCTGAGATGGTCGAGCAGTTTGATTACGCGGTCTCTGTCGGTCTGGCCGCCGCAGCGCGCTGAGTAGATGCCCGGAGCGCCGTCGAGCGCATCGACTTCAAGCCCTGAATCGTCGGCAATGGTCGGCAATCCGGTCAGACGGTGATAGAAGCGGGCTTTGAGCAAGGCATTCTCCTCGAAAGTCGAGCCGGTTTCGATATCTTCGCTCGTCGCCAGGTCGTCGAGTCCTGCGACTTTCAGCCCCCGGTCGCCGAGCATCCGGCTGAGTTCTGCGATCTTCCCCTTGTTGGTGGTAGCCAGCAGCAAACCCATAGGCTCAGTATAACAGCAGGCCGCAGAATCGATCCGCCATACGAACAAAGAAGCGACGGCGCTCTTGCGCCTGAAATCTCAGTCGAAACAACTGTCTGTGGAGAAATGGGCAGTAAATCTTTCCGCCAAAATATGTACTTTTTACACACGAGGGTCTCTTGCCTGCATGCCACCCTCGGCCTAACCTCGCCAAAATAGCCCACATTGTCACCGATTTGAGTGCCGACCGATGTGTGGCATCCTTATTGCTCTATCATCGGTGGGGCAAGAGATACGGGTGATGACAACATCACTTCCTGTTCTCGATTCTTGGTCACTGTGGTGAGGACGGTGACCAGAAAACAAGGCGACGCGGTTATCCCACACTGCGTCGCCTATTTTTTTGCCGCGATCAATCCGCAAAAGTAATCCACCTTGACACCACTCTAGCGCGCCGATATCTTCAACCTTTGCGAAAATGCCCGATAACTATCAAAGTGAGTACGCCGACTTTTCAAGCGCGTTGATGCGCGAGTATTACCTGCATCATTCGGGCAGAAAAGACGAACTGGAACTGGCCCTGCTCTATGACCGCTACGGCGACCTCTTCACCCGAGACGCAATAGAGAAGCTCAAGCGAAATCTCGAAGAGACTTCCCCTCATTTTGAGACCGAGCGCGCGGCTCTCGGCAGATTGCTGCTGTTTGCGACCGAGCAGTTTCTGGAAAACTCGGCAAAACACATAACCGAAGAAATAAGCCAGTACGAGTGCAGCGCCAGCGTCGAGTGGTCGGGGCGAAAGATGACTTTTCAGGATTCGGCTGTGGCTCTCATGAACGAACGCGACCGCCGCTCGCGCCACTCGATTTATGAATTGCGCCTTGCGCTCATCGATGCCTCGAACGACCTGAGAATCGAGCGGCTGTCGAAACTGCACGAGGGCGCGCGCGCGCTGGGATATGCCGGCTATCGAGAGGCGTTCGAAAAGCTTCACGGCCTCGACTACACAAGGCTTGCGCGCGAAGCGGAAACCTTTCTCTCGCGCACCGAATCGGTTTACGTCAGCCATCTCGACGAGGCATTGAAGCAAAGCCTGGGCATCTCTCTCTCTGAAGCCCGGCGACCCGATGCCACTTACTTCGTCCACCTGACGAGTTTCGATGATCGCTTTCCGGTCGAAAGGCTCCTGCTCGTTTACAGGGAAACGATGTCGGGGCTTGGAATCGCGGTCGAGGCTCAGAAGAACATAGAAATCGATTGCGAGGACAGGCCCCGCAAAAGCCCGCGCGCTTTTTGCGCTCCAGTCTTCATACCCGATGATATCAAGCTGGTCATAAGACCTGCGGGCGGGCAGTCAGACTATCAGTCGTTCTTTCACGAATCGGGGCACGCGCAGCACTACGGATGGACATCGGCAGGGCTGAGGCCCGAATTCAAGTACACGGGCGATTACGCGCTGACCGAAACCTTTGCCTTTCTGTTCGATCACCTGGTCGTTGACGACGCGTGGCTCTACCGCCATCTCGATTTCAGAGACAGCCTCGGATTCATTCGTTCGGCCCTGCTCGCAAGGCTCGTGACCATACGCCGGTATGCGGCAAAGCTGATTTATGAGTGTAGCCTTCACGCGGGCGGCAGTTTGACTCAGGCCAGCGACGATTACGCCGATCTGCAAAGCCGCGCCACGATGTTCGAGACCGGCGGGGCAGAATTTCTTTTCGATCTGGATGATTCGTTTTATTCAGCCAAC
>CAZPQE010000081.1:15317-17327 GCA_964588615.1 uncultured Clostridia bacterium | reverse complement strand
CGTTCATGCTCAGAAGGCCGAGCAGAAGCCTTCAAGCGCAGACTGTCTTGCCTGTCATAGCGACCCGTCGCTGACCAAAGATGTGGACGGCAAACCGGTGAGCGTCCACGTCGATGAGAGCCTGCTCAAGCAGTCCGCGCATCAGACCTTCGACTGCGCGGACTGCCACTCCGATCTCAAGGAATATCCGCATGACCCGACCCCTCAAAAGGTTTCCTGCGACGCTTGCCACGCAGATGTCGGCGCGGAGTTTCAATCGAGCGTTCACTCCCAGTCGCGCGCCGCAGGAGACACGGATGCCGCGACCTGCTCGGATTGTCACGGCGCGCATAACATTTTTCCCAAAGACGATGCGCGCTCTCTGTCTAATCGCCTCAACATCCCTGAAACCTGCTCGCGCTGCCATGCGGATCAGACCATCACCAGACAGCACGCGCTTCCTTCGCCCGATTTCATAAAGCAATACCGCGACAGCGTTCATGGAAGGCGAGTGTCTGCGGGACTGCGACTCTCTGCCGTGTGCTCAGACTGTCACAGCGCGCATGGCATCAAAAAAAATGGCGATCCTGATTCAACCGTGTCGAACAAAAACGCGCCTAACACCTGCTCGAAGTGTCACGAAGATATTTTCAAGGATTTCGAAGCGAGCGCGCACGGCGCGATCTGGAAAAACGGCGACGGGCGCGGGCCTGTCTGCACCACCTGTCACACGGCGCACGAAATCAAACAGACCGGCGCGAAAGCCTTTCAGCTTCAAATTCCGACCCAGTGCGGCAAATGCCACGAAAAAGAAGCTCCCACTTATCGGGACACTTTTCACGGGCAGGCCAGTTCTCTCGGATTCATTCAGGCGGCCAGATGCTCCGATTGTCACACGCCGCACCGAAACCTTCCAAAAGACGATCCTCATTCATCGGTGCATTCGTCAAACTTGTTGCAGACCTGCGGCAAATGTCACGCGGGCATCAATGAGAAATTCGTCAGCTTCGATCCGCACCCTGAGCCTTCGAACCGTGAAAGATCTGTGCTGATTTTTTCGGCGCATACTTTCATGAAGTGGCTCTTCATAGTCGTGTTCGGATTTTTCGGACTGCACACGCTTCTGTGGTTTCAGCGATCCATCGTCGCGGTGATAAGGAAAGAAACGCATCGCATCACTGACGGCGGCAAATGGATCATGCGGTTTGCCATGCCTCATCGCATCACTCACATAGTCATGGTCATCAGCTTCCTGGGCCTTGCCGCAACCGGGCTGCCCCTGATGTATCACTACACCGGCTGGGGAAAGACGCTGGGGGCGGTGATGGGAGGAGTCGAAGTTTCGAGATACTTCCACCGGCTGTGGGCCATAGTGACTTTCGGATATGCGTTTTACCATCTCGGATATCTGCTTTACCATCGCTTCTCCCGACGCGACCTCTCGTTGCTCAAAGGGCCGGATTCGCTTGTCGCGCGCGGGAAAGATTTCAGGGAATTGCTCGGCATGTTCCGCTGGTTCTTTTATGCCGGACCGCAGCCAAAGCTCGACCGCTGGACTTACTGGGAGAAGTTCGACTATTACGCGGTCTTCTGGGGCATCCCCGTCATAGGGCTTTCAGGGCTTGTGCTGTGGCTGCCCGGTCTGTTTACGAAAATACTGCCCGGAGAGTGGCTCAACGTGGCGATGATCGTTCATGGCGAAGAGGCGCTGCTGGCGGTCGGATTCATATTCGCGTTTCACTTCTTCCACAATCACATGAGACCCGAAAACTTCCCGCTCGACACGGTGATATTCACCGGTCGCATGCCGATGGAGAAATTCATCAAGGAAAGACCGGCGGAGTATGAAAGGCTCGAGCGAGAAGGGCGACTCGAAAGCCTGATAGTCGAGCCCCCATCGAAGCTCGTTCAGGCGTTTTCCGCATGGTTCGGGTACGCGGCGCTTACGGTGGGAGTGATTCTCGTGATAGCGATATTTGTGACGTTTCTGTTTCGCAGCTAGATTTGGGGTCGCCAGACGAGTAGTTTGGC
>CAZPQE010000081.1:5457-15307 GCA_964588615.1 uncultured Clostridia bacterium | reverse complement strand
TTTTCGGAAGGCTGTTTAAGGCCGTGCTCGGACTATGGGGCGTGGCCTTCTTCGGCGTAGTTGCGTCCTACCTGAAAACTCCGACCAGAACCGGGGAAGAAAAAGCCCGCCGAGTCGGCCCGCTCTCTGAACTGGAAATCGGCCAGGCCCGGTTCGTGGCTCACAAGTCCAGCCCGTTCTGGATAATCCGCGCCGCAGGCGATCAACTCATCGCGCTTCCGGCCACCTGCACTCATCTTCGTTGCGTCCTGCAATGGGAGAAAGAAAGCGGGCGGCTGGTGTGTCCCTGCCATGCGGGCGCGTTCGATTTGAACGGGAATGTTCTGGCAGGCCCGCCTCCGAGACCGCTCCAGCCTCTTCGAGTCGAAACAAAAGGAGGGATCATTTATGTCGATCTCTCGTAAAAGCATCGCCTGGCTGGAAGAGCGATTGAATCTGACCGAGATATTTTCGTTCCTGACAACCTTCGGGCTTTCCTATGGCGCTATCGACCTCGACAAACCGGTTCGGGAAGCGAGCCGCGAAGCGTTTGCGCGCGAACTTCCGACTTATACTCGCGGGCCTTACGTCCTCGGAGTGCTCACATTCCTCCTGTTTATATTTCAGGCCATCACTGGTTTGCTTCTGGCTTTTTACTATCAGCCTTCGCCGGAAACTGCCTACGAAAGCGCGCTGTTGATTATCCGCGATGTGAATTTCGGCTGGTACATCCGTCAGATGCATCACTGGGGGAGCAATTTTCTCATCGCGCTGCTGGCCGTGAGGCTGGCGCGATTCTTCATTCACGGGGTCTATAAAAAACCGCGCGAACTGTTCTGGGTTTTCGGCGCGGTTCTCTTCCTGCTTTCGACTCAGGCGGCGCTGACGGGAAGCCTTCTTCCCTGGGATCAGCAATCTTACTGGTCGGTGACTCGCGGGCTGGAAGTCATCGGCGCGCTTCCTCTGACCGGAAGCGTTTTTGCGTTCATCATCGGCGGGCTGGATATTTCATCGGTGATGCTCACTCGCTTTTATGTATTGCATGTCATCTTCATCCCGCTGCTGATGGTCTTCTTTTTTTATCTGCATTTTGCCACCGTGCGCAAAGTGGGGCTGAGTCCTTTGCCGGGTGAACATAAAGTCCGCAGTCGACCGCTTTATCCCGATCATGTGTTCCAGTTGGCGATTCTGTTCCTGATAGTTTTCGGGGTGATACTGACGCTCGGCGCGATCTTTCCCGCGCCGTTTTTGGAGAAGGCCGATCCCTTTACGAGTCCGGTCGGGGTAAGCCCGCCCTGGTTCTTAATGCCTTTTTACGCTTTGCTGGAATTGCTGCCGCTCTGGTTTGCGGGCGCGCTGATGATCGCGTCACTGCTAGCTCTCGTGCTGTTGCCCTTCATCGACCGAACTCCTCATCGTGAGCTTAAAAAAAGGCCGATGCTCACGGGGGCGGCTCTGGCATTCTGCCTGCTGATGATCGCGCTGGTCTGGATAGGCTATCGGAGGGGATGATGAAATTCTTTCACAAGCAAATAGAAAAGACGAAGCGCGTCGCCCTCTTTGTGTGCCTCATTGTTTTCAGCGCCCTGCTCATTTCCAGCGAGTCGACTCACGGGCAAAGCCCTCAAACCGGCTCGACGACAGACAACTTCTGCGCCGTATGCCACAGCGATACGCATGTAGAGTTTCAGGAGAGCGCGCATCTGCGAGAGGGAGTTGCCTGCGCGGATTGTCACGGCGGCGACCCGGTGTCTCAAACCATCGCGGGCGCGCACAGCAAAAACTTTCGCGCGCTGTCGGATCGAAAACAAATCGTCGAGGTTTGCTCGACCTGCCACTCCGACCCTCAGAAGATGAAACCCTACGGCATTCCGATAGATCAGCACGCGCTCTATCTGACTTCGGTTCATGGAAAGAAATTCATGCAGGGAGACATGCGAGTGGCTGTGTGCAGCGATTGTCACGGCGCGCATCGCGTGCTTGCGACCGCCGATCCCAGGTCTCCCGTTTATCGAGAGAATATCCCGCAAACCTGTGGCCGATGCCACGAAAACGCTGAGTTGATGAAAGCCTACAACCGCTCGTCAGGCGTCGTGAGCGATTACTGCCAGAGCGCGCACGGGCAGGGATTGCTTGAGCGGCATAACCGCCAGTCGCCGGATTGTACTCGATGTCACGGCACGCACGGGGCGGCTCCTCCGGGCACAGGCAATGTGGCGAAGGTGTGCGGCCAGTGCCACACAAAGACGCTGGAAGCTTTTCGACACAGCCCGCACGCCGAAGCTATGGCGACAGGCCATCAGGGCGAATGCGCAAGCTGTCACAGCAATCATCGCATAGAGCGCGCCGGGCATCAGATGTGGGCATCCGCCTGCTCAAGCTGTCACGAGCAAAACGCGGCGGCCACAGATCGGGGAAACAAAATTCAGGCATTGTTTATGCAAGCCGAGGCGGAACAGCAAAAGGCCAGATCGCTGATCGAAGAAGCGCGACGCATACCACTTGCAGTCGGCGATTACGAAGCAAGGCTTTCCGACTCTCTGACTTATCTGTTTGAGGCCCGACCACTCAGCCATAACCTTTCGCTTGAAGATATGGAAGACCTCACGCGCAGGGCGCGCTCTATCGCGCTCGAAGTCCAGTCCGACATACACGAAAAGATGAGCGTATTTCGCGGGCGCTTCATCGTGCTGTCGGTGGTCTGGTTCTACATCCTGATAAGCATCGCGGCGGCGGTCAGGTTTCGCCGAACGCTTGAAAAAAAGAGAGCGAAACCAGCGGGTGAGGATTTATGAAAGAGCGAATTCGACAGATACCCGCCTGGGCCGCAGAGCGCGCAAAAGGTTTGATAAACACTTTTCGCGCCCGCTGGCGCAGAATAATTTTCATACTCTCCTGGGGAATGGGCATTTTTGTGCTGGTTTCACTGGTCGGCATGGAGGTGACATCGAGACCGCAGTTCTGCGGCAGTTGTCATCTGATGGAGCCTTACTACGATTCGTGGAAGCAGTCTTCTCACAGCCAGGCGGCCTGCGTCGAGTGCCACATACCTCCGGGGATTACCTCCGGGCTTCGCAAAAAATATGAAGCTTTATCGATGGTCACCAGTTACTTCACCGGAACTTATGGCACAAACCCCTGGACGGAAATAGACGACGCATCGTGCCTGCGTTGTCACGAACGCCGACTGCTTGCGGGCAAAGAGGTCTTTCACAATGTTCTCTTCAACCATACTCCGCACCTGACCGAGATGCGGCGAGGCAAGAAACTGCGCTGCACCTCATGCCACTCGCAGATAGTTCAGGGAAGCCACATAGCCGTAACAGAGTCGACCTGTTTCCTGTGCCATTTCAAGGATCAGCCGCTTAATGAAGGGACGGGCCGATGCACGCTCTGTCATCAGATTCCCGATAAAGTGATAAATAAGGCCAATCTCAAGTTCGATCACAGCGATGTGAAGCGTTTCAACATGCAGTGCTTTTCGTGTCACTCGCAGGTGGTTCAGGGACAGGGCGAAGTGCCGAACCAGCGATGCAACACCTGCCACAACGATCAACAGCGACTTGAGCGATACGGCGAAACAGAGTTCCTTCATCAGACGCATGTCTCCGATCACAAAATCGAGTGTATGAACTGCCACAACGAGATTCAGCACAAGACGACCCGCGCGCTGGAGGCAGTTTCGACATCCTGCAACACCTGTCACCGCGATGGGCATTCGGCGGCCCGCGACCTTTACGCGGGGCTGGGCGGCAAGGCGATTCCTCCGATGCCGAGCGCGATGTATCAGGCCGGGATTCACTGCGAAGGCTGTCACGTGCTGCCGCAGGCCGGGAGCGCGGTGTTGAAAGCCAACGAAGTGAGTTGTATGTCATGTCACGGGCCGCGCTACAGCCGTGTGCTCGGTCGCTGGAAGGGACTCATACTTGAGCGACTGACTCAGATCAAAAAGGAATGGAAGCAGGCCAGTCTCAGGCTTGCGCTCAAGACTCATGAAGGCGGGCCGATGACCGATGCCTGGGCCAACATTCAACTCGTGGAGCAGGGCGGAGGGTGGCACAACGTGGAATACAGTCTGGCGTTGATGGAGTCGAGCCACGAGAAGATAAATCAGGCATTGGAGCAATCGGGCTTCAAAGCTCAGAGCAAGGGATGGTCTGCGGCTCCATTCCAGAGCGCGTGTTTCCGCTGTCACCGGGGGATCGAATCGCAGGCGGCGAAGTTCGCCAATATGAAGTTCCTTCACAAGCCTCACGTCGATTCCGGCTTCGAATGCGCGACCTGCCATCGCCCGCACGAAGAGCGAAAAGATAATGAAGTAGTCAGATTCGGGCGCGAAGGCTGCGCCAATTGCCATCACGAGCGCCAGCAGCAGAATTCCAACTCATGTCTCGGCTGCCATTCGGATTTGTCCGCAAAGAAAGTCCGTTATAAATCCAAACTGTTCGATCACTCATTTCACGTCAAGGATATGAGTCAGAAATGCGCCGATTGCCATCTCGCGGGAGGAGCGATAAAACGCGCGCCGAATCTGAACGTCTGCTCCACCTGTCATCCAGAAGGGTTTTAGCGCGCGTTTGAAAAACAGCCTGTAGGAGCTTCGACCATGAAGTCTGCAAATGAAACCGAAGAGACGCCTGCTGCGACCGGGCGGCGAAGTTTTCTCAATTACCTGCTTGGAACGACAGCCGGGGCCACGCTCGCAGCCGTATTTTATCCGGTCATCAAATTCATGGTTCCGCCTCAAGTGATCGAAGCTGCGCAGAATTCCGTCATCGCCGGAAAAGTAAAAGAAATCACCACAGACTCATCGAGGATTTTCAAGTTCGGCAACAAGCCGGGCATCCTGATTCGCGCCTCTTCCGGCGAGTTGAAAGCATTCTCGGCCACATGCACTCACCTCGACTGCATAGTTCAATATCGATCCGACCAGAAAATGATCTGGTGCGCCTGTCACAACGGGCAATACAACCTCAGCGGGCAGAACACCGGCGGTCCTCCTCCCCGCTCGCTCGAAGAGTTCGCGGTGAATTTTCGCGGCGATGACATCATCGTCTCGAAGTAGCGGTCGATGTAGAACAGGCTGCCAGCCTGTTCATGCATTGAAAGTATGAGAATTGGAATTACGCAGGCTGCCAGCCTGACGCTCTTTCTGTTCGTCGTGCAGGTGGTGACCGGCATAATGCTGCTTCTTTACTATCGCCCCAGCGCGGAAGCGGCTTACGAGAGCGTGCAGTTCATCATGTCGGAAGTGCAGTTCGGCTGGTTGATACGCTCGATTCATAGCTGGTCGGCAAACCTGATGATAGCCGTCCTGTTCGCTCACATGTTCAGCGTCTTTTTCCTCAAGGCATATCGCTCGCCGCGCGAGATAACCTGGGTCAGCGGAGTCTTGTTGTTGTTCATCGCTCTCGGTTTCGGATTCAGCGGCTATCTTCTCCCCTGGAACAAGCTGTCATACTTTGCCACCAAAGTCGGGACGGACATCGCCGGGGTGGTTCCCGTCGTGGGCGAGTTTCTGCTCCGGTTCCTTCGCGGCGGCGATGATGTGACGGGAGCTACGCTCACGCGCTTCTTCGGATTTCACGTCGCGGTGTTGCCTGCGATAACGACGGCGCTGATCGCCGTTCACGTCCTCCTTGTGCAAAAGCATGGCATGAGCGTGCCGATGGGGATCGACGAGAAGAAAGTGAAGACGATGAAGTTCGTCCCCAATTTTTTGCTGCGAGACCTAATCGGCTGGATTCTTGCAGTCGGCGTTCTGGCTGCTCTTGCCGCGCTTTTCCCGTGGGAATTGGGCGAGAAGGCTGACCCGTTCGCGTCGGCTCCGGCAGGGATCAGGCCCGAATGGTATTTTTTGTTTATGTTTGAAACGCTCAAGCGGATACCGGCACGTATTTTCATGTTCGATGGCGAAGTGGTGGCGATCCTCGTATTCGGCTATGGCGGCCTGTTCTGGCTGCTCGTGCCATTTTTAGATAAATCGCCGCATCGTTGGCGAAGCCGCCTGTTCACCGTCATCGGTGTGGTCATCGTCATCTACATCGTGGTTATGACTATCGTCGGCTATCTCGCCTGAAGGAGGCCGGAATGATGAAGCGAGAAAGATTCGACATTCGCGCTCCACTCAGGCTGTGTCTTGTTTCCGCGATAGTGATCGTTTTTTTCGGCGTGGCGCTGGCGCAGAAGAAAGACTCCTGCCTCGATTGTCATTCGCAGATGGAAGGCGCGCTGGCTGATTCTGCGCGATTGATGAAAGACGATATACACAGGGCTGCTGGTCTGTCGTGCGTTGATTGTCATGGAGGCGATGCCACTGTGGACGATCCGGCGGGGGCGATGAATCCGAGGAAAGGTTTTGTGGGCCGTCCCAGGCCAGAAGCGGTTCCAGCCTTTTGCGGCAGGTGTCACAGCGATGCTGAGTTGATGAAAAAGTTCAATCCCTCGATGCGCGTCGATCAGGAGCGGGAGTACAAGACGAGCGTTCACGGCAGGCTTCTCAAAGGCGGGGATAAAAACGTGGCGACATGCGTGAGTTGCCACTCAAATCATGGAGTGCGCGCGGTCAGCGATCCGCAGTCGCCTGTTTACGCGTTCAACGTGGCTGAAACCTGCGGCAAGTGTCATGCGAACGCCGATTTCATGAAGCCTTACAAAATCCCTCACGATCAGTACGACAAGTTTAAGGCAAGTACACATGCGAAGGCGCTCTATGAGCGTCAGGACTTATCCGCTCCGACCTGCAACGACTGTCACGGAAATCACGGAGCCGCGCCTCCCGGTCTCGCGTCGGTGGCCAACGTCTGCGGCCAGTGCCACGCGCGCCAGTCTGATCTGTTCAAAGCCAGCCCGCACAAGATGGTGTTCGATGCCATGCAGTCAGGCGAGTGCGTCGAGTGTCACAGCAATCACGCGATTCTTTCGCCTGCGGACGAGATGATAGGCGTCGGAGAAAAATCGGTCTGCGTCAGTTGTCACACAGAAGGAGACAATGGATTTAAGGCGGCTGGGCAGATGAGAGACCGAATCGATGAACTGATGGCGAGAATAAACGGCTCGCTTGAAATTCTCAATCGCGCCGAACTCCGGGGCATGGAAGTCAGCCGGGCGAAGTTCGAAATGAGCGAGGCCAGAGACAACCTGACTCACGCGCGCGTGTTGATTCATGCGTTCTCGATTGACGAAGTTGAAAAGGTGATAAAGCCGGGGCTTGAGATAGCAGATAAAGGCTACAGGGCAGGGGAAGGCGCGCTTGAAGAGTGGGGCTTCCGAAGAAAGGGGCTTGGAGTCGCACTGTTTTTCATACTGTTTCTGGCCGCGCTCATTTACCTCAAGCTGAGACAGATCGAATCTCGCCAGGGGGCTGAAGGCAGCGATCTGTAAAGACAATCTGTACTTGAGAAATAATTATTGATATGACCGCCCATACTTTGTACACAATCCCGTCGCGTCAACCGTCCTCTTTGGCCTCGCTTGAGGATTTGATATAGTCACACTATCACACGAAATGAGGATTGCTCGATGCGAGGCCCGTCTCTAAGACCAGTGGTTATGGCCGGGGCGTTGATGACGCTCCTTTCGCTGACTGCCCGCGCCGATACGGCTCCTCCCTGGGTGAGGTCGGCGCTTGAGCAACCCATCGGCAGTTATGAAAAGAGCGCGCCCTTCGTCGTCCTCGCAGATGAGCGCGTCACCACCGTCAGAGAGAATGGAAGATCGGAGAGCCGATGGCGCTATGCTGTGCGCATACTCACGCAGGAAGGACGAGCGGCTGCCAGACGAGAGATTTACTATGACAGCCAGATACGAATCAGCGACCTGCACGCCTGGCACATTCGCGCAGACCAGAAGGTCTTCGAGCTTGAGCAGCACAAAGTAATCGAAGAATCCCGCTACGACAACCTCTACAGCGACATTAAATCGAAGGTGATGCGCTTCGGTGAAGTCGAAGTCGGGTCGGTCGTGGCCTTCGAATGGGTGCAGAAAGAAAAGCCGCTGGTCAATCAGGATTTCCACTTCTTCCAGTCGAGGTCTCCGGTCGTCGTGTCGCGCTATCGGCTAATCCTTCCCGCAGGCTGGCAGGTCCATTCAGCAGTCTTCAATCACGCGCCCATTGAGCCGGTCGTCGAAGGCAGCGCCTACACTTGGCAACTCGAAGGGCTTTCCGCTGTCGAAGAAGAACCTTGGATGCCCGACACTGCGGAGTTGGCGCCATATCTGGCCGTCTCTTACTTTCCGCCTCGCGCCGACGCGGCAAAAAAAAGCATAAGGTCGTGGGAAGATGTTTCCAGATGGGCGGACGATTTGATGAAAGCGCAGACGCGCGAGAGAGGAGTCGTCGAATCAAAGGCCAGAGAGTTGACATCGGGTCTTGCTTCCGATATCGAGAAAGCGCGATCCCTGGCGCGCTGGGTGCAAAAGAGCATCAGGTATGCTTCGATCCAACTCAGCGCCATCGGAGGCTATCGCCCTTATCCTGCCGACGCGGTGCTCAAGAAAGGCTATGGAGACTGCAAGGACAAAAGCGCGCTGCTTCAAACCCTTCTCCGCGCTGTCGGGATAGAATCCTTCATGACGCTGGTTTATGCGGGAGACGCTTTCAGAGTCCGCCCGGAGTTTCCGTCTCCGCTTCAGTTCAATCACGCGATACTGGCTATCTCGATTGACGCAAATCTGTCGGCGACAATAGCTGACGCTAGGCTTGGCCGACTGGTGTTCTTCGATCCGACTGATGATCAGACTCCGTTGGGCGATCTTCCGTTTTATCTACAAGGCAGCTACGGGCTGGTGGTCAAAGCAGAGTCGGGCAAACTCATCAGGCTGCCTGCGCAGGAGGAAGAAGCAAATAAGGCGCGGCGCGAAATCGATGTGCAAGTCGGAAGCGGAGGCGAAGTTTCCGCCGAGGTCAGGGAAGTTTACACAGGGCAGATGGCCTCTGCCCTGCGCCGTCGCCTCGCTTCACTAAGCGCCGAAGAATGCGTCAGAGAAATCCTTGCGCGCGTTTCCCGCGATTTGCCGGGCGCTTCGATTACCGATTTGAAGATCAACCGCGAAGCCGAGCTTGAGGAGCCTCTGAGAATTTCTTACGAGATAAAAGCGGTCAGTTCCACCGGTCGCCTGAACCGGCTTCTGGTCGTCAGGCCGCTGATCCTGCGCGCGCAGCAGTTCCCATTGTTTACTCGCGCGGAGCGATTCTCTCCCGTGCGATTCGAAATGAAATCGGTTCAGGAAGATGTAGCCGTCATCAGCCTGCCCGAAGGATTTCGCATCGATGAACTGCCATCGGAGACTCGATTACAAAGCGGATTCGGCGAGTTCGGCATTTTCTATAAATTCGACCGAGGGCGCGTCGTCGCGCAAAGGCGGCTGGCGATAAGCGCGCTCACCACCCCCGTTTCATACTACGCGGAGGTCAAACGATTCTTCGACTCCGCGCTATCGGCTTCGCAGACAAACATCGTGCTGATAAGTCAGTAGCCGCTCAATGGGTGCAGAATTCAAAAGTCGGTCGCCTGATGATGTTTGCGACAATCTTGTAGAGAAGCACTCCCTGACGGTCGTGCTACTGACACATATCAGTGCCGCGTGTCAGTAGCCCAAGCGTGAGCGCGGGCTTAGGTTAAGGCAACTACCCGACCGACTTTAGAAAACCGCACCCCCGCTCAATCGAGGGAAGCTTCTATCAGACAGAATTCTGTGCCTTCGCTCACTGAAATCTGATCCGGTCGGAGATGAAAACCTCCGTCGCGCCTTTCGATGATGATCGATTCCAGATTCAGCAGGTTCGTGACTCTCATCCTGTGATCGGCGCCAATCGATTCGGCCAGGCGCGAAACATCGAACGACGCCGAATGAAATGAGTGCCACGCCT
>CAZPQE010000081.1:0-5447 GCA_964588615.1 uncultured Clostridia bacterium | reverse complement strand
TCTGTCCGAGGTAAGCGACCGCGCGGTTTTCATCCTGCCTCAGAAAAGTCACCGCGCCCCATACCCGGCTGTCGAAGGTCTCGAACGACCCCTGGCGGAAAACCGGCTGAGAGGTAGCGGAGAGGATTTTTTGATAAGACGACTTGAGTTCTGCGTCTTCAGGCTCGTCGAGCAGCGGCTTGATTCTTTGCACCGGGAGCCGTTCGGTCTTGCCTTCCATCTGGCCTTCGTGAATGAGAGCCGAGGAGGGAAGAGCGAGAATCAATGCTGCCGCAGCCAGGTTGAGGTTTCGATTGAACACGGCTGCCGCGCGCGGCTCGTCGTGGTTTTCTATGAAGCAAAGCGCGGTGCGAAGCGCGTCCGTGTCAGCAAGCTCTTCGTAAACCAGTTGAGCGTTGCGGGCGACCAGAGCGTCATAGAGTTTCTTTTCGTAGGCCAGATCGAATCCGAGTTCGACGAGTTGACGCTCCTTGTCCCAGTAGGTTTCAGCTATGAAGATGAAATCCGGTTTGTCGCCTTTGACCGCGCTGATGGCCTCGCTCCAGAATTCCGAGGGCATCCGCTCATCGAACCACTGTTGGGAAGCGTCCGGGAACCATTGCTCTCGGAAATAGTCCCTGAGCACGAGCATCGCCATGTCGCAGCGCACGCCATCGGCATAGCGGCTGATCCAGCCAAGCACATCCGTCATGCGCGCCCGGAGCGCGGGGTTTGAGAAATCGAGTTGCGCGGTGTCGTACCAGGGCGGGAAAAACGGGTCTCTGCCGAAGGCAATGACCTCGCCCGAAGGGTGGAGGAAGTAATGGCCTGCATCCTGGCTTCGGGCGCGCGGGTCGCTGCGAATGAAGAAGTCAGGATGCTGGTCTATCCAAGGCGAATCCGGGGCCATGTGGTTGGATACGAAATCGACTATGACTTTCAGCCCAGCCGCGTGAGCGCGGCGCACCATATCCCGAAAAGCCTTTTTGCCGCCCAGCGCGCTGTTGAATTTGTACTGAGGCACGGCGTAGGGCGAGCCTTCGAAGTCCGGGGAAGTGATCGTTGAAATTTTCCGTGCGGCGTCGCTTATCTGCCAGACGCCCATGGGCCATAGCGTATCGAAGCCGAAACGCGCAATTTCGGCCAGTTCGTCGCCGGTTATCTGATCGAACGATTGACAGTGCAGTCGAGTGTTGATTTCGTATATTCGCAAGGTTTTTTCAGTAGTCGGCCTTATGGCCTGTGAGGTGATGAGTGAGAAGATCGGTTTGTTCCAGTCCGTCGAGCCAGGAAAAACGAACCGCTTCGGCCAGGTATTGTCTTTTGTCGGAAGTCAGCGACTGGAGGTAGTTGTCGCGGTTCCTGAGTCCGTCTTCGGTGATGGTTTTGAGCACCTCCTTGCCTCGCTCACTGAGCGAGACCAGTAATTGCGGGCGATGGGAATTGGATTCGTAGTTCAAATCGAGCAAACTGAGTTGCTGCATGCGCTTGCATAGCTGGCCTGTGGCCGTACGGTCTCTGACCATCTGCTCGGCCAGCACCCTCAAAGGCAAGTCGGTTTCGCCCAGGCAATGTACGGCGAGCAGGACTTGATAATGCTCAAGTGTGGTATTATGTGACGCCGCCGCCCTCGCAAAGAAATCATCCAGCGTCCGCAGGTAGTTCCGAGCCGCTGTTAATTGATGGTAAATGTCACCTCTTAACCCATTTACCATTTTTTCTGACGACATGCTGCATACTCCTATTGCAACTGGCTTAATCTACAAGTATCTTGTATCTTATGCGTTTACGTGCTATAGTATGCAATGCATTACAGGATGTCAACCATTATTTCCTGTCAGGAAGGTTGTGAGCGCCGCTGAGGGGGGAGGGGCGCTTTTAGTCCGGTGTGAACAGGGTTTGAAAGGCATAATGAAGGTCAGGATGGACAAAGATATACTTTTGGGGACCTCCGACGACACCCAGGAGGATTTCGGCCCGGCAGGGGGCATCGAGCGGATTGTCGCCGAGATAGATGAGGAAGCGGCTGAGTCTATGTGGGAGGCGGTGGCTGTAGAGGAAGAAGAGCCTGCCGAGGTGGCCGAGGAACCGGCTGACGAGGTCGATGTCGATCTTGAGCCGGGCAAGGACGAGTCGCTCGACCCTATGCGCCTGTACCTTCGCGAGATGAGTTCAGTCCCGCTGTTGACTCGCGAGGATGAGATTCGCATAGCCAAACGAATCGAGCGCGGCAACAAGCGAATCTACAAGGCATTGTCGCGTTCCTTCATTACCATAGAGGAAATCAGAAAGATCAACGCTGATCTTGAAGAAGGAAGGATCAATCCTCAGGACATAATCGATATAGCGACCGATCCCGAATCTGAAGAGGCCCTCGAAGAGCGACGCGAGGAAATTCGACAGCATGTGCTTGCGGAGTTCGCTGAAATACTCAAATCTCAGGATAAGCTCCTCAAGCTTTCCGCCAAGATCGAGGCCGAGCCGCGAAGTTCCCGAAAGCTCAAGCGCATGCGCCGACAGTACGCCCATCAACTGATCGAGATGACCAGGCGGCTGCGCAATTTCACTTTCGCTCACGAGACCCGGCTGCGGTTTATGAAGGCAATAGAGAGCGTTGTCAGGCAGATAAGGGAAGCCGAATCCGATTTGGCCCGCATAGAGCGCGCGCTGGAATCCAAGCGTCGCAAGGATATCGATGAACTCAAGCGCCAGCAGCGGGCTACGCGCAAGGTCATACGCGAAACCGAGCGCCGATTTGCGGCTTCAACCGTCGATACCAAGCGCACCTATCAGACCATAATCACCGCCGAGGCCGAAGTCGAGCAGGCCAAGCGCGAGATGATCGAAGCCAACCTGCGCCTGGTCATCTCGATAGCCAAAAACTATATCAATCGCGGCCTTCACTTCCTCGACCTCATTCAGGAAGGCAACATCGGATTGATGAGGGCAGTGGAAAAATTCGACTGGCGTCGCGGCTACAAGTTCTCGACCTACGCCACGTGGTGGATTCGACAGGCCGTCACACGCGCCATCGCCGATCAGGGCCGCACAATCCGCGTTCCGGTTCACATGGTCGAGGTCATCAACAAGATACTTCGAACCCAGCGATTGATGGTGCAGGAACTCGGACGAGAGCCGACTCACGAAGAGCTTGCCCGAAGAGTCGATATGCCCGCCTGGAAGGTTCGCAAGGCGCTCAAGATCGCCCAGCAGCCCATCTCGCTCGAAACTCCAATAGGAGACGACGGCGAGACGACTATAGCCAGTTTCATCGAAGACCGTCGCTCGGCCAATCCTGCGGAGACCGCCATCACCAACAACCTCCGCGAACTGACCGAAGACGTGCTCTCAACTCTGACTTTGCGCGAAAAGGAAATCATCAAGATGCGCTTCGGGCTGGATCAGTCGGGCGAAGAGCGCACTCTGGAAGAAGTGGGAAAACATTTCAATGTCACCCGCGAGCGCATACGTCAGATCGAAGCCAAAGCTCTGGCAAAGCTTCGACACCCGTCGCGCTCTCGACGACTGCGCGCCTTCCTCGACGGCACGGCCATCGTCCCATGAGGTTCGATCACAGGTTCTCTTCAAAGATCGGGGCTCTTGCGGCCCCGTTTCATTTTGCGCCATCGGCTATCGCCCGCAGATTGCGCTCCGGGGTGTCGGTGGGGACAGAACAGCCCGGAGTGATTATCAACCCCCTCGTTCCCATTTCGGAAATCGTCGCTGAAACCTGATTTCTTATCTCCGGCGCAGACAGATGCGGAGCCGTCGTTTCATCGATCCCGCCCATCACCGCCCTGCCTGATAATGCGCGCCCTTCTTTGAGCGTCGGAGCCGTCAATGTGTGAGACCAGTTCGAGGCGTTGAACGGATAATCCATGAGAGACTGGAAATGGATTCGTCTGCCGTGAATGTGCAGCACGTTGAACGGCGCGTCCTTGACCGCTTCGAGGATTTTCAAATCGAACGGGCGACACCACACCGAGTATTCTTCTTCGGTCGACACGTCCGCGCTTGCCGCGCCGAGCGAAAGGAAAATCCCCGAAACTCCTCTTTCAACTGCCGCTCTCGCATAACTGGCCAGCGAAGTCGAGATGCAGTCCATCGCCTCAAGCGTCGTTTCAGGATACTGCTCTCTGGCTCTCTGCAAGCCATCCATCGTTGCCAGCCTGCGGGCGGTAGTCCACGGGCTGAATATGGTTTCGATGAACAGAGCTTCCCTGCCTATCCCATCGTTGATGATCGATAGGGCGTCGAGTTGCTCAGACCAGCACAGGTGATCGCCGTCAATCGGCTCGATCCTTTTCCAGTCGTCCTCGTTTTCGAGAGATTCCAACCCGTCAGGCAACGGATAAGGATAGTCGTTCATGACTTTCAGAAAGTCGAGATTGTATGCGCGGAAGAAATCGATTTCAGCCTGAGCGTGACAGCGGCCCGGATTGTGCTGAAGGCCGAAGTGATACCAGAAGCTGAAAGGCGGTCGGTCGACTTCTTCCCCTCGAAGTGCATTCATCACGCGCTCGATTTTGTTCAAAGCAACCTCCTCTGACATCCTCTCATCAAGGAGCAAGTCTATTGATCGAACTTCGATTGTTCAACACGGATGCGCGCATGCCGACTTCACCTCTGGCTGAGGAAACGACTTCTCAAGCGCGGTTTGCATGGAGCAGACAGGTAGGGTAAAAACAAACAGGCGGGATCGTGATTGAAACCGCACCCGACCCGGCTCAAGGAGAGAAATATGACCTTGATTAGACCTTTGCTTTCTTTCGCTCTCACACTGATGTTTGCTGTCGCTGTCGCGGCGCAAACTCCCAATGAGACTCCAAAGACCGACGAGCAGAAGCGGGCCAAAGAAGAGATCGAGAAAAAAGCCTTCGCCCTGGTCGATGAACTGGTCAAAGAAGTTTCCTCGCTTCGCCTTGCCGACAATCGCATAATGGCTCAGGCCACTCTCGGTGATCTTCTCTGGAAGAGGGACGAAAAACGGGCGCGCGCGCTCTTCAAGCAGGCCATCGATGGGCTCAGCGATCTTGTCGCTGGCGCAAAGAGGCCATCCGACCCTGCATCGGCTTTCCTCGAATTCGGATTGTTCGAGGGTGGGTACAACCAGGTTCATTCACAGTTGCGCCAGCGGGTGTTGAAGATCATCGGCGAGCGCGATCCCCAGCTCGCCCGCGATTTCCTCCGCAGCACGCGAAAGAATACGCGCGAGAATGGATATGACGAGGACGCTGATCAGGAGTTGGGCCTCGCCGCGCAGATAGCCGACTCCGACCCCCAGCAGGCCCTCCAGATAGCCGAAGAACAGGTGGAGAAGAGGCTGACAACAGGGGTGATAGGAGTGCTTGTGGGTCTGAGGTCGAAAGATTCGGAAGCGGCTGACAAGCTGACAGCGGCCATCATGAAGAAACTCAGATCATCTGATCTTTCCACTGACTATTCCATAGCATATTTCGCTCTCTCGC
>CAZPQE010000080.1:0-17415 GCA_964588615.1 uncultured Clostridia bacterium | reverse complement strand
TGTCGGTGGTGCTGCTGGGTATTGTGCTTGGAAGCCTGCTGGCTGCGGCGGCTTTCCTGCTCGTCTCTTTGCTTCTGCCTGACGACAGGAAACTGGCTCCCCAGGCCCATTCCAGCTTTCAATCCGCCCGCCGTCTGGACAACATTCGACAGGCGTTCGAAACCCGCGAACGGATAGCAGGCATACTGGCCGCGCTGTTTGTGTCGGGCGGTTTCGTCGGATTTCTTTTTTATCTCGGCTCATGGCTGCGCAAAGACCTGCTGCGCAGCGAAAACGAAGTCAACCTTGCTTTCATCCTCATCGGATTCGCTTCGCTCCTGGGAGCCTTCGTCGCCGGTCCCATCTCAGATCGCGTGGGCAAACGCAGCGTTTCGATAATCAGCACCATCGCGCTTGCCGCCACTCTGTTATCGATACCGAGGCTCGCGTGGGGCGCGGTTTTATTTGTCACTTTCGTGCTGGCGAGCCTGGCCTTCGCCTTTCGTCAGGGCCCGCTTCAGGCGCTTGCCACCGAGCTTGTGCCTCAGCAGGCGCGAGGGGCCTTCGTCGCCGTGCGCAATACTGCTTCCCAAGTGGGAATCGCGCTTTCGACCGTTGTGAGCGGCTTCCTCTACGACTGGCATGGCTACGCATCGGTCGCAATAATGAGCAGCGCAGTCACACTGGCCGCCGCCCTGTGCATACTGATGATGAAGGAGCCGCAGAACTCATGAAAGAGTCGCCTTCAACGAAACCGCGATGGCGAAAGTGGCTCAAGCGAATCGTCATTTCGCTCATCGTCCTGGCCATCGTCCTGGTCTACGGGGTGCTGCCTTACCTGCTGGCCGTGCTGGCGACGGGGGCGAGGACTCGCGGGCCTGATCGCTTGCTGACCGAGACGCCCGCGACCCTGGGCGCTGATTTCAAGGAAGTGGAGTTTCAAACCGCCGACGGAGTGCGGATAAGCGGATGGCTGCTTGAGAGCCGGGGCAGGGGCGCGACCATCGTTTACTCTCACGGATTGTTTCGCTCGCGGCGCGAGTTGCTCGCCCGCGCAGTCGATCTGTGGAAGCTCGGATTCGGCGCTCTGCTCTACGACGCGCGCAATCACGGACTGAGCGGAGAGGCCCGCGTCACGCTCGGCTACAACGAGCGATTGGATGCCGAGGCCGCCGTGCGATTCCTCAAAGAAGCCAGCGTCAAGGATCGCATAGTCCTGTTCGGAATTTCGATGGGCGCGGCTGCGGCCCTGCTCGCCGCCGCTGAGACTGAGGAAGTGGCGGCGGTCATCTCCGACAGCGCGTACCTGTCCTTCAAGGACACGACCGACCATCACGTCAACACATTGCTTCGCCTTCCGGCCTTCCCTCTGGCAAACGAGGTGAGATTTTTTGTGGAACGGCGAGCAGGAATCGATGGCTCGAAGCTCGATATGCTCGATGCTGTCAGGCGGATTGGCGACCGGCCCGCCCTTTTCATTGCAGGCGCAAATGACCGAAGGATGCCTCCTGAAATTGCGCGGACGCTGTTTGCGGCGTCGACAAGCGACAAGCGAGACCTGATGATAGTCGAAGGCGAAGAAACGAAAATTCATGGCCACGCCTATCAGGCCGAAAGAGAGATGTACATCAACCGGGTCGCCGGGTTCCTGAGCGCGGCGCTCCAATGAGGTGGTTATGAAAGACGAACCGCTGTTTGATGATGAGGTGATCGATATAACTCCGCGCCGTCGAAAAATCTGGCCCTTGGCAGTCATCGTGGCCGTCATCGCCCTGTTCATTTTCGGATCGCCGCTTGCGGGCATCTACATCGATGCGCTGTGGTTTTCGTCCATAGGCTACGCCGATGTCTACTGGTTCAAGTTTCGACTCGGCGGATTGTTGTTTGCGGTCTTCCTGACGACGACCTTTCTGATACTTCGCCTTTCGTTCGCGCTGCTCACTCGCGCGCTGCCCGCGTTGAAGGAGCGAAGCCGGTTGCGCCTCTCGGCGATTCAGGACATTCGAGAAATAAACCTGCTGCCGCTCATCTATCGCCCTGCGGTGTGGATAATCTCGGTCGGGCTTGCTCTGAAATATGCCATCAGCTTCAGCCAGGAATGGTCGGATTTCGCGCTCTACTTCAACTCTCAGTCGTCGGGCGCGAGCGATCCGGTCTTCAATCTCGACATAAGCTTTTATCTGTTCCGATTGCCGGCGATCAATCTGGTTTCAGACTGGCTCCTTGCGCTTGCGTTGATCCTCTTTGCGGTCATTACGGCAGTCTCTCTCTATCATCAGTACAACGAGCGGATGAGAGGATTTGGAGGCGAGACGACGCGCAAGCGGGTCGCTTCGATCATCTCTCTTGCAGCCGCGCCTGTGGCGCTGACTTTCGCCTTAAGCGCGTACCTGGGCCGCTACGACCTGCTCGGGAAACGTCACAATCTTTTCACCGGCCTCAACTACGTCGATTACAACGTGCGGATGCCGGGGCTGACGATCATCGCCGTCGTGTTGCTGATAATCGCCGTCGTGCTTGTTACGAACGCATTGGTGATGAAGAGGGCGCGTCTGGTCATCTCGATGGCGATTGCGGCGGCTGCGACCTGGGCGATAGCCATCCTCCTTGTGCCGCAGATGGTTCAATCCCTTTCGGTCAACCCCAACGAGCTCGCCAAAGAATCCGTTTTCATTCAGCACAACATCGATATGACGCGGCGGGCTTTTGCGCTCGACGGCTTCGAGGAAAAGGCCGTACAGACGGTTTCGAACCTGACCGCAGAACAGGTGCAGGCCAACGAACAGACCATCGATAACATAAGGCTGTGGGATGAGGACACGCTCAAAGACAACTTCGGCCAGAACCAGGCCATACGCACTTACTACGAGTTCCGGCAGCCCGACGTTGATCGCTACCGGATAAGTGGTCGCGTGCGTCAGGTGATGGTCGCCGCCAGAGAGATGAACGTCGATCATTTGCAGGAGAAAAGCCGCAACTGGATCAATCAACACCTGATCTACACGCATGGCTACGGGGTGACGATGAGTTCGGCAGGCGAATTCACGCCGGAAGGCGGGCCTGTGCTGCTGCTGAGGAATATGCCGGTCGAAAGCTCCGCGCCGGAAATAAAAATCACCAGGCCCGAAATCTATTTCGGAGAAGTGACCAACTCCCACATCTACATCCACACAAAGCCGCAGGGAACGACTCAGCCCGAATTCAATTATCCCGCGCCTGCGGGCGAAGATTCATACACGGAGTTCGAGGGACAGGCGGGCATCGAAGTGGGAGGCTGGTTCCGACAACTGGCTCTCTCTTACTACCTCGGAGACGGGACGAACCTTCTGCTGTCGGACTACATCACTCCTCAAAGCCGCGTGCTTATGCGCCGCAACGTGATGGAGCGCGCCCGCACGCTCGCGCCGTTTCTTTTGTTCGATCAGGACCCCTACATAGTAATAACCAGAGACGGGCGGCTGGTATGGATGATCGATGCCTACACCTACTCGAATCGCTATCCCTACTCGACCAGCTATGCTGCGGGGAGCGTGGCGTTCAACTACCTGCGCAATTCGGTCAAGTTGGTGATCGATGCCTATGACGGCAGCGCGAGGTTTTACGTCTTCGAGCCTGACGACCCAATCATAAGGTCTTATCAGAGCATCTTTCCGTCGCTCTTCATCCGGGCAGACGAGATGCCTGAAGATTTGCGCGAGCACATTCGCTATCCTCATCTGCTGGCCAGCGCGCAATCAGCCGCTTACACTCTTTATCACATTCAAAACGCGCAGACCTTTTACAATCGCGAAGACCTCTGGGCAGTGGCCGCGCTCGACCCCGGCACGGAAGGCAGCGAGCCTCTGGCCATGAGTCCTTACTATGTGCTTATGCACCTGCCGGGAGAAGAGCAGCGCGGTCTGGAATTCGTCAGCATACTTCCCTTCACTCCCGCAGGCCCGAACCGCAACAACATGATCGGGCTGATAGCTCAACGAAGCGACGGAGACCGCTATGGCCACACTATAGTGTTCGGCTATCCCAAGAACATAACCGTCAACGGCCCGGCTCAGATCAAGGCCCGCGTCAATCAGGACGCGCAGTTATCGCAACTCGTCACGCTGTGGAACCAGCAGGGGTCGCGGGTCATCAGAGGAAGCCTTCAGGCCATCCCCATAGGCACATCGCTGCTCTATATCGAGCCTATCTATCTTCAGGCGGTAAACAGCCCGCTGCCCGAACTCAAACAGGTGGCCGTAGCCTCGCAGGACAAACTCGTTTCCGGCAAGACATTCGATGAGGCGCTCGCGTTGCTCTTCCCCGCGCTTTCTCAGCAACCGCGCCCGACTGAAACACCCGCCGGGCCGCAGCCTGCGCAGCCCGCAGAGCAGGCAAACAAGCCTGCGGCGCAACCGGCATCCAGTGAGATCGATCCACTGGCGGCGCGCGCTCAACAACTGCTGTCGGATTATGAGCGACTGACCAGCCAGGGCCGTCACCGCGAGGCCGGAGAGAAACTCGACC
This sequence comes from uncultured Clostridia bacterium, assembly GCA_964588615.1. GTDB lineage: Bacteria > Acidobacteriota > Blastocatellia > UBA7656 > UBA7656 > UBA7656. The sequence continues at coordinate 12,933 of CAZPQE010000080.1, read as the reverse complement.
AGTTGAAGCAGACCCTTGCCGAGATGAACCGCCGTCGCAGCAGGTGAGATTCTGTTGACGCGTGAATTGATCGGGAATAAACTACGGGCCAGTCATAAGGGTACGATAGTAAGATTTTTATTTGGCCCCCGGCTGTTTTGCTATAGTGCATTTTAGCCGCTGCTGGTTGATGCGTTTCCCCATAGCTCTTTCATCTGAATGGGCGCGCTAATATTTATCTGAGATCGAGGCCCATGAAGCACTGGCTCCTCATCGCGCTTTGTGTTTTTTTTACTCTTTCGCCCGGATTTCTTTTCTCCGGGTGTATACAAACGCATGAGACTCCCTTGAGGGTCGGGGCAAACGTGTGGCCGGGATACGAAGGGCTCTATCTGGCGCGCAGCCTCGGCTACTACCAGGGGCCTTCGATTCAACTCATAGATTTCCCTTCGGCGCGCGAAGTGATACGCGCTTTGCGCGACGGCGCAATCGATGCTGGAGCGATAACGGCTGACGAAATGCTTCTGCTTGCCGAGAGCGGGAAGAATCTTCGGATAGTGCTCATCCTCGATTTTTCAAACGGGGCTGATGTCATACTGGCCCGCGCGCCGATCAAATCGGTGGTCGAACTCAAAGGGCGACGGGTGGGAGTCGAACCCAACGCGGTGGGAACCTTTCTGCTGGCTCGCGCCCTGGAGATGTCCGGCCTTACGGTCGATGACATTCAGGTCGTGCCTCTCACTCTGGAAGAACACGAGCGGGGGTTTCTCCATCGCCAGGTCGATGCGGTGGTGACATTCGAGCCGCGCCGCTCGCGCCTGCTTGCGGCAGGCGCGGTTCAGATATTCAACAGTTCGCAGATTCCGGGCGAGATCGTAGATGTGATGGCAGTCAGACAGGAGTTGATTGATCGCCGCAGCAAAGCGGTGGAATCTCTGGTTAAGGGATGGTTTCGCGCTGTCGATTATATGAAAGCGCAGCCAGAGGCCGCCGCCCGCGTCATGGCCGCAAGAGAAAACATCACGCCGGAGGAGTTTCAACGCTCGCTTACCGGGCTTGAAATCCCCGACCTTGAAGCCAACCTGCGACTGCTCGGCGAGGGCGAAGACAATCTGGCCCGGCGGTTGCGTCATCTCTCGGCAGTTATGATGAGCAGGAAACTTCTACGGAGCGAGGTCGATACTCAAACGCTGATCGAGAATCGCTTCGTAAAGAGAATGAAACCGTGAAATTTCCTTTTCCAATTCGGTATTCCATACCCGCCGCGCTCTTCATTCTGGGTTTGCTTGTAGCCGTATTCTCTTACCGGGTCGAATCCGACAGGGCCGGGCGCGAGATAGAAGAAGAGATATTCGTGCGCGCCGCGTCTTTCGCCAGTCGGGTATCCAGCCTGCTGGAATACCATTACGGGCGAGGCGATGTCGAGGGAGCCGAGCTTGAAGTCGTGCTGCTGGGCACTGCGCCTGACCTCAAGGTGGGCCTGGTGTGTGATGAATCAGACCGGATCATTCACTCCACCAGCTACGAGTTGAAAGGCCGCCTGCTCTCTCAAACTCCAATTCGGCCCATGCCCGACGCTCTGGCCAGAGCGCGCGCTTCTCTTGCCGGGCAGACTGGCATCACCGATGACCGCAGTTCCCTTCAGGCCGCATATCCCGTCAGGATGCCTCCGCTGCCGGGCGAGTTGCGCCCGTCGCGCACCGGCGCGCTGTTTCTGGAATTCGACCTGGCTTTCGCCCGGCAGAAAGCTTCCGCCGATTCCATTCGCCGTTCGATAGCTGTGGCCTCAGTCATCACCCTGCTCGGATTGCTGGTGTGGTTGTATTTCACTCTGACGATGACCCGGCGGGTCGCTTCGCTTGTAGAAGCCACTGCCCGGTTTGCCGAGGGCCGGGCCGAGGCCATCGCGCCGCTCGGAGGATCGGACGAACTGGCGCAGGTGTCTCGCGCCCTGAACCTGATGGCCCAGGACATACAGGCTCATCATCAAAAGTTGCTCGAAACCAACCAGTCGTTGCAGCGCGAAGCCAACGAGAGAAAGCAGGCCGAATGGGAACGCTCTCGAATGATTTCCATCGTCGAGAGCACGAGCGATTTCGTCGGCATGTGCGACAGCCGGGGCCGGGCCTTCTACCTCAACCGCGCAGGGCGACGGCTTACAGGCATCGGAGACAGGGAATCAATCGCCAACCTTCGCGTCTCGGATTTTCACCCCCGGTGGGCTTTGGAGATCATACTCGGTGAGGGCATGCCTGCGGTCAGGCGCGAAGGGCAGTGGGAAGGAGAGACCGCGCTCTTGAGCCGCGACGGGCGCGAGATTCCCGTCTCTCAGGTCATCATCGCCCACAGGGATGAGGATGGAAAGATAAAATTCCTTTCCACCGTCGCGCGCGATATCACCGAGCGCAAGAGGGCGGAAGAAGTCATGCGCGCCTCAGAAGAGCGGTTCTCGAAGGCGTTTCATGCAAGCCCGGTCCCGATGAGCATAGTGAGTTATGAAGATGGATGCTACATCGACGTCAACGAGAGTTTCCTGCGCAACAGCGGTTATGAGAGGGAAGATGTAATAGGCCGCACGACAGTCGAGATAGGGATATATGCCGAGGCAGGAGAGCGCGACAGGCTCAGGCAGATGCTTGAGCAGCATGGGCGCATAAGGAACGCCGAAGTTCGTCGCCGGATAAAGAGCGGCGATGTGCGTCTGGCTCTCACGTCATCAGAGATGATCAGCCTCAACGACCAGCGATGCGTGCTCACCGCCACCAATGACATCACCGAGCGCAAGCAGGCCGAAGACGCTCTCCGGGAAAGCGAAGAGCGTTACCGCTCGTTGATCGAGGATGCCAGCGATGCCATAGTCACCCTGGCAGCCGACGGAACCTTCACATCGATCAACGCGGCATTCGAGGCGATAACGGGCTGGCCGCGCGATGAATGGACAGGAAGAAGATTCGAGCCGCTGGTTCACCCTGAAGACCTGCCGCTGGTAGAGGAAACTATTCAGCGCGCGCTCGGCGGCCAGAAAACGCAGCCCATTCAAATGCGCGTAATCACCCGCGCCAGCAAGCATGCATTGTTGGAAGTCATAGTGACTCCCCAGATGCGCGAAGGAAAAATAATCGGAGTGACAGGAATAGGGCGCGACCTCACCGAGCGCCTTATGCTCGAAGAACAACTCCGACAGGCGCAGAAGATGGAATCGATAGGCAGGCTGGCCGGAGGCATCGCCCATGATTTCAACAACATCCTCACCGTCATCGAGGGCCACGCGCTGCTGGTCAAAAGCAGAAGGATCGTTCCGCCGGAAATGTCCGATTCCATCAAAGAGATCATCACTGCCGCAGAGCGCGCCGCCAGCCTGACCCGTCAGTTGTTGATGTTCAGCCGACGCCAGATCATCCAGCCCAAAGACATAAACCTCAATGAGGTGGTTTCCAACACGATAAACATGCTGAGGCGGATACTCGGCGAAGACATCTCGATGCGCATCGAGTCGTCATCCGCCCTTCCGCTGGTTCGGGCCGACGTGGGGATGATCGAACAGATACTGATGAACCTGGCCGTAAACTCCCGCGACGCGATGCCCGGAGGAGGACGGCTCATAATCGGCACGACCGCCGTGAGGATCGATGAGGATTACGTCAGCCGCAATTCGGAAGCGTCGGTCGGAGAGTTCGTCTGCCTCTCGATGAGCGACACGGGTCACGGCATCGCGCACGAAGACCTGCCCAACATCTTCGATCCGTTCTTCACCACGAAGGAAGTCGGCAAAGGGACAGGACTCGGGCTTGCGACTGTTTACGGAATCGTCAAACAGCATAACGGATGGATCGAGGTCGAGAGCGGCAAAGGCAAAGGAACCGCATTCAGGATATACTTGCCTGCGATCACGGCGCGGGTAGAAGAAGAGGAAACGGCGGGCCAGGAAGAAGTCAGACCGCGCGGAGGCGATGAGACCATACTGGTGGTCGAGGACGAGCCCGCCCTGCGCCTGCTGGTGCAGAGAGTCCTCGAAGGCTATGGTTATCGAGTACACGGCGCGGGGTCAGGGCCGGCGGCCATCGAGCTATGGAAGGAGCGCGGGGATGAAATCGATCTGCTGCTCACTGACATCGTGATGCCTGATGGGATGACCGGGCGCGAGCTTGCGGAAAGACTCCGCGCCGAGAGACCCGGCCTCAAAGTCATATTCTCCAGCGGCTACGACCCGGAAATAGTGTGCAGAGATTTCCCTCTTCAGGAAAACAGGAACTTTCTGCAAAAACCCTTCTCTCCGACTAAACTCGCCCAACTGGTGCGCGACTGCCTCGACGAGCGCGCGGATCACAACGACTGACTGCCACCCCAATCGATCAAAGCCCAAGCGTTGACACCCGCTAATTCGGGTGGCTATAATCTTGGACTTTCGTCAAGAGCTAAAATCTGGAGGTAGCTAACAGTGGCTTATGCTGTCATCAAGGCCGGGGGCAAACAGTTCAGAGTCGCCGAAGGCGAGATCATAGAGGTTCCGTCCCTGTCGGCAGAGGTCGGCTCCCGAGTCGAGTTCGACCTGCTGCTCAAAAGCGACGGAGAGACGACCACCGTCGGATCGCCTAAGATCGAGGGAGCGAAGGCCGAAGGAACCGTCATCGAGCATGGTCGAGGAACCAAAGTGATCGTGTTCAAGAAGAAACGCCGCAAGCAGTACAAGAAAAAACACGGCCATCGCCAGGATTTCACAGCCGTGCGAATCGATTCGATCTAGTCGGTGGGCGTCAACAAAATAATCGAGAAAGGCGCAGAAACGATGCTGCGCCGTAAGGCAGAGGATTTATGGCACATAAGAAAGGTGTGGGCAGTTCGCGCAACGGGCGCGACTCGAACGCGCAGCGACTCGGAGTGAAGCGATTCGGCGGCCAGGCGGTAAACGGCGGAGAGATTCTGGTGCGCCAGCGCGGAACCAAATTCAAACCCGGCAACAATGTCGGGCGCGGGTCTGACGATACCCTCTTCGCCCTTATATCAGGCGTGGTCAGGTTCGAGGAAAAAGGGCGCAAGGGCAAATTCATCAGCGTCTATCCGCAGCAGTAGTCAGTGGTCAGTGGTCAGAATCCTGCCGACCACCGACCACCGGCCACTGGACAGAAATGCAGTTTTTAGATCGGGCCAGGGTAGTGGCAAGAGGCGGAGACGGAGGCAACGGGGTGACCGCGTTTCGCCGCGAGAAATTCGTCCCGCGCGGAGGCCCGTCAGGCGGAGACGGCGGGCACGGTGGATCAGTCTACTTCGAATCGACCGATCAGTTGAATTCGCTCCTTCAGTTCCGTTTCAACCCTGAGTACCGCGCAGGACGCGGACGACACGGCGAAGGGAGCAACTGCTCAGGCCGCAATGGTGACGATGTGACAGTGCTCCTCCCCGCAGGCACTCTCGTTACGGACGCCGAAACCGGAGAAGTCGTTCATGATTTCGCTCTCCCCGGAGAGCGCATTCTGGTTGCCCAGGGGGGGCGCGGGGGAAGAGGCAATGCGCGATTTGCCACCGCCACCAATCGCGCGCCGCGCCGTCACGACGACGGACAGCCCGGCGAGGTTCGAGTGCTCGACCTCGAACTCAAGCTCATAGCCGATGTCGGGCTGGTGGGCTTTCCCAACGCAGGCAAATCGACGCTCATCTCGCGCATATCAGCCGCGCGACCAAAGATCGCCGATTACCCTTTCACCACGCTCGAACCTCACCTCGGCGTAGTCTCCTTTGGCGAGATGGAAACTTTCGTGGTGGCCGACATCCCAGGACTGATCGAAGGCGCGCACAGGGGAACGGGGCTGGGACTTGAGTTCCTGCGCCACATCGAGCGCACAAAGCTGCTGCTGCACCTAGTCGATGTTTCATCCAACGGGCGCGATCCGGTGGATGACTTCAAGATAATCTGCCGCGAGCTTGAGTCCTACAAAAAGGAACTGCTCGACAAACCTCAAATGGTCGCGGCATCCAAGATGGATGCCCTCGATGATTGGTCAAGAGTCGAGAGCTTGCGGGCTATGGCCGAGGAGCGAGGGCTTGAGTTCTTTGAAATCTCATCGGTGACTGGTCTTGGCATTGATCGTTTGATAAACGCGCTCGGACAGCGAGTGCGACAGAAGCGAGCAGCCGAGCCGGAAATCATCGGAGACTTATGAGCGCGCGTCGCACAGGAGTCTACGGCGGAACCTTCGATCCGATTCATCTCGGGCACATGGAAATCGCCCGCGCGGTGGTCGAGCGGTTTCGGCTCGACGAGTTATTGCTCGTTCCGGCCTTCAAGCCTCCGCACAAGCAGGCGCGTGCGGTGTCGCAGCCGTTTCACCGGTTCGCCCTGTCGGCCATCGCTTCGATGGATGACCCGCGCATCAGGGTCTCGACTATAGAGCTTGAAATGCCTGAGCGGCCCTACTCGTTTCAAACCGTCGAGAGGCTGCGCGACTCAGGCTGCCGGGACGCGAAGTTGTATTTCGTCATCGGCGCCGACTCGTTTGCCGAGATAATGACCTGGCGCGAGCCTGAACGACTGCTGTCGAACGTTGATGTGATCGTGGCCGCTCGTCCGGGCATCGAAGTTGAGACTTCGCACCTGCCTGAAAAGTTCAGGTCAAAGATCAGAAACCTGGAACGGCAGAGCAATGTATTTGATGAAGAAGATCGCCTGATTTATCTGACCAGTTATGTCGAGCGCGATATCTCGTCGAGGGAAATAAGACGCCGCGTGAGGGAAGGCATTTCGATCCGGGATGCGGTTCCGGAGCGCGTGGCCGATTACATTGAAAAATACGGATTGTACAGGCAGGAATGAGATGGCTCGAAGCGCAAACAAACAACCAAGAACGATAGAGACGGATAAAGCCATAGAGATTGCAGCGCGCGCGGCAGGCGAAAAGAAAGCCTCTGACATAGTGGCGCTCGATCTCAGCCAGGTCGCAACTTTCACCGACTACTTCCTCATCTGCACAGGAGCCAACCCTCGACAGGTGACGGCCATTGCCGAGGCGGTCGAGGAATGCCTGCGCAGGGAAGGAAAGCGGCCCCTGCACTCGGAAGGCTACGCCAACGCCGAGTGGGTGCTGCTCGATTATGGCAACTTCATCGTTCATGTATTCGGCCCCGGCTCGCGCCGCTTCTACGACCTGGAAAGACTATGGCGCGACGCCCGCAGAATCGATTTCAACGAAGGAGAGAAAGGATGAAGAGGTGAAGAGGTGAAAAGGTGAAGAGGTGAAAGAAAAACCCGCCCCTTCACCTCTTCATCTCTTCACCTCTTCACGGCGAAAGCATGAGGCTTGCCGTCAACTCACCAGCCATGCAGAGGGTCGCAGACCTCATAGACCGGGTTGCCCCGTCTGAGGCCAACGTGCTGGTGCTGGGCGAATCGGGCACGGGGAAGGACGCCGCAGCGCGCATCATCCACGACCGCAGCGCGCGAAAGAGCGCGCCCTTCGTCAAAATCGATTGCGCCTCCCTGCCTGCCGATCTGCTCGAATCCGAGTTGTTCGGCCACGAGAAGGGGGCTTTCACCGGAGCGTCCGATTCCAAGCCGGGAAGATTCGAAGCCGCGCAGGGAGGGACGCTCGTCCTCGACGAGATAGCCAGCCTCAGCCCCTCGTCGCAGGCAAAGCTTCTGCGGGTGATCGAAGAGCGCAGCTTCGAGAGGCTGGGCGGCAAGACGTCTGTCCGAATCGATGTGCGGATAATCGCGCTGGCCAACATTTCGATGAAAGAGGCGGTGCGCGCCCGCGCCTTCCGCGATGATCTTTATTATCGCCTCGCGGTAGTGACCATCGAGATGCCGCGTCTCATCGACCGGAGCGAGGATATAGGCGAGCTTGCCAGTGAGTTCGTGCGCCACTTCGCCGCGCAACACAACCGCCCGTCGGCGGCGCTTTCGATTGAAGCGATAGATTTGCTTCGCGGCTACGAGTTTCCGGGCAATGTCCGGGAACTGAGAAACATCATTGAAAGCGCGGTGCTGGCAGCGCAGCGCGAATTGATTGGCCCTGAGCACCTTCCCGATTACCTGCGCTCGGCGGCGAGGCTCATGCAATCGCGGACGAACAAGCCTTCGCTGGCCGACCTGGAAGCCGTCTACATCCGCGAAGTGCTCGAACACACGCGGGGCAACAAGACGCGGGCGGCGGAGATTCTGGGCATCAGCCGGAAGAACCTTTATGAAAAGATGAGCCGGTACAAGATCGCTTTGACAAAGGAGTCGTTGACATAGAGCCGTCTGGCAGCTTGAGGAGTTGCTGCGCAACGCCCTGAAAAATTGAAAATCGAGAGCATCAGCCGGCTGGCCGACGGCTCTACATAACTGGTGACATGAAGTTCAGGTTCTTATGGGTCGGGAAAACGAGGAGCGCGCCGGAAAAAGAAATGATTCGGGATTACCTCGATCGGGTTTCTCATCATGCGCGCGTTGAGGTTGTGGAACTGCGCGACCGGGAGGCGGGAAAAGAGACTGAGGAGATACTCGGTAGAATCGAGTCCGACTCTTTCGTCGTAGTGATGGATGAGCGGGGGCAGGAGATGAGTTCCAGCGAGTTCGCGCAGATGATTGACAAGCATCGAAACTCGGGGACGCGCCGGATTACTTTCGTCGCAGGCGGTCACGCGGGAGTCAGTACCGCCGTGCGTGAGAGGGCTGATCTGGTGCTTGCTCTGTCGAGGATGACTCTGACGCACGAACTGGCGCGGGTTCTGTTGATCGAACAGGTCTATCGCGCTTTTGCGATTATAGGCGACCTGCCGTATCATAAATGACTTTGAGCGCAGGTTTTCAATGGGCATAATCATTCGGAGGTGGCGAGTGAGAACACTCATCACTCAATAGACCCAGGGGTAGCGAATGGATAAGAAAAAGATCAAACAATACGAATCGAAGCTTGCAGCGCAGCGCAACGCGCTGCTCGGACTCGTGGAGCGCACGGAAGACTATGGCCGCGAGGCTGACCGTGAAGTCAGCCAGGACCCCGCCGACAAGGCGTCGAACTCCTACACCAAAGAGTTGCTATTTTCTCAGAGCACCAACGAGCGCAACACGCTCCGTCTGGTCGAAGAAGCCATCGACCGTCTCTCGGATGGGTCTTTCGGCGACTGCACAAACTGCGGCGACGAAATCAGCGCCAAGCGGCTCGAAGCCATACCGTGGGCGCCTTACTGCATAAATTGCCAGGAGCTTATGGAACAGGGGCTGCTCGTCGAGAAGGAAGGTTGATTTGAAATCTCCAGAGGGCCAGCGCGCGGCTCGCCGACTTTCCTTCCTTCCATCTGCGGCCCGAAGGAGAAGGCCGTGCTCAGGAGCGTCTACACCAGGACAAGAGACGCGCTGCTTTCTTTGACCTACCCGCAGGAGTGCCGACTGTGCGCTCGCTCCATCCTCTCCTATGACGACGGAGTAGCGTGTTCCGAGTGCTGGGAAGACCCTGCAATCACTTCGCTCCTCTTCGACAAGCGGGTCTGCATAAAATGCGGCTCGCTCTTCAACCAACCATCCATCGAAAGATGCGGCAGGTGTGAAGAGTTCGCCTTCGACTCGGCGCGCGCGCCGGGAGTCTATGGAGGCGCGCTCAAAGAGAGCATACTTTTTCTCAAGTCGCAGCCGCACCTGTGCCGCCGCGCTTCCGGCCTCATGCTGCGGGCTTACCAGGAAAACTTCGCAGAGTCAGGCATCGAGTCTCTCATTCCCGTCCCGCTTCATCGAGACCGAAGGCGCGAGCGCGGATTCAACCAATCGGAGTTGATCGCCCGTCTGATAGCCCGACGATTCCGTCTTCTCCTCGATAGCCATTCACTCATTCGAATCAAGAGCACCGAGCGTCACCGAGCTGGCCTCGACGCTATGGATCGTCGAAGATCGGTCGAGCGGGCTTTCAAAGTCGTGCGCCCGCGCATGATCGAAGGAACTGCGGTATTGCTCATCGATGATGTCCTGACGACGGGAAGCACGAGCGATGCGACAGCCCGCGCGCTCAAAGAGGCGGGGGCGGCGCGAGTATCCGTCCTCACTCTTGCGCGAGTTGTGTGAGAGCAGGGTTTCCAAAAATATGGATATGCTGTTCAAATTTTCGGACGTATGGAGGCTGAAGGCGGAAGACCACAGAGAACGAATTGGTTGCAAACCTCCACATGCTAAGGAAGATAAGAACTATCTGAGATCGCACGATCCAGAGGCATAATACTTGCTGCTATTGAGTGTCTATTCCATCCATCCAAAGCAGAGTTTTCCCTCTTCTGTATTACTTGAGGGGCAGGAAGTAATTTCGACTCAGGCAATAATGCAGTAGAAGTTCAGTTTTACTTGTTTTGATCTCCAGTGGGTTAAGGCGCAACCCCTCGATTTCGACGACTGGCAAGCCGCTCGGATTCAATACGCAACGAGGCCCGCGCAAAACAGTGGAGCGGGTCTGGAAAAATATGAGCGGCGCTGCTCACACCTATCAATGGAGGATCACCATGAGAATACCACTCTGGGCAAAGAGAGCGTTTATCTCGACGCTCTCTTTGCTGTTCGCGCTGAGTTCGTTGAGCGGCCTGGCTCTGGCCCAGGCGCAAACGACCGCTCGCATAACCGGCTCTGTGGTTGACCAGCAGGGCGCTGTCATCTCGAATGCCGAAATAGTAATCAGGAATGACGCAACCAACCAGGAGTACAAAGTCAACGCAGGCGATGATGGGTTCTTCGTCGTCGCATCTGTGCCGGTCGGAGTCTACACACTGACGGCCACCGCGCAGGGGTTCAAGCAAACGGTGGTCAAGAACGTCAAGGCCGAGGTTGGCGGCGTTGCAACCGTTTCGGTCAAGCTCGAAGTCGGCGCGGCCACCGAAACCGTCACGGTGACGAGCGGCGCCGAGGTTCTCGAAAAGGAATCCAATGTGGTCGGCACGACGATCGTCGGTCGCCAGATCACCCAGCTTCCCTTCACTTCACGCGACGCTCTCGACCTCGTGCTCAACCTCCCCGGCACTCAAAGCGGGGGTCGCCCTCGTCAATCCACAATCAACGGGCTGCCCAAGGCGGCTCTCAACATCACCCTCGACGGGGTTAATATTCAGGACACCAACCTGAGATCGTCGGACGGGTTCTTCACCTACATCCGCCCGCGCATCGATGCGATCGAAGAGGTGAGAGTCACGACCGCAGGCCAGAGCGCGGAGTCGGCTGCGGGCGGAGCGGTTCAAATCAACTTCGTCACCAAAGGCGGGACGAACGAATATCACGGCGGCGCGTGGTGGTATCACCGCAATCCGTCGCTCAACTCGAACTTCTACTTCAACAAGCTCAACCGCGTGCAGCAGCCTGACGGGACGTTTGCTGAGACCCCGCGCGCGCGGGTGCTGCTCAATCAGTGGGGAGCCAAGATAGGAGGCCCGATCACTCCCTGGCTCAAGGATCGCGCCTTCTTCTTCTTCTCTTATGACGAATTCCGCCTGCCGGAGGCGACTGTGCGCACGCGCACCATTCTGACTCAGGATGCTGCCAGGGGAATATTCAAGTATCCAGATGCAACGGCTCCCGGCGGGATCAGATCGGTAGACCTTCTGGCCATTGCCCGAAATTCCACACTGCCGCCCAGCGCCAACATGGTGTCAACCGTTGATCCGTTGATCTCGTCGGTGTATGCCGACATTCTCGCCTCCACTGCGCAGGGCGCGGTCACTCCTTCATCGGACCCGAACTTCAATACCTTCGTCTTCACCAACACCGGGTTCCAGGTTCGGCGATTCCCGACCACGAGGTTCGACATCAACATCACCGACAAGCATCACCTGGAAGCCGTACACAACTTCAATGACTTCGCCGGACGGGCTGACTTCCTCAACGCGCGCGACCCGGCATTCCCGTCGCCCGTCCCGCAGATATTCGGCAGCCAGGGTTCGGACCGCTTCTCGCTGGCGACAGCGCTCCGCTCGCAGATCACCTCGAAGTTGGTCAGCGAATTTCGCTTCGGACTGACGGGAGGGACGGTGCTGTTTTTCGGCAACCTCGCGCCCGGAGACTTCGCCCCGTTTAACAACCTTGCCCTGGACTTCCCGCTCGGAACCGATCCGCACATTCCCGCCACAAATTCGCGGCGCAACGGCCCGAGGTTCGAGCTTCGCGAAAACGTCAACTGGCTCAAGGGTCGTCACAGCCTGAACTTCGGCGGCGGTTATATCTGGGACAGATTGTTCTCCCAGTCTTCAGGCGGAAACCTCGTTCCGCAGGTGCAGTTCGGAATAACTACGACCGATCCGGCAACCAATGCTTTCAACTCTATCCCGGCTACTTTCCGAGCCAATGCCAGGGCGCTTTACGCGATGATGACGGGCCGGGTCACCAATGTCAACATCAACGGCAAGCTGGATGAGGAAAGCAGGAAATACACCATTGATGGCACGGCCATAGCGCGCAACAAACAGGATGAGTACGGCTTTTGGGGCCAGGATTCCTTCAAGGTGCGCGATAACCTGACGCTCAACTTCGGCCTCCGTTGGGAAGCTGTGCTCGCTCCTCGTCACCGCAATGGCGTCTACATCCGTCCCGGCTATGAGAACCTCTTCGGCATAAGCGGAGTGGGCAATCTGTTCAGCCCCGGCGTGACCACAGGAAGTCAGCCCTTCTATAGCCCGGTCGATGAGGAAACCAAGCTCTACGACGACGACCTCAACAACTTCGCGCCGAACATCGGCATAGCCTGGTCTCCGAAATTCGGCAACACGTGGCTCAAGAAGATATTCGGCGAAGGCGACAGCACGGTCATCCGCGCCGGCTACTCGATATCGTATTTCCGCGGCGGCAACTTCGACTTCGACGGGGTTCTCTCCAGCAATCCCGGCCTCACGGTCTTTGCCGGAAGCAGAGCCGACATAGAACACACGGCTGGATCAATCCTGCTGCGCAATGGATTGCCGACGCTCAGAATCCGCCTGATCCCGCTTTCCCAAGGGCTGTGGCCATAGGCGAAC
>CAZPQE010000079.1:12353-17425 GCA_964588615.1 uncultured Clostridia bacterium | reverse complement strand
GAATCCATTATGCGCGTGATCTTAGATGTGAGACAGTTGCATTTCTTCGAGCTTGAGCGCATGCACAGGATATTCGAGATCTACATCAGCCGTGGAGAAGTTCTCCCGGCCTTCGAGAACTGATAGTCGCAGTCGGTCGGCAATGGTCCGTTGTCGGTGCGCGCGAGATCCGGGGCAATGCTTCGAAGGCAGCGATCTTTTCCGCCTCTCACAACGGACGATTGGCGACCGACTGCTGAAGGTATGCGAAGATGAAGGCGATCATACTGGCAGCAGGCAAAGGCACGAAGGTGAGACCTCTCACCCACAGCATACCAAAACCCAGGATACCGATCATCAACCGCCCGGTGATGGAACTGCTCGTCGATCATCTGCGCCGTCACGTCGTCGCCCAAATCCTGGTCAACACCATCTATCTGGCCGCTGAGATCGAAAACTATTTCCGCGACGGCTCGCGGCTGGGCGTGGAGATGGCCTGCTCCTTCGAGGGCCATGTGGAAGACGGCTGTGGCGAGCGTGACTGAGAGGCTGGACGATCTTTATGAACTGATGGCTGGCCAGGTGGGCAGCAAACAGCGCGCAGCGCGCGGCGAACAATGGGCAATGGAAAGTAGGTCGTGGGGAGACGCCTCGCAGAGCGCCGACGCCGGAGGGGGCGCGGCCTCTGATAAAACCTTTGACCTGACCCCGCCGTCTGCGCGCTGCTTGGTGCCCACCTCAGACAATCAGACTGCAAGGTTACGACTATGAAACCCTGGGTGGTGATTCGCTCGCACAATGATTTTCCGATCATCGCTGAAACTCTGGCCATGGTCTGCCGTCAGACAGGCGAGTTCGAACTCCTTGCCCAGGATAATGAATCGACCGACGGCACTCTCTATGAACTGAAAAAATACACCGACCGGATAGTCACCATGCCAAAAGTAAGCTATGCGCCAGGCCGCATGCTCAATCGCGGGATGGAACTCTCCGAAGGCGAGACGGTCGTCTTCCTGTGCTCCGCCTGGCAGACCTCGCTGATTCGCTACTCGCTGCTCCCCTACATCCGTCAGGTATTGAGCGACTGGAAACACTGTATGGCGGCAATGGAGTTGTCAGCAGCCGCTCAATCTCCGGTGCTCCGCCTGGCGCAGATGTTCGGACGGCGGGCGGGGTTGCGCGCAGAACTCAGAGAACGGAGCAAAGGATGAGAGCATTTGAGAGCAATTTCTATCCCTATCCGGTCATTCATGAATCCGATTTCAGCCTGCCCGATTATGACAGGAGCCTGAAATACTGCCGACACGCTTCATTCGATTTCAACGACCGCCTGGATTCGACTCTTCATCGCCTGGTTGAGGATGTGAGCGAGGCGCTGGATGACAATCTGGTCGCTCTCATTCTCGGCGGAGGCTATGGTCGAGGCGAGGGCGGAGTGGTCGAGGTCGCTGGCTTCGAACTGCCTTACAATGATCTGGACCTAGTTCTGGTCGTCGACGACAAGAGAGCCGTGCGCCAGGAATCGCTCAGTTCGATCAGCCACAGGTACGAAGAGGAATTGAAGATACACGTCGATTTCAGCCGCCCGCTGACTATCGAAGACATTCGAAACTGGCCCCGATCTCTGATGTGGCAAAACCTGCTCAACGGCCATGTCGTCCTCTACGGTCCACAGGACGTGATCCTGTCGAACGCGCCCGCTTCGCTCCGCGATCCGCTGCCTGTGATAGAAGCCACGCGCCTGCTGCTGAATCGGGGAGCCGGATTGCTGTGGGCTATGCGCGTGGCGCGCGGCGTGGAAGAGGCTCCCGATGCGGATTTCGTCCCCAGGAATTATTTCAAGTGCGGCCTTGCCCTGGGCGACGCGGCGTTGATAACCCATGGGAGATTCGCCACCCCCTATCGCGGTCGAAAAGAAAGGCTGGCCGCGCTGGCGATGGAGCGCGGAGACGTTGCGGCGTTGAACATAGAGTTGATCTATGAAATATCGCTGACCTTCAAATTCACTCCGGGCCAGGCTCCATGGGTGCCGATGAATCCTTCGAGCCTGGCGTGACTCTCCAGACTGTGGGGCGAAGTTTTCCTTCACGTCGAGCGGGCGCGAACCGGGCGCGATTTCTACTCGCTACAGGAATATTGCAAATGGCTCGGCCTTCGAGAGCCCGAGCAGCACAGGCCCGAAGACCTGGCGCGAAACTTCGTCCGCAACATTCAGCTAGGCAACCTCTCGTGGCTCTATCCTCGCGAGTGGCTTTACAGAAGACTGCCCGTTTTGCTGGGGCTGGCCGGGCGCGAGGTCGCCGACTGGCCGGCAGAGAGCGAGCGGTTCCTGGTCGTGTGGAAGAGGTTCGATTGAGAGATGCGCGCAATGGCCTGGGACAAAATGGGGGAGGCGCTGGGGCTGAAGCTCCAGGCTGTAACTCCCATCAAGGAGAATGCCTACTGCCGCATCTTTCGGGCTGCGACAGACGACTCCCGGCTCATCATCAAGAAGTACGAAGGCGAAGAAACCCGCCTGGCTCGACTGGAAGTAGGCACTGTGCATGATTATTCGAGCATCCAGGTCAAAGGGAAGTACGACCCGGCGCGAATGTTTTACATCACGCGAGTCCTTCCCTTTCTGGTGCGCAGGCTCACTCAGGTGCTTACGGTGAGCGAAAGCAGCAAGCGCGACATAGTCGAGTGCGCCGGCGTGTCTGAAGACAAAGTGACCGTCACTCCGCTTGCCGCCGATTCCCTCCATTACTATTCGCGCGACAGAGAGGAAGCTGCCTTGCAGGTGAGAGAGCGTTTTGGCATCGCCTCTCCCTACATACTTTTCATATCGCGCATAGAGCATCCGGGCAAGAATCACGTGCGGTTGATTCGAGCTTTCTCGCGTTTGAAACAAAGAGAGGGCGCGCCGCATCTTCTGGTGCTGGCCGGAAGCGACTGGGGCGGAGCAAAAGAAGTGCGTCGCGCGGCTTGGGAGTCGCCTTTTTCGAAGGATATAGTCTTCACCGGATTTGCGAAGAAGGAGGTATTGCCCGCGCTCTACTGCGGCGCCGACCTCTTTGTGTTCCCCTCTCTCTACGAGGGTTTCGGGCTTCCGGTGCTCGAAGCCGTGTCGTGCAAAGTTGCGGTGGCCTGCTCGAATATAAGCTCGATGCCGGAAGTGGCCGGGGATGCCGCCGCGCTCTTTGACCCCTATGATGAAGAATCAATCGAAGACGCCCTGGTGCGGATGCTGACAAGCGATGAGATGCGAGCCGAGTATGGCCGTCGCGGACTGGAGCGAAGCCGCCATTTCGCCTGGTCTCGAACTGCCGCTCTCACGCTTGAAGTCATCCGCCGGGCAGCAAAGGAAGGTGTTTGATGTACCCCAGGCCATTCATCATCGCCATCGCCGGCGCTTCATGCTCAGGCAAGACTGAGATTGCAAAATGCATTGCCTGCTGGGCGCCTGCCGTTTCCCCCGTAATCGTCAACATGGACTCATATTACCTCGACCTGTCGGCGCTCGACCCGGACGAAAGAGAGCGCCACAACTTCGACGCTCCCGAAGCCATTGACTGGGACTTGCTCATCGAGCAGATGTTCGCACTCTCGCGCGGCTGCGAAGTCGAAATGCCGGTCTACGATTTTTCAACTCATACCCGCGCTCCTTACACCGAGCGCGTCAAGCCTTGCGATCTGGTCATCGTCGAGGGATCGTTCTCGCTCTATAGAAAAGAACTCAGAGACCTCTACGACCTGACCATATTCGTCGAGATAGACCCCGACATAGGGCTGGGGCGGAGGCTTGAGCGCGACCTTCGTCAGCGCGGTCGCACCATTCAATCGATCATCAGGCAGTACTCGGAAACAGTGAAACCTATGTACGACCGTCATGCGCTGCCAACCAGAGACTTTGCCGATCTCCGACTTCGCGGCGAGCAGGCGGCAACGAAGTCTGCGGCCAAAGTTATGGCCCATTTGAATCAAAGCTTCAGGTTTCAACTGAGCGCAGTTCGATTATAATGACGAAGTGGATGAAAAAATGAGCAAGACAGCACAAGCAGACACATCGTCTGTTTTCGACCGCCGTCCCTGGGGAAGTTTCACTGTGCTTGACGAAGGCGAAGGATACAAGGTGAAACGGATCGAGGTGCTGGCGGGCAGGAGGCTGAGTTATCAGAAACACGCCCGCCGGGCCGAGCACTGGATGGTAGTGGCCGGCCTGGCCCGCGTCACCCTGAACGACGCATTGATCGATGTCAGCGTCGGCCAGACCATAGACATTCCGGTCGGCACAGCGCACAGAGTCGAGAATCCTGTCGAAGAGACTCTGGTTTTCATCGAGGTGCAACTGGGCGATTATCTGGGCGAAGACGATATCGTCAGGTTGCAGGACGATTTCGGCAGGGTCGAAGCGTGAGTGCGGCGCGAGGCGATGAAATGTTTTCAATAGTGATGGCCGGAGGGTCGGGGACGAGGTTCTGGCCGGCGAGCCGCAGTCATCTGCCCAAACAGTTCCTCACCATAACCAGCGACCGCACCCTGTTTGAAGAAACCATCGATAGAATCCGTCCGCTGGTCGGAGACCAACGCATCTACACCGTTGTCAATCGATTGCACGAAGAGACCACCCGCCGACTGCTCAAAGAAAGCCGCTCGCGCCTTCTCATAGAGCCTGTGGGCAAAAACACCGCGCCCTGCATAGGTCTTGCCGCCCTTCACATCTCGCGCATCGCCGAAGACGACCCCATCATAGTTCTGCCCTCGGATCATTTCATCGCCGACGAGGAGAAGTTCGCGCGCAGGCTCGAAGCCGCATCCCAGGTCGCTCGTCGCGGAGCCATCGTCACGCTGGGCATCCCTCCCAGCCGCCCCGAAACCGGATACGGATACATCGAGCGCGGCGACGAGGTTGAATCCGCAATGGACGCGGCGTGCTTCGCGGTCGAAAGATTCGTCGAGAAGCCCGACCTCGAAACCGCAATCGGATACCTCAAAGGCGGGCGTCATCTCTGGAACAGCGGCATCTTCATCTTCACCGCAAAGACCATCCTCCGAGAGATTCGAACCTGTCTGCCTGAACTTCACAGCAGGCTCGAAGAGATCGGCGAGACTAT
>CAZPQE010000079.1:0-12343 GCA_964588615.1 uncultured Clostridia bacterium | reverse complement strand
GAATCTACCCTGAGATGGAATCCATTTCGATTGACTATGGGGTGATGGAAAAAACTACTGCGCCGCTTCGAGTATTGAGCGGCGATTTCGGATGGAGCGATGTGGGAAGCTGGCAGGCGTTGTATGAGTTGCGAAGCGACCGTTATGACGAGAGTGAGAATCTGCTTCTCAGCGAAGCGACGACGATTGACGCCAATAAGAATTTAGTTTATTCGACCACTGACAGAGCGATTGCGCTTTTGGGAGTCGAAGGGCTTGTCGTCGTGGACACGGCGGACGCCTTGATGGTCGCTCGCAGGGAGAGGTCTCAGGAGGTGAAGCGATTTCCTGAGAAGTTCAAGGCCGACGGTCGCTTGGAGTTGAGTTAGAGGCAATTTCATCGCAGGGTAGATGACAAGGAGAAAATCGCCGGAGCGCGCGCGGCTTTCGCGCTTGCCTACGGAGTCAAGGCTTTAAGGCTTTTTATAATCTCTGGGCTTGAAGCCCATATCGCAGGCATTCCTGTCTCCTTATCTGTAAGTCCACATCCGAGGGTCGTCGAGGTGCCCGAGCGAGTTGAACACATCGAGCGTGAAGCGGTCGCGGCTGAAGACGATTTCCGTCAGCGAGCAGTTGCGAATCCGCCAGTTGAGTTCCATGGCCATCTGTTCTGGCGCGCGCGTGGCCATCTGCACCGCGACCGCAGTCGGCCCTCCGGAGGTAAAGACGGCTATTCTTCGACCGCTTCCCTCCCCTGCGGTCAACTGCTCAAGCGCGCCGCGCACCCGGTCATGAAAGCTTCGCCACGACTCCACTCCGCTCGACGAAATCTCGCCGCGCACCCAAAGCATAACCACCGGCTCGAACATCCTCTGGAATCGCCTCAACCGCTCCGGCCCGTTGCCTGATTGCCGGTATTCGTCAGCGAGCTTTCTTATCCGCTCATCCCTCTCGATGGCCAGCGGAAGGAGTTCTTCGATTATGCCGTCGCCGTTATATTCGCGCAGTCCATCAATTACGGTCGTCTGCGGCCAATCGATTCCGGCGAAGCTTTCTGCGACTATCTCGGCGGTGTGAAGTTGTCGCTTCTGCGGGCCAGAGTAGATTTCGTCGAAAGTCACGCCGCGCGCGCGCCAGTATCCTCCGAGACGACGAGACTGCTCCTGGCCCAGAAGCGAGAGTTTGTCGTAATCATCATCGAACATTGTCGCCTGCCCGTGTCTTATCAACGCAAGTGTGCTCATAATTTCAGTCCTGAACGGTCGGTCAGTTTAAGTTTCGTCAGTGCGACTGTCAACCGACTTTCTCGTCTCGAACTTGAATTCTCTGATTCTGATAGTAGAATAGCCACTCCGCAGTGATTCCACCTTGATGAGGGAAGAAGATGAGAGACCGACGACGGCTGGCTGCGATTGTCGATTCGATTGTCAAAGGGAGCGACAGCGAGGTTCAGGTTCAACGCGCGTTTTACGACGACGCCAGCGACCGCCTGTTCATCACGCTGGTCAGGGGATTGTTCCGCGTCAACCTCACGCTCTCGGCAAACGACATCGAAGGCGATGACAGAAGCAAAGCCAAACGAGTCATCGATGAAAACATCGCTCAACTCGACCGTGTGCCTGTCGGGTAGTCTGAAGTCTGGTGTCGAGAGCCCCAAGTCTGTCAATCGCCCGCGCTCTTAGGATGGCTTACCGATATCGAGAGTCTGTGCTCGGAGAGTTGGCGCGGCACGGAATCGCGCCTGACGCAAACACCCCGCCCGATCTGGTCAGAGAGTTCATCAACGATCTTTACGTCTTCGAAATCCGAAGGCTGAGAGAACGCTTCAAGGCGGGACTGATTCCGAAATCCGATTACCCGCAGCGCGTGATCCAACTGCGAAAACGCTATCCCCTGCTTTCGCTCCCCCTCCGTCACTGGACAGAGCCGTAGAGAGATCAGGTCGTTTCCATAACGAGCGAAGCGTTGCGCTCGCTTTTGAGTTTGAACAACGCGCTTACCGCGAGATAAAGAGCTAGCATTATGAGAGCCGATGCGGTCAGGGCATTGATCATTTTCACATCCAGCCCCGATGCGGCTTTTATGTTAGCTACAGTCATGCCGACGAGCGACCAGAGCGTGATAGTCAAAACGAAGATCATCGGAAAGAGCGTGAACCATATACGCCTGCGCGCTCTGTACAACCACACGGTGATAGCCAGCAGCGTGAGCGCGGCAAGGAGTTGATTCGACGCGCCGAACAGAGTCCAGAAATTCAGGTACGATCCTTCGGGAGCGGTCGAGAGGATGTAGACCGGGATCGCAATCGTGATGGCCGTCGCAAGAAATGCCCCGGCCCGCGAACGCCAGCCGAATAGCTCCTGCAAAATGTAGCGGCCCAGTCGCGTGCATACGTCGAGCGTGTCGAAGACAAAAGTCGAAAAGGCCATAGCCCCGAATGTGATGGCGAACGGCAGATTGTCTTTGCCGATGATCAGCGTGAGGAACTGGCCTATGCCGTTGCCGTAGATCGTGCCAGGCTTGAATCCTTTTATGTCGGCGGGCGCGGCCATCATGATGGTCACCAGCGCGATCAATGCCACGAACCCTTCCGCAAGCATCGCCCCGTAGCCGACCGCTGGCATGTGCGATTCGCGGTCTATCTGCTTCGAAGTAGTCCCGGAGCAGACAAGCCCGTGAAAACCCGAACACGCGCCGCAGGCGATGGTGACGAACAGGAACGGAAACAGGAGTCCGGTCATCCCCGGTTGATCGAACGAAGTGAACGCGGGCTGTTTGATCTCGTAGCCGCCGAAAAAGATTCCGGTCACGCCCAGGCCAAGAGCGAGATATAACACAAATCCGCCGAGGTAGCCTCTCGGCTGCAGAAGCGCCCAGACTGGAACTATCGAAGCGACGGCGCAGTAGGCCAGAATCAAAAGCCCCCACATTTTTGTATCCAGAACAAGGAGGGTAGAAATCTTAGTGCCGAACCAGGCGACGAACAGAGTTGCGGGGACGAAGATGACGGTCTGAAGCCAAAGGGGGGGCTTGAGGAACCGTTCGACCATTCCCATGACAACCGCGAGCAGAAGGTACATAACGGCGGCGGCGGCCACTGCCCCGCCCGGTCGGAAATCCGAAGGGACATTGAGTTGAAGCGATTGCAACTCTTCCGTTCCTGTAGTGAAGCTCGCGGCAGTGATGTCGGCAAACGCGACTACGACATAGATGAGCGCGATCCATATGAAAGCCATCATCGCCCGGCCTGCGCGCGGGCCGAGGTGCTCGCGTGTAATCTCGGCAATGGATCGCGCCCCATGTCGCACCGATGCCGTAAGGCTGCTGAAGTCGTGTACCGCGCCGATGAGCACGACGCCGAAGCTTATCCACAGCATGCAGGGCAGCCAGCCCCACGACTGACAGGCCAGTATCGGCCCTGCTATGGGGCCTGCGGCGGCGATGGCTGAAAAGTGCTGGGCGAAAAGATAGAACGGTCGGGTGGGAACGAAATCCAATCCGTCGTTGACCTTGTGCGCGGGCGTTTTGTGCGCGTCGTCGAGTTCGAACTGACGGGCGACCCAGCGTCCATAAAGACGATAGGCGGTGATGAGCAGAACGATGAACCCCAGCGCGATAAGAGGAAGTCTCACGGGCAAGTCTCCTCGGAACAGGATGTACACCAAGCTGCCAGCCTGCTGATCTTCCAGCTTTTCATCTATTCGCAAGCCGACAGCTCGCTTCTTTCGATTCAAAGTCGGCGGGGCGCATACTAGCATCTGACCGGGCTGCCTTCAAGCAAAGGCTTCGCCCTTCTCTTTGCGCTTGGCTTCGTCCCAGAGCGCGTTCATCTCGACGTGATCCGAATCCGACGGCTTGCGCCCCTGCTCTCTGAGGCTGTCTTCGATGTAGCGGAAGCGGCGGCGGAATTTTCTATTCGACGCTTTGAGCGCGCTCTCCGGGTCTACGCCCAGAAGGCGCGCGACATTGACCGCCACGAAAAGCAAATCGCCCACTTCGTCGGCCACCTCGCTGTGGGACGCATCCTTGCGCGCGACGGCTTCTTTCAATTCACTGGTTTCCTCGTCGAGTTTTTCGAGCACCGCAGCCACATCGGGCCAGTCGAAATCCACGCGGGAAACTTTCGTCGTCATTTGAAAGGCTTCCATCACAGCGGGCAGTCGGGTCGAAACGCTGTCGAGCATCGATTCATTGTTTTCGCCTTTGTCGGCAAGCTCGGCTTCCTTTATCGCTTCCCAGTTGCGCAGCACCTCGCCTGCGGTCGAAGCCCGGTCGTCTCCGAACACATGCGGATGACGGCGGATCATCTTCGACGACACGCGCTCGATTACATCGGCGATGGTGAAGCGATTTTCTTCGGCTCCTATCTGGGAATGAAAGACCACCTGGAGCAGAAGGTCTCCGAGCTCGCCTATGAGTTCCTGATCATCGCCCTCATCGATTGCTTCGACCACCTCGTAAGCTTCTTCGAGCATCATGGGCTTGAGGCTCTGGTGGGTCTGCTCTCGATCCCAGGGGCAACCGCCCGGAGCGCGGAGACGGTCGATGAGGGAGACAAGCCCGGTGAATTTTTCGCCTGACTGTTTTTTTGCTGACTCATTCATAGCCTCGAATTTACAGGAGGCGACAGGAGCGGGCAAGCGAGGCTGGCCGATGGTCGCGCTCAGGTGGTAGCATAACGTGATTCCAGAGGTCATAGACCCGATGCGGACATTTTATGGCAGATGAAAACGAAGTCAACTTCAAAGTAAGTGATCGCCGAAAATTCAACGCCGACGGCACTCCCCGCGAGACGGTCGTCGAAGACAGCCTGTCAGCGCCGTCTCCGGCTTCGCAGGAAGCGGCCAACGTGGTTTCCTTCCCTGCCGCTTCGGAGAGGAAGACGGAGCCGGCTGCGGCCTCAGCGGGTCAGGCTCCTCGCACAGAGACAGGCCCGCGCTCGCGACAATCCGAGATGGCTTTTCTTAACCTGGTCAACATGATCGCCGTCGAGGCTGCAGTGAGCCTGGGGCTGGTCGAGCACCCGGTCAAAGGCGGAGTGTCAATCGATTTGGAAACCGCCCGGCACATGATCGATATGATCGGCGCGCTCGAAGAGAGGACTCGCGGAAACCTCAGCCAGAGAGAAGCCAAGATGCTCGAAGACCTGCTCTCCGATCTGCGCATGCAGTATGTCAATGTTTCGAGGAGAAGATGAGAGTCACTTTCCTCGGCACAGGCACGTCTGTGGGGGTTCCTTCCGTCGGCTGCGATTGTGAGACCTGTCTTTCCGACGACACGCGCGACAAGCGCCTCCGCGCTTCCGCTCTGATTGAACACGACGGGCGTTTCATCCTCATCGATGCTTCGACCGATTTCCGACAGCAGGCTCTTGGCGCGGGCCTTCGTCGACTCGATGCGATACTCTTCACGCACGCGCATGCCGATCACTGCTTCGGCCTCGACGATGCCCGCCCGCTGATGTCCCGTCACGGCCCGATCTCCTGTTTTGCATCCGAAATCACATGGCAGGGATTGAGGCGGGTTTACTCTTATGTGTTCGAGCCGTCGGCTTATCCGGGCGTCCCGCGAATCCTCGCTGAGAGGATCGAAGGCGAATTCAACCTGTTCGGACTCAGCATCGAGCCGCTGACGGTAATTCACGGGCGATTGCCGGTGACAGCTTTTCGAATAAACGATTTCGCTTACGTGACTGACTGCAATCTCATCCCGGATGAAACCTGCCGGCGGCTTTTAGGGTTGGACCTTCTGGTCATCGACGCTCTGCGTTTCAAATCGCACCCGACTCACATGTCGCTCGACCAGTCGCTCGAATACATCCGACGGCTGCGCCCGCGAAGGTCGCTGCTGACGCACATTTCGCACGACATCAAACACGCCGTCACAAGCTGTCACCTGCCGGCAGGAGTCGAGATAGCTTATGACGGATTGACTGTGGAGGTATGCGGATGAAAGCCAAAGGCTTTCATCACGACAGACGATGAAAGTTTTTCGCGCTGCAACCGAAGGCGAGATAATCCGTCCCACAGCACTGACGCTGGGCGTATTCGACGGGCTGCATCTGGGCCATCAACTCATCATGAACCGCGTGGTCGAGCGCGCCCGCAAGTCAGGTCTCTGCCCGACCGTAGTCACCTTCGACCCTCACCCTCGCGCCCTCCTGCACCCGGAAACCGCGCCGCCCCTGCTTCACACCTTCGAGCAGAAAACGGAAGGGTTGTCGCGGCTGGGCATCGAGCAGGTAGTCGTTCTGAGTTTCACTGCCGAGCTTGCCAATGAGCGGGCGGAAGATTTTCTGCTGCAAACCATCTTCGGCCATCTCGACGCCCGCGAGGTCTATCTCGGTCACGGGTTCGCCTTCGGCCATAATCGCGAAGGCCGCTTTCCTCTGCTCAAAGAAATCGCCGACCGGATGGGTCGCGTGGCCGAAGAAGTGCCAGAAGTTACAATACGAGGGCGCAGGGTCTCTTCGACCATGGTGAGGAGATTATTGAGCGCGGGCCGGGTCAATCTCGCGCGCCGCATGCTCGGTCGCCCCTATGGAATCGAAGGCCGGGTGGTGGAAGGCAGGCGCGCGGGCCGCGCGCAACTGAGTTACGCGACCGCCAATATGAGGACGGTCAACTGCGTCGTTCCGGCAAACGGCGTATATATCACGCTCACGCTCATCGATGGAGAGTGGCGGCGTTCGATCACCAACGTGGGGCATCGCCCGACATTCGGCGGCGACCCGGAGGTGGTCATCGAAACCCACATTCTGGATTTCGACCGCGACATCTATGGAGAGAAGATTCGCGTCCGTTTTCTGCATCGTGTTCGCGGCGAAAAGAAGTTCGAATCCATAGACGCCCTTCGCGCGCAAATAGATCGAGACCGCCTCCGCTCGCTGCGCTACTTCTCGATGGATGACGCGAGGCGCAATATCGAATTTCAATGAATCAGCGCGGCGCATTCCGGGGCCGCTTGAGATAGAAGGTCGGGTCCTGCACCGATCCCATGACAGCGACCAGTTCCCACCCCTCGGCGCCGAGTTTGTCCAGGTTGCGCTCAAGCGGAAACGACTCGCGGCTGAAAGGCCCGTCAGGTTGTTTGCGCAGTCTCGGATAACGTTCGTTGTCTGCCGAAAGGTTGGCGTTGCCGCCCGCGACTATAAGGTATTCCCATTGATCGAGCGCCGCCGCAGTTTCGGCTTTCGCTCCCTCGCGCGCAAGCCATCCGCCCGCGAAAAGGAGCGCGCAGGCGGCAGCGATCGCGGCCAGAACTACAGCTATCTTTTTCATGAGCAGTCTCCCGTCGATGAATTGTCTGCTGAGACGAAAACGCCGCAGGCTCATCGAAGTTCGAGTTCTTTGAGACGAACTCTCACCGCCTGCGGCGCAGTATGCCGGGTTTTCAGCCTGAAAAAATTATGGAGCCGGTCTTCCCACGACGGAATCTCCGCAGCCGCAGGCGTCGTCGGCGGTGTTCCTGTCAGTTATGGTTCGGGTGGCAGCCGGGCTGAAGGTTTGCGCCGAAGCTTTGGCTTTCTTCTGGCAGGTATCGATCTTCGCAGTGACCCTTCGGTCGGAGGTAACGTGCTGCAAAGTGATGACGCAGCCCTTCAGGGTGATGAGCCCGGTTCCTCCGAGAGTGAAGGCGTTGCAGTCGGTGAAAATGTAATCTCCGTTCACGGTGTTCAACTGCAACTGAATGCCGTTGCTGTCATCGACTATGCACATGTCGAAGACGGTTCCGATTTGCGGCAACAGGCTTGCGGCGCCGGAGGCGTTGCTCTCAGGAGTTGCCAGGCTCGATGCCTGACTGTTCTTCTCTCCCCAGGCGAAAACAAAAATCGCCAGCAGAAAACCATATAATGCGATCTCAAGCGCCCTTCCACATATCGGCTTTGCGCGGTCCATTGTGCATATCCCCTTTCTCAGAAAATGGCGCTGTCAGCAGCGCGAAATCGAAGGTTGAGGGCAAAGTAACGGAGAAGGCAGTTGATTGAACTCTCTTTCGAGCACGAAAACATCGCTACGGCCTTTCCGAAAGAAAAGAGCAGAGTCGAAACCCTGATCGAGTTGAAATCAACAAACCGGGGCGAACTGCCTGCAATAGTATGACGATGATGGGGATGAGTCAAGAAGGAAGTTTTTGAATGGTCATCGAGTCGGGGGAGACCTGCTGACCGTGAGTCGATCATCCGGGAGGCCAGGCCATGGAGCGCCCGCCGAGGAGATGGAGGTGAAGATACTCGACGCTCTGCCCCGCGCCCGCGCCGGTGTTGATGACTACGCGATAGCCGCTTTCAGCTATGCCGAGTTGATTGGCGACTTTCGCAGCCGTGTAGAGCAGGTGGCCGAGGATGCCGACATCGGTCTTGGCAGCGTCGTTGAGCGATTCCATGTCCTCGCGCGGTATGAGCAGCACATGAACCGGAGCCTGCGGATTGATGTCTCGAAAAGCGATTACCTTGTCATCCGAGTAGACGACATCTGCAGGCGCATCGCCTGCGGCGATTTTGTGAAAGATCGTTTCCTGTTCGGCCATATTTCCTCCCGGCGACATTATCAACTAACGGTCTCAATCGAGTCAAACAAAAGGTGATGCGGGCAGAGCAGATGCAATGCGCATTTTGCAATTGCCCTGTTATTTGACAGATGGTTTCGCCGAGGTCGTTTTCTTCTGCCTGGGTTTTGGAATCAATCCCGCCCTGACCAGTTCGCTGATCGCTCGCCCTTCGGCATCCGTGAAAGTGAGTCCGAGCAGCGCGGCGGCAGTCGGCGCTATATCGATCATGCGGGCCAGCGGCATCCTCACCCCGACCCGCGCGCCCGCGCCATAGACGATCAGGGCCGAGCGCAGTTCTGCCCGCGACGGCAAATGACCGTGCGTTCCCAGGTAGTCCTTCGATTCAACTGTCTCAGGCCCGGCCAGCTTTTCATCGAACGAAAAGCCCTGCGCGGATTCGAGCATAAGCTCGGCCTGCGGGATCGCGCTCATCCGGTCGAGTTCCTTTCGAGTCAGCACGCGGCTTATGGGAGAGTCGCCGCGCGCCAGGTATTTTTCAAACACCGCTTTCACTCTCGCTGCGGTCTCTCTGTCTGCCGGGTCTCGCAAAACTATCGCGCACGATCCGCCAGCAGGCCAGGCCGCCGCTTTCCAATCCAGCGGTCTGCCTGCGGCGTCAAGCGTGATGAGCTTTTCGCGGACGAGCGCGACGTTGGGATTGAATTTTTTTTCGACGCCGGCAAAACCATGATCCGAAACTATGAAGAATGTAGTCTTCTCGAACGTGCCCGCCCTGCGCGTGGCTTCGATGATGCGCCCGATGTAGGAGTCTTCGCGCTCGGCAACTTCCAGAGCCTTCGGCGTCCTCGGGCCGAGGCGATGATGCGCGCCGTCGAGTTCGACCAGGTGAATGAGCATCAGGTTGGGCTTGTAGTTGGTGATGATGAATTCGCTCAGCGCAGTGCGGCGCGCGTCGGTCGTCGTGTCGGTTCTTGGGATAGTGGGCGCGGCTTTGGCAAGCAGGCCGGGAGTGATGTATTGAATCGAGCGACGCGCAGTGGGCGGGTCTTCTTTGGGGTCGATTATCTCAGGCACGTTGTAATCGATTTCGGCTCCTACAGTCACCGGCCAGCCGACGGCCGCGGTGACGAGGCCGCCTTTTTTTGCTATCGTCCACAGCGTGTCCGCCTTGAGGTCTTTCGAAAACCAGTACCATTCCTTCGTCTGCTCATCGGTGGGGGCCTCGAATAGGCGGTTCTGAACGATCCCGTGCCGGGCCGGTCTCACTCCCGTGACCAGCGTGGTGTGAGCGGGATATGTTACCGAAGGATAAACGCCTTCCACGCCTTCGGCATATGAGCCTTCGAGTTTCAAGCGGGTGAGGGTCGGGACTTTCAAGCCGAGAGGGGCGGGCGCGGTGTAATAATCGGGCACGAGCCCGTCGATGGAGATCATTATGACGTGCGCGTCCGTCCGCGCCTGCGCCGCTTCGACGGGCGCGACGGTTTGAGAGCGCAGGTTGATTGAGAGCGACAAACAGAGGAGAGCTATCACAAGGAGCGAATGAAAAGGTTTCTTCATCTTTGCCTCATACTGGAAACGCGCATTCCCCCACCGGGCCGCCGCTTTTTTGAAATGGCGGTCGGACATCATCAGCCTTCAGGCAGCGATCAGCGGATGGAAAATGTTCATTGACCGGTCAGCGAAAAATCGGCTATCACAGGACAAACCAGCCGCTCGAATTCTCCGTACCTCATCCGAATGGCATCGACGTGGGTGCTGGCGTTGAAGACTATTTCCTCGTCGCGCGTCAGCGACCTGTCGACGTAGACCTGCATGCCGTAGAGGTTGCCGAAGGGCGGCATCGCTCCCACTTCGCATTCCGGGAACAGCGAAGAGAATTCCGCCTCGTAAGCCATGCGCACGTCTGCCGCCTGCAGAAACACCTGCAACCGCTTGAGGTCGACTTTGCGAGGCGCTGGCAGCACGGCCAGCACGAACCGGTCATCGGCTTTTATGACCACCGTCTTGGCAAGCTCTCTGCCCGACACGTGCGCGGCAGCCGCAGTGTCCTGAGCCGTGTAAGACCTCTCGTGGGTCAGGACGCTGTACTGGACATTGTTGTTGTCGAGGTATTGTTTGAGTTTCGCGGCAACGCTCATAAGTCACCTCTCTTTCCGGGAATCAAGGGCCGCCCACAGATGTCGGGTTCTTCCCTTCGATTCACAGGCGACCCTCGGTCTGAGCCGTTAAACTTCCACTGCAAGGCCGTCTCTTGCTATCAGCACTTCACCAGCATAATCCCTTTGCAACTCCTGTTTCAATTCAGTCTCGTCGCAATCGAAATAAAAATGGGTGGCTACGAGGCGGGTCGCCTGAGCGCGCGCCGCCATCACTGCAGCGTCTCGGATCGAAAGATGGCGCACTCCGGGCCGCCTCTCTCTAAATGAACATTCGGAGATGAGCAAATCCGTTTTATGAAAAAACGTCGCCAGTTCATTGCTGTACTCGGTGTCGCCCGTGTAACAGATCACACGACCGACGTTTTCAATCCTCGCCGCAAGGCTCTCTGCGGTGTGAGGCGTCTTCGCCACTCTGAGGGTAGTGTCGAGTCCGAGGCGCAGGCTCTCACCTGAAGCGAGCAACTGCACATTGATCGGAAACGGGAGATCGAACAGCTTCGAGCCGAAGGCAAGCTTGAGGCCCTCGATCAGACGATCAAGCCCTAGTGGGCCGATGAGGGTCAGAGGTTCTTTTCTTTTGCCGCGCATTCCCCACTTGAAGGCGAAGATAAACGAGGCAAGCTCGCCGCAGTGATCGACATGAAAATGGCTGATGAATATGTGGGTCAGCTTTTCCCACTCGGCAGAGAATCGGGCGAGCGAGTGCAGAGTGCCCGCGCCGCAATCGAGCAGTATCATCGCGTCGGAGGTCTGAATCAGGAACCCGGCAGAGTTTCGCTCGCCGTCCGGCCTCGCTGTTCCTGATCCGATGATGGTGAGTTTCATGCGCGCCTCCGAGAGGCTGATTCTAAATCGAAGAGTGCGATTATCGAAAACGAAAAGAGCCGGAGTTTTTGTAAGAGGAATCAGACAGGATTTACAGGATGAGAAGGATGAACAGGATTTCGTTTTGACTGGTCATGTAAATCCTGAGAATCCTGTGAATCCTGTCGAGTATCTCTTTGATTGCCTCTCGAAACGGATGTATTGCCCGTGTTGGCTGCCGCGCGGTTATCTGTGGCGTTCAATTGACACATCGCGTCCCGGTCTTCTAAGGTTGTGTGCCGGTGGTTGCTACAGGAGAATATGGCTGCGCCTAAGACCGAACTCTCTCAAACAGGAGCGCCATCGAAGAGTCTCCCGCGCGCGGGAGCGGTGATGGCGATCCTGTTGTTGATTTTTTTTCTCGCCTCCAGCGACAACCAGATGATTTCGCCTCTTCTGCCTCTGATCGCCTCAGACCTCGGCGTCGAAGTAGGCGAGGTCGGAACTCTGCTTGGCCCGGCCTACGCGCTTGCTGCTGCCGCTGCCGGTCTCATCATCGGGCCGCTTTCTGACCGCGCCGGGAGGCAGAGGTTTCTTCTCTATGCCGCCGTGCTTTTCGGCGCTTCGCTCATCGCCGCCGGATTGATGGCGGATTTTCGCGCGCTTGCCGCAGTGAGGCTGCTCACGGGCTTTGCCGCAGGCGCGTTTTCCACCTGCTCGATAGCTTACGTCGGAGACTATTTCCCTTATGAAAGACGCGGCGTTGCGATGAGCGTGGTTCAGGCTGGATACTTCGCCGCGTTAGTCGCAGGCGTTCCCGTCGCAAACCTGCTCGCGGGGTGGAAGAGTTGGCGCGCGAGTTTCATCTTCTTTGGCCTGCTGGCTGC